>NZ_JBMNVY010000003.1:0-248037 GCF_049745435.1 Lactiplantibacillus sp. YT640
AGCTTTTCATGGATTAAAAACTCCTGTTTTTGATCTAATTTAACTAAAATCAAATCGAATGTCAAAGTATCCAAACACGTTCTAAGGTGATTAGTGCCTTTATACGCATTCAGTTAAGCTAAGAGACGTAATAGTAGCCACCCGGCGACGCCAATTAACAGGGCGTAACCCAGACCTGGTAGTAGTGTTTTACGTAAGATGGCGCCTTCTTGACCACTCAGGCCAACGACTGAGCTGACAGCAACGATATTATGGACACAGACCATATTGCCGGCTGCCGCACCGACGAGCTGGGCTGCCAAGATAATCGTGGGCTTCAAACTCGCATTGGCCGCAATATCAGCTTGAATTTGCGCAAAAGTCAGTGTCGAGACCGTGGTACTACCAGTTACGAACGCCCCTAATTGGCCTAGGAATGGTGCCATGATGACCCAAACACCAGCTAGATAGGTCGCGATAAACTTGGCGATATACATTGGCATGCTGGGTAGGTTGGCCTGATTCAAGCCAGAATTAGTGAAGACTTGAACCATGATCAGGGTAACACCGAGGGCAATTGCGGTGTTGCCCATCGAACGGATGACCGAATGGGCAGTTGGTAGTAAGGGCTTTAATGAACGGGCTTGTACTAGTAACCCAATGATGGCCGCTACCGCCAAGATTGTCCCTGGCGAATAGAGGAGTTCCCAATCAGAGTTGATTTGACTATAACCTAGAATGTGGGACCACGATAAGTTAGCATAACGGGTCAAAACCTGTTTGATTGGTGTCACGACCCGGCTAGCGAGTAATAGCACAACGACCAACAGGTAAGGAAACCAAGCGGTCATCAGGTTCATCGGACTAGGCGCAGGCGTCTGGGCTGCCATCCCGTTCGTCCGCCATGGCGTCAACTGGCTCGACTTTGGTAACAACCAGTGCAATCGGATCGTGATGATGGCAATAACCAGCGTTCCCAGCGGTGCGATGATTGAAACAAATTCATAACCCACTAGCCAAGCACTGAGGAGTGCCAGTAGACTGTAAACGAAACCGATCACTAACGCCCAAGGTAAGACGGAAAGCCAGCTTTTCAAGCGGTGTGCCTTAGGGCCAAACCACATGATGAGAATTAAAATGAGCACCGCTGGCATTAGCGCACCAACGAATAAATCGAGTTGCGTGATGCGCAGGCCAATCAAGTTCAAGACGGATGCTTTTTCGGTCACATTACTCAGTCCCACGGTCAATGGTGTTCCAACGGCGCCGAACGCTGCGGGGGTCGAGTCAGCCACTAAGGCCAAGATAACGGCCGCCATGGGTGAAAAGCCGAGTGCAATTAGTAATGGTGCAGTGACCATCGCTGGGGTCCCGAAGCCCGAGACACCTTCAATCAAGCCCCCAAATAGGAAGGCTACCAAAACGGTTTGTAGCCGCATGTCAGCAGACAAACTTTGAAAGCCCTGGTTAATCCGGTCGATTGCACCAGTGGCACGCAAACAGTTGAGCATGAGTAAGGCGCCAAATAAGATCCATAAGATGGGGAGGGCTTTATGAATCGCCTGCAAAATTGAGGCGGTGAGGACCGTTGGACTAATCTGCCAGAAAAAGTAGCCGGTAATAATCACCACCAGAGCGCTAATGGTCATTCCACGGGTCGCGGATAAATTCAGGCCCCCGAGAAGAATCAGTGGCAGGATGATTGCAGCACTTGCAATAAAAATCATGGTCGTAAAGCCTCCTTAGATGGTGCCTAGTCGTTTGACTGTGCTCGTTTGAAATAATACTGACCGTAGAGCGTGACCAGCGTAACAATCAGAGAAATCGCCGTTAAGGGCCAAACCATCCCTACTAGATAAGTGTTCTTCAAAGCGGTTGAAGCTGGATTGAAGAAATTGAGCAAGTTTAATTGTCGAAAACTGCTAACAATTACTAAGAGGCCGAAGAAACACAGTTGACAAAGCAGGCCCCCATAAGTGGAAAAGCGATATTTATGAATAATTGCGAGATCTGGATCATCAACCTCAGTGGCATAAACGCTAGTATTAATGGCTGGGTTTTCAAAACCGACGTACAACGAGATCAGGAGCAAACCGGCAACATATAAAACGGGTTGGGCCGTGGCAACTAACAAATGGCCGACAATCAAGCCACCGCGCGCAATCGTGGTGGCACGATGTAAGTCATGCCGTCCCAATAATAAATATAGTGGCCGGCCAGTCTCAAAGCCCAACAAATAGATGGCGAAGACCAGGTACATCCCCATTTTGCCAAAGACAAAGACACCGAAGAAACTATTAAACAGTAGGACAAAACTCAGTAAAAAGCCCCGATCAACGATCCGTAGTTTGTTAGCCGGCATGGATTGCCAATCAGCAGCTAGTTCTAGATTTAGTAGAACAATGGCCACGACGATAATTCCTAATACGGCCGGTAGTGCGATTTGTAGGCTCGCCTTACGAAGTAACGTCAGTAAACCAATCGCAGCAAAGAAGACGATAAAGACCACAACGCGCCACGGCTTGATGGGACGTACTTGGGCCATTTCGTGTTGATCGTAAAATGCGAGCGAAAACTGACTCAACAAACGGCCAGCAGGCAACGCAATGATAAATAGTAGCGCCAGTAGGATAAAGGCAAGCCGGTAACCCCAGTTCAGCGCAAAATCTAGCACAAAGAGAATGCCGAGAACTAAGAAAATTAACCAGTAAATTTTCTTTAACTTAAAATCCGTCTGCGCGGACAAGTGTAACTTGATCGTCAAGTAATAGGGCCAGATGTTGGCGGATGTATATCCTAAGAATAGGGCCCCAGCCAGCACGGCCACGATGTTAGCCGTCAAACTGAACAACAAGCTACCAAGCGCACCCAGCCAGAGGCAAATGAGCAAATAACTACTAGCCTTGAGGTTTAGGTGTTTAGTCCCAAAGACGCTCGCCGCCCGGGCCACGTAGAAGACCACGATCGCAGCTAAGTAATTCGCGTTGTGGGTCTGCTGATACTTAAAGAGAATTAGAACGTAGGGCAGGACAATACCGACGTTAGCCAAGAAGTTAAGCGTCGCGACAGAGAAGTCCAACCCAGAGTTTCGTAGACGAGTCAAAGATAATCACAACCATTTCGTTAGTTTTTCTAGGCCTAGTATACCAATTAATGCACATAAATGGTGTTAAAAGGTATGTTTAGGCACTTTTACCTGTAAATTGAGCGCCGGGATACGTAGATATATTTAAGCCAATCGTATAATCTTACTTTAACCAAATAAATAAAAAAACAATTCTTACCAGGAACGTCACACTTCTTTCATATTTATTCACAAAAAACATAAAATTCTTATTTATCATTATCCACATAATTTAAATAATGAATGGGGTCATGTAGATATGATTTATGCACAAATATTAGCCGGCGGTAAAGGAACTCGTATGGGCAATGTTCCGATGCCAAAGCAATTCTTGCTGCTTGCCGACAAACCAATCTTAATCCATACCATCGAAAAATTTACACTTGAAAGTCGCTTTGATGCCATTTTGGTCGTCTGTCCAGCCGATTGGGTCAGCCATACTGAAGATATCATTAAAAAGTACATCACCGATGAGCGCGTTCACGTTGTCGTTGGTGGGGCCGACCGTAACGAAACACTAATGAGTGGAATCAACTATATCCAAGATCATTACGGGATTCAAGACGATGATGTTGTTGTTACCCATGACGCAGTTCGGCCGTTCATCACACAACGTATCATTAACGACAATATCGTCGCCGTTTTAGAAAATAAAGCAGTCGATACTGTCGTTCCAGCAATCGATACAATCGTCCGCGGTGCTAATGATCAGGTGACCGATATTCCGGTTCGTTCCGAAATGTATCAGGGTCAAACCCCTCAAAGTTTTCACATCAAAACATTGATCGACTCATATAACGCACTCAGCTCCGAACAAAAGGCATCACTGTCTGATTCATGCAAAATCTGCTCGCTGGCTGGTCAAAAGGTTAGTTTAGTACGTGGTGAAAATTATAATTTTAAAATCACAACGCCGTTTGACTTACGCGTTGCATCAGCATTAGTAGAAAAGAGGTCATAAGATGTTAAATCAAGTTTATCGCTTAGTAAGTCCCCGTCAATTTGAAGTTGAAACGGTCGCCGAAGAGGTAGACGCCGATGATTTGATCGTGCGGCCAAAGTTCTTATCGATCTGCCATGCTGACACGCGCTATTTCTTTGGCCAACGCTCCCAAGCCGCATTACGTGCTAAGCGCTGATCCATGAGGCCGTGGGTGAGGTCGTTTATGATCCTCGAAATGAGTATAAGCCTGGGACGCTCGTCGCAATGGTGCCTAATACGCCCGTTAAGAAGGATTCAATCATTCAGGAAAATTATTTACCTTCTTCAAGATTCCGTTCAAGCGGCTACGACGGCTTTATGCAAGAATATGTTTGTTTACGACGCGACCGCGCAATCACCGTGCCAAGCGACTTCGATCCACACATGGCCGCATTCATTGAGATGGTCTCGGTCGGCGTTCAAGCATTAACCAAGCTTGAAAGTACCATGGATGAGGACCAACGGGTTATCGGTATTTGGGGCGATGGTAACTTGGGCTATATTACAGCGACTCTGGTTAAGCAAATTTTTCCAGACAGTCAGTTGCTGGTATTCGGTCGGCATCAATCCAAGTTAGATTATTTCTCATTTGCAGACAAAACTTACCTGGTCGATGACATTCCAGCCGATGTCAAGGTCAGTCAGGCCTTAGAATGTACCGGCGGCCAGGGCAGTGAAGCAGCGATTCAACAAATTATCCAGCATATTCAACCGATGGGAACTGCCATTCTAATGGGCGTCTCTGAAAACCCAGTCGGTATCGATACCCGGTCTGTCCTTGCAGAAGGATTGACGTTACGAGGCGTCAGTCGCAGCAGCCGTGAAGATTTTAAACGTGCCGTTGATATTTTATCCTCCAGTCCAGTCACTCGCGAACGGTTGCAAAATTTAGTTGGCTACGTTCAAAAAGTGAGTTCCATTCAAGACATTACCAACTTCTTTGATAGTGCACTTACTAATTATTGGGGCAAGGAGGTGATGGAATGGGACGTCTAAAGACGGTAAAGCTCGTGTTACTACACACGAGCTTTAATTTATTCTATCAATTTTTTTATAAAGTGTTTGGCCCGAAGAAGGGACGGATCACACTTGCCACGATGCGCAGCGGTCAATTAAACGACAATTTGGCAGCTCTTGAGCAGGGCCTAAAAACTGCCAACGTTAAACCGGTTACTGTGTTTTGCTATCATTATGACCGCACCCTGGCTGGAAAAGTGGGCTTCTTGCTCGCCTCCATTAAAGCGCTATACGTGATTGCCAGGGCTGACGTCTTTGTGATCGATGATTACTTTTTTCCACTTTACGCAATTCACAAACATGATGATAATCAAGTGGTACAATTATGGCATGCCATTGGTTCATTGAAAAAGTTTGGCCTCAGCTTACCGAATGCTGATCAGAGCGTCATGAAGCCGCACACAAATTATGATTGGGTCTTGATCAATGCAAAGTCTGATCAGCCTGCTTATCTAGATGCCATGGCTATCAATCAAGATCACGTCATTGCCACTGGATCGCCAATGGTCGACTCGTTGCTTAATCAACAACCACAACAACCGCGGCTCGCCGCCCATCGTATTCTATACTCACCGACTTATCGGCAAGGTGTCCAGGGTAAGCAGCAAGTCATGGGATATGTCAACAACATGATTGCGGCCTGTCAGCAGCTGACCGGTCCATGGGAACTGTACATTTCGCTGCATCCGTACTTAAAACTGTCAGCGATGACGCTACCATCCAACGTGCATATCTTCCAAGATGCTGAGCGGGTTAAGACGCTGATGCCAACGATTGATTTATTTATAACCGATTATTCGTCATTATCATTGACGTTTAGTTATTTTGAACGACCAATCATTCTGTATACGCCTGATTATGATGATTATATGCAAACATCCGGATTCTATGTCGATTACTATCAATATTTGCAAGCACCGCACTTCAGCAAAGCGGCGCGAGTTGTCGATTTTATTAATCAGGAAGTTGATCATATGGATCTATCTTATGTACATGAATTAAAGCAAAAGACATTTCCACATCAAGATGGGCATAATACCGAACGGGTCGTTCAATTTGTTGAAAAATTAGCAGGGGGAGAACATTAGATGATACAACGACTAAAACGAATCGCGCGTCGCATCGTATACGGACGGAATCAACCGCAATATACTCGTAATCGTGAACTGGTTGAGGACGCACAAACGACCAAGGAAGACGTTGATTTTCTAAATACATTGCGAATTGAGAAAGATGCCGAATCATTGATCAAACGTCAAGTGACTAAGCTGGAATTCAACAGTTCTTACTTAGTGATTGAGGGAATGGCGTGGTTTGAAAAGTATCCCGAACAAGATACTGAACGAATTATTAAAAGCTTAATTTTGACTAGCAAGACGAATGAAGAATTAGAAATTCCGTTGATCAACGTTCGTGGTCAAAACGCTGATTTTCCATATGCCGGGTATCATGGTGACATCAACTTTTCGACACTCAGTGAGGGTAAACCGCTAACGCCAGGCACTTATGAAATCAAGATACAATTAAAACAGTATCTAGGTAATGGTTGGATTATCAGACTAACCTCCATTGGTCAAGTGGTGGAAACACAGCAAGACTTAAATTATACGACTAAAATGACAAGCTATTCAGCGAAAAGCAATAAGTCATACAGTCTAATTTTTCGGTATAATTTAGCCGCCCAAGCCTTAAAGGTCACTTCATATAAACTGAGTGATGTCAACCCGCTTGAAAATGAGTTTACTGAAGATGTCGGGTTAGATAGTGTAGCGATGCGTGCCATTAAACGCCGGGCGCTAAAACTCTGGTATCGGTGGTACTGCCTTCAACCGATTCATAAGAAACAAATTTCATTTGTTTCCGATAGTCGGGTGACAATCTCCGGTAATTTCGAGTCTATCTACCAGGAATTAAAACGTCGCAATACTGATTTTAAGATTTCATTCTATTTGAAGCCAAGTATTAAAACCAAAAAATCCTGGAAAGAGGTTCGAACGTTGGCTAAAGCGTTGGCTACTAGTCGCTATGTGATTTTAGATGACTTTTACCCACTAGTTTACCCATTGCATATCCGGGAAAATGCGGATTTGATTCAGGTATGGCATGCGGTCGGTGCCTTTAAAACATTTGGTTACAGCCGGTTGGGGATGCCTGGTGGTCCTAAGGTTCAATCGTTAAATCATCGCAATTACACCAAAGCCTTGGTTTCTTCGCATAACATCGCGGATAAATACGCGGAAGGATTTGGAATTGCGCCGGATAAGATTCAGCCGCTAGGAATTCCGCGGACGGATATCTTTTTCGATGAGCCCAAGAAACAGGCAATCCGGGAACGGCTCGCGCAAGATTTGCCATTCATCAAGGGCAAAAAAGTCATTCTCTTTGCCCCAACATTTCGTGGCAATGGTCAGCAATCAGCATACTATCCCTTTGAAATGTTGAATTTTAGAGCAATCTACGAAGCGTTACACGAAGATTACGTCTTTTTACTGAAGATTCATCCGTTTGTGCAAAACAAACCAACGTTACCATATGAATATTCGGACTTCTATTACGATGTTTCTGATTATCGTGAGATCAACGATTTATTACTCGTTGCTGACCAATTAATCACTGACTACTCATCAGTTTGTTTCGAATACGCACTACTGAACCGGCCAATGATTTTCTTTGCGCCGGACTTAGCGGATTACATGCAATCCCGGAGTTTTTACTTCAACTACTTTGATTTTATTCCTGGTAGTTTAGCGGAAAACACGGGTGAGTTGATCAGCCAGTTGCAACATCCACAAGTTGACCAAGCTAAATTGGACGGCTTTGTGAACTTCTTCTTTGATGATCTAGATGGTAAGTCTACAGCTCGTTTCGTGGATGCGCTTGAAAATGACTTCGAGGATCCGAACGCAGCTGAGTTAGAAAATAACGACGGTCTCGCCATTAGTGAAGATGGTAAGATTATCCCTGATTGGGGTAAAAAGGCTAAATAATATGTTAAGATAAAGCAGTCAGTCACATCATCAGCGCATTTACAGCGTTGATTGTGTGACCGACTGTTTTTGCTAGGAAACTATAGGAGGAATTGATCATGTCACAAATTACGACACGGCGGCTCACCACTGCTGACGTGAACAAACTACAACAAATCAGTATTGAAACCTTTAAGGACACGTTTGGTGTACAAAACACCTCTGAAAATATGGCCGCATACTTACAAGATGCATATAACTTGCCCAAGTTAACCCATGAATTAGCGGAATCCGAATCACAATTTTATTTTGTTGAACGAGCCGGTGAATCATTAGGATACTTGAAATTAAACACCGGTGCGGCACAATCAGAAGCAATGGGTCCAGACACTTTAGAAGTCGAACGAATCTATATCCGAAAAGCTTTCCAACACCAAGGGCTCGGTAATCAATTTATGCAACAAGCGATTCAAATTGCTAAAGCTGATCATAAGCAGAAGATCTGGCTTGGTGTTTGGGAGCATAACGAACCCGCGAAGGGCTTCTATGCGAAGTGGGGCTTTGAACAATTCAGTGCTCACGATTTTGTGATGGGGGACGATCGCCAAACCGATTTGCTCATGATCAAGTCACTGACCCAAGACTAAGGGCAGTAAAGGCTTTTGAGTGAACTGCTTTTACAAGTTTAGAATTAGTCGCTGTCTGTGGCGACCAGCAGATTACAAATTTATTTACCCCTTGTTTTTTACGGGCAAGGGGCTTATGCTGATAATCAATCGCACGCGATTGAAAGGAGCATCCGCATGACACCAGAAATTGACCTTGCTAATCAACTTTGTTTTAGCATATACAATGCCAATCGGTTATTTAACAAATTTTATGTCGAAGCGTTAACACCATTCAAACTGACTTACGCACAGTATCTCGTACTAATGGCATTGTGGGAACACGACGACCAGTCATTACACGAGTTAGGTCAGGTTCTGCGCTTAAGCAGCAACACCTTGACACCGCTTTTGCGACGCATGGAAGACGCAGGGTGGTTGCAGCGCGAGCGACCGGCAACAGATCGGCGCCAGTTACTCATTCATCTCACGACGCAGGGTAAGCAACAACAAGCACCAATCGAAGCCGCGATTGCAACTTGTATCAGTCGCTACCACCTGACTGTCGATGAATATCAACAAGCACTGGCCCTGAACCAGAAGATTATTACCGCATTATCACAGGATTTGGCCTAAACGGGCCTTTTTATTGACCGTTTCAATCGCGTGCGACTGAAATATAATTTTAGGAGGAATCTCTAATGGCAGATTATGACACAATTTTTATCGGTAGCGGGCACGCAACGTGGCATGCGGCAGTGGCCCTAGCACATGCGCAACATAAGGTAGCAATCATTGAAGAAGATACCATCGCCGGGACGTGCACTAACTTTGGCTGTGATGCTAAGATTCTGTTAGACGGTCCCTTCGAGCTGACTGAACAACTCAAACAATATCAAGGGATTGGCGTCAACACAACGCCCACCATCGATTGGTCACAGTTGATGGCCTATAAGCAACAAGTCATTCAACCTTTATCGGTACAAATGACGGCCGTCTTCAAACAATTGGGGATTACAATTATTACCGGTCATGGTGAGCTGACTGATACCCACACTGTTCAAGTAGCGGACAGCACGTATACAGCGGATACCATCGTCATCGGGACCGGACAACGACCAGCCAAGCTGGCTATCCCGGGTGCGGACCTGATGCATGACAGTCGTGATTTTCTTGACCTACCAACCATGCCTAAACGGTTGACCTTAATTGGTGCTGGAATCATCTCGCTGGAATTTGCCAACATGGCCGTGTTACTAGGGTCAGAAGTGCATATTATTGAGTTTGCCGATCGAGCACTACCCGCATTTTATTCAGAACACGTTAAAAAGATGATCACACATCTACAGGCAGCCGGGGTGCACTTCCACTTTGGCGAAGCGCTTAGCCAAGTGACTAAAACGGCCACAGGGTTAATGGCAACCACTGCCAGCGGCCTGAAGATTGAGAGTGATGATATCATTGCGGCCACTGGTCGGATTCCAAACATCGAACACTTAGGACTAACGAAAGTTGGCATTAAGACCGACCGGCACGGCATTATCGTCGACGACCATTTTCGGACAAGCATTCCAAACATTTACGCCAGTGGTGATGTCATTAGTAAGACTTTGCCGAAGCTAACCCCGACCGCGATCTTTGAATCTAACTACATTGCCGGCCAACTGCTTGGTAGCACTGCCGCCATTGATTATCCGGTCATTCCAGCGGTCGTCTTTACGCTACCAAGAATCGCCCAAGTCGGTGTCAGTGTCGAGGCTGCCCAGCATGATACTGAACACTTTCACGTTCAAGCGCTGCCATATGGTAAACTGTTAGCCTTTCAGTATCAAAACGAGGTCGACGCTGATTTACAATTAGTCTTTGACCAAGAGAATTACCTCGTCGGTGCCTCAATCTATGGTAATGGCGCACCAGACCTGATTAACTTACTGACCATGATTATTGCTGATCACGTCTCCGCCACAACGTTAAGTCAGAAGATTTTTGCCTTTCCAAGTGCTTCAGTGGGGATCATTGATATGTTGACACCACTACTACACCATGACTAGTTATTAAACCAACTAACTAATTTAAAGATACTGGGTATGTTGCTGACTACCCAGTATCTTTTTGTCGTTTCAGATTAACTCACTGACTGAGGACACCTAATAATTTAGCGAGCAGGACCATGGCGCCACCGAGTGACCAAAGAAAGATACCCCAGCTTAGCCAGCTAGCTTGAACAAACAGGCTGATCAGAATAAACCAATTCATTCCAAATAGCCACCAGCCGAGCGTCCTTTTCAAAATCGTTGACCAAGTATAGGGTGCCGCATACCGATTTAGCGGCTTAAGCGCGATTAATAAGGCCGGAATAAGCGCACTCTCAAGCATCGCCAAATAATGGTGCGGATCACTCGTATAAGCGATTGCTCCCAGCAGACCATAGCGACTCGGAATCGTCGTTAATAGGGCCCGTTGCGCGGTGTAAATGACGATCGGTTGTCCAATCAATAATGCGAGTAATCCCCAAGTTGCTTTTTTCATCAATCTCCGCCGTCCTTATTAGTTAATAATACTATCCTACCAATTTATGTACGGCACTAACTACCGAATAAGTGTAAATTTCTCGTGAAAAAGACGTAAAGAATAGGCATGATTCGTTCACTATGTTTTCATAACATAAATAATAGGCATTTTAAAAAAGTATGCGTATAATACCTTCTTAATAAGTTTCGATGGGGGAGTTATGATGATAATAATCAGAGTTGCAATTATGATTTCAGTTGTTTTTTACTTGTATTTTATTATTAACTTATTGTTGATCAATCACTATCGGGAGCCCATTCAAAGCTATGAAAAAGGGCCCACACCCTATGAATTATTTTTGGTCATTCCGGTGCTCAATGAAGAACACGTGATCTCGCGCACGATTACGCAACTTACTGAATCACTCGAACAATTACCACCAACCGTTCACGCCCAGATCATTGCCGTCGATGACGATTCGACTGATCACAGTCTACTGTTGTTAACTCAGTCATCGTCGCGCTTCTTACAAATCCTACACCGCACGGGCAACCAGCGTGCAGGTAAGGGGGCCGTCCTCAACACTGCCGTCCAGTATATTCATAAGACGTTAGCGCTAAAATCTGATCCGCAACGGACGATCGTGGGGGTCCTAGATGCGGACGCATTCATGAATACTGCTGATTTGACGCGGGTACTGGCGCACTTTGAACAAGAACCACAGTTGGCCATGATTCAAACGAGCGTGAATATCTACAATCAGCCCAACTGGCTGACTAAGATGCAGAATTTTGAATTCATGGGGGTTAATAATGCTACCCAACAGTTACGCAATCGCCTTGGTCAGGGAATTGCGTCAGGTAATGGTCAGTTCGTCCGGCTAGATTTAGCGTTACAGAATCCGTGGGGGAATAGCTTACTTGAAGATCTCGAATTCACTTTGCGGACCTGGCTGCTAGGTGGTACGCGAACGGCCTTTGATCATACCTTGGTTGTCCAGCAAGAGGCCGTTGAACAACTACGCCCATTTTTTCGTCAACGGGTACGCTGGTGTCAGGGTGCCGTTCAATGCATGCGTTATCTACCAGCACTTTGGCGTTCGGGACGTCTGAACCATTTTCAAAAATTGGACACGACCTTTTGGATTTTGATGCCTATCAGTGGTTGTATCGTGCCACTGACCAGTCTAATCACGTTAGTCGTGCTTGTGAGCCGTAGCCTACAACATTGGCAAGTTGGGTGGCATCACTTGGCTATCGGGACATTACTAGTGATCGCTTTTTCGGCTTGTTTGGTATTAGCAGCACTGTATCAACGCAACTGTGCCATCGTGAAACAACCCGTTGGATTCATGAATGCCCTCAAACAAAGTTTAAGCTTTCAGGCATTCTTATTGATCATTAGCCTGACGCCATACGTCGCCATTTATCGGCAGTTACGCGGTCAAACAGCGTGGGCTAAAACGCGCCATGGTGTTACGACCCGCGTTGCAAAATATCCAGATACTGGCTTAAAACGCTCATATTAAGATGAAGGTGCATGCCGATGAAGTGGTGCTATAAGATATTTCAAATTACCGTTCTCACGATTGCAGCTGCCTTACTCGGGTGGATGATTGTCGCCAACTGGCAAGTCAACCTGAAATTACACCTCGCAATCAGTGCTTGGATAGGCGCTGGTTTATTCGTATTGTTCATTGGTGCCACGATTGGCCTTGGCAGCTGGTGGTTGAGCCGCCACCAAACTAGCTGGTTAGTTGCAGCACTGATGGGGTTAACTATCTTAAAATTTCCACTAGTTGCAGGGTTAAAGATCGACCCGACCTCAGATTTCTGGAATTACCATACACTAGCCGCGTTTAGTGCCCAAGGATTCACCTGGACCCAACTGTTACACCATGGTATCGTTGGCAATTACGTCGTTTTTCCGCACGCTTTAAATATCGCGAACGGCTACAGTTTAGTCGCAGCTTTTGGCGGGGCCAACTTTTTTGTCAGCCAACTAATCAATATTGGGTGTACTTTAGTCGATATGGTCTTAATTTACTGGCTAGTCGCACGGTGGCTCTCACGACAATTAGGCATCATGGCTGCCCTCATTTTTTACTGGATTCCAGCTTATTGGCTGTACGGCACGCTCTTAAATGGTAGTGAACCGTTCTTTTTCACCAGCGTCCTACTCATGATGTATGCGCTTACGCGGGCATTAGTCCCACTCACGACGACCACAATCACGGATCGACGACTATACCTAGCGTTAGCGATCGTGATGACTGTCGTGGCCAATATGCTGAGGCCAATCATGGGCGTCTGGTTAATTGCACTGGGTTTGATGAGTTTGTGTGTCCTGCTTAAATCTCACCACCTTTACCGCGTTCAAGTACGTCAGCTCCTCACATACAGTGCGGTCGTGTTAGGACTCATGTTCACAGCGACTAATCTCGACAGCTGGTTATATGGCTTTAAGGTTGCGCCAGCCCAAGTTGAAACTTTATACAGCCTGGCTACGGGGACAGATGTTAAAAGTCACGGGACCTATAGCCCGGCACTACAAGCTACCGTCAGCCACGAATTACGGGTGGCGCCCACGTTGACGCAAGCCTATCCGCGAATCACACGAACGATGGCGAGGACTTTGCAGACTAATCTCAAACAAATCAAGCCACAGTTGGGGTCATTTGTTAATGAAAAAATGCAGGGCTTTATTCGTGAGGATTATGGCTATGATTGGAGCTTATATAACTTAAGCCATCATCCCGGTTTGCTTAACCGCCACTGGTTTTATTTAGCCCCTATATCTATATTGATTACAAGTGCGACGGTTTATTGGCAGGTAATGCTGGTGATTGCGTTATTCAGTGTTTTAATGGGGCTGGGACTGCTATGGCATCAACACTATCTTAACCACTATTTGCTAATGGCAGCGCTTTTGTTAGACGGTTTCACCTTAAGCGCTTTACCATTAGAAGTACAGGGCCGCTATCATATTATCTTGTACTTACCAATCCTTATGTTGATGACTTGCGGGATCGCGGGGGCCAAGCTCTGGCGGCGTCAAATCAAGCAGAGTTGAGTAACAGTGGCCATTTCAAGATCAATACCCAAATGAATCGCTAGCGTTCGAAGCTCACTGAATGAAAATTAAACTGATGATATAAAAAAGATTATTGCTGACAGTAGTGACTGTTACTTCAGTAATAATCTTTTTATAATGTTTAAAAGGGGACAGATCGTCTAATTTGTACTATCAAATTATTGTGGCTACGGTCATAGTTAATAGCTGGCACTGCCAGTATCGTTAGCAAATACCACGGATCAATTGACTTTAATGGCCCGTAATCCCCATTTACTAATGCCGATTGGGTGCTCGTCAAGGTGCCAGGACAGCCCGGTGATGACCACTAAATGATTGATTGCTCTTCGCCAACATGTCATGGCAACGGGTTTCAAGCTAGGGCGACCATGCAACTTAAGCAGGGCGACAGTCAGTACTATGGGCGATGGATGACGCTGTTAGTGGCTGGGGGAGCGGTTCGGCGTAATTACGCGGGCTAGCAAAATCATTGCTATGAGCCGTCATGTCAATCCGCCAGGCTTCAGCCAAAACGTGCGTTGAAATGGAATAGGCTTAAAAGTAGGGCGACCGGGTGCTATTTTTGGCCGGGTAGGGGTTGTCACAAAAGGTTGAAATGAACCCCAACGACCCATTTGGGCGTAATATCGGTTCGCGTGATGACATTGCGTTCGTGACAACTTGCTACAAATTACACAATTTTATTTACCGTGGTATTGAAAGAACCCATCACCCCGGTAAATTATTCACCAAACTTTTGATCTAGCGCATGTCCAACAAACATATGAGGCCATGGCGAATTACTGTTCGTAGTCTGCAATAATTGTTGACACTAAATTGAATGGCACAATCAGTTTCAATAAATACGCTTAATTTTAGGACTAATGGTCTGAAAATTAACAAGTTGTCAAGCCACAATTCTGACTAATAATCGCCAAAAAACAGTTGAAAGCTAGGCTAGTTGCCGCTAATTACCTGGGCTTCATACAACCGCAGGTACTCAAGGATGCCACTCACATTTATGGTGTTCAGCCCGCGGCCTCTAATATAAATTACGGTAGACTGATGTGGTTGCCGACAAGATAAATTAGTATTGTCGTTAGCAAACCATCGATTCAATAAATCGGCTTGATAAACAATTACGTTCTAAAAGCCAGTTTTAAACCCAAGGTGCACAGCAATTCAGTCGATTGACTAACAGTTATGAGCAATAACATCATTAACACAGTCAAAAGCTATTTCATGATGCATGGTGGCCACCTTATGAATCATAATCATATATTCACGGTAAGTCACATCCATATGATTCAGTGAGTTCAGTAGATTTTATAAAAATGTGCTATAAATTAATTTACCACCTAAAAATTATCGCTGTGCTAGCAGTAAACTTGATGACAATTCACGCGATAAAAGCGGTTTGTTGTGATTATGATGGCTTATGTGTGGATTATGGGTAAATCTAGCTAGGGGGCTTTTTTTACATTTCCTAGTTTACATAATATATATTATACAAAGTAGAATCAAAAACAAAATTGCTCCCCCACGACCTGATTTAGGTCCCCTGTGGTAATTTTTTGATTTTAAGTTAGCTTTCTGGTGATTCAGTTCTCAGATTGTCATTTTGTCGCAATCATTTTGCTGGCTCTAACTGTTCAGAATTTTTCAAGACGTCCGCTTAACTTAAATTATTTTTTATGATTCACAAACATCAACACTAAAATTAGTCGATTGAATTTCAACCGAGCATTTTTCGTTAATTTGGATCAACTTATCTGAATCACTAAAAGTTCAAATGTTTTCAGACTCCTAAATCCAATTATCACTAGTTTGCATGCACGCTCATAATTTGCTGATAACTAACATCGATTTTACGGTTTATTTAAGGGACAACTCTTCAACTAATAAACGAACACGCGCTTAGAACGCGTCTCTCAGCATCGGTCAAATCGCTTGTTTTTGTTGTAAATTTATGTTTTAGTTAAAGTAAGAATTCTAACCCAGAAAGGATGTCCTACTATCAATGACCGCTAAATTTCCGTATGCTAAAAGCTTTCTCGCCTCATTAGAAACTGCTGGCAAGCAAGCTAGTACGATTGAGCAATATGAATTAACCTTGGCTGACTTTTTCAACTATGAGCAGCACTTCAATGAAACCTTTGCTAAGGATCAATTATTAGCAGATTTAACTGAGAATGATATTCAAGCTTACTTGGCCATGCTCCGTGAACAACGCCAATTCAAAACATCGACACTGAACAAATGTCTGTCGAATCTAAACGGCTACTTTAGCTATTTATTTTCACACCGAATTATTACAACTTTACCAACCTTTACAATCAAAGGGCAACCCTTGACCAATCGTCAACAAACAACGACCTGGCCAGAGCAATTGGCGGCATGGTTAGCAATGGATGATCTGCATCCATACACCCGCTTATTCTTGTTACTAACGACCAAGGGTTATACTGCCACGGAGATGCTAACCCCAGGGTTTTATCAGCAGTTGAATGCAATTACCTTTACAGCAGTAGAACAGGCTTTTCTGGTTAAACTACGGGCCTATTTGCAGCCATTACAGACTCAAAGTGGTAGTTCGGATCTTTTTTTAAAGCAGCGTCAACGCGGAACCGACCCACATATCACCCTCGCGGCATTGCATAAATACTTGGCGGGTGATAGTCAACGTTTAGGTGTGCCATTAAAGCCGGTTGCATTGCGCCAGGACTTCATGCTGTGGTTTCTCAAGCAACACCGGACGACCGAACCGACTGAGATCATGCAACAACTACGGTTAGATGAAACCAGCCTCGAGTATTACCAAAACTTGCTACGACAACGTGATTTGCGAACTTTAAAAGCCACTAAAACCGACTAAGTGACACTGATGGGCTAACTGCTACAGTTAGCTTTTTTAGTTAAAGTAGCTTTACGTTGTTGCACGATCTTTACATAACTTTACAAACACGTCACAAGCATTACGTGGAATTTGCTAGTTAATTAAGAAGCCTTAAAACGCCTATACAACGCACCTTTTTGCAGTTAAACTAGTTTTATTGAATTTAACTAAAGTATTGAAAGGATGATTTGATGACATTCTATCGTTGGTTAGAACCGTTTATTGAACAAAATGGTCCGTTCGCGCCAGCCGCTTGTTATGCGCACTCAGATTTTGATTTTCCTTTGACTAGTAATGTTCATGAATTATCTGATTATATTACTTACTTAAATATTCGTGACTCAGTCAAAAAATCATTTTATTCAGCATTGGACGCGTACCAAGCAAGTTAACAATCATAATTGAACTCAAAAACCAACCTACTAGCCCAGCGACGATTGCTGTGGTTGCAGGTTGGTTTATTCGTGTTTTTAGCCTTATTTTTATCGAGATGAGACTCAAACGATACGAAGATCGCAAATCTGAGCCATTTTCAACGCTTAATCACCATCTAGCTTATTGCCAATGTTGCTTAATAAACGCCTCACGACCACCCATTTCTTCGATTTGATAACGGAATGGATTGCGTCGATAAAAGTCTTGGTGCTCGGCTTCTGCGGGATAAAATGGCTTCGCATCTTCAATGGTTGTCACAATCGGCTCAGCAAACTTACCGCTAGCTGCAAGTGCATCTCTTGAAGCAGTTGCAGTTCGACGTTGAGCTTCACTATTAACAAAAATTACTGGTCGATAACTGTCACCACGGTCCTGAAATTGGCCAGAAGCATCGGTTGGATCAGTCTGACGCCAGTAAATTTCGACCAAGTCAGCATAACTGATTACATCTGGGTCAAAAGTGATTTTAACCGCTTCAGTATGCCCAGTCGTGTGGCTGGCAACTTGTTCATACGTCGGATTAGCGACGGTACCACCAGTGTAACCTGAAATGACTGACTTGATCCCGGGCTGTTGATCAAACGGTTTGACCATGCACCAGAAACAGCCACCAGCAAATATTGCAGTCTCTGTCATCTAAATTCCTCCCGTTTATTAACTCAATTATTTAAATAAACTCTGATACTGACCATAACCAGCCTTTTCAAGGTCGGCAACTGGAATGAACTTCAGTGCTGCTGAATTAATACAATAACGAAGCCCGCCACGATCTCGTGGCCCATCTGGAAAGACGTGACCTAAATGTGAGTTTGCTTGTGTGCTAGTCACTTCTGTTCGATGCATGCCAAACGACTCGTCACGGTGTTCGTTAAGATTAGTCTGATCGATTGGTTTAGTGAAGGATGGCCACCCACAACCCGCATCATATTTGTCACGCGAGCTAAAGAGTGCTTGACCACTAACTACATCAACGTAAATACCTTCCTGGTAAAAGTTATCATACTCACCGCTAAATGGCCGTTCGGTCGCTGCCTCTTGAGTAACGGCGTATTGTTCAGGCGTTAGACGCTGTCGTAATTCACCTTGCTGTTTATCCATTACTATCAGTCCTTCCATAATTGAGTTGTGTACAATCTAATTACAGTATTTATCATACCCCAATCTAGCTAGAATGCAAAAAAGAAGCTCCAACAAGTGGTAGCTTCTTTTTAAATTAATCTGTAAATTAAGCGTTGAAGGCGTCCGTTAATTGAGGGACAACTTGCTTCTTACGTGAAACGACACCTGGTAAGCTTAACCGGTTGTTAGCAATCGTCTTACCAAAGGCTTTTTCAACAGGTTCCGTTGGGTTACCAACGACTAATAATTCCGAGTTACTATCTAAGATATTAGTAGCCAAGATTAAGAATAAATCATAGCTGTCACTCGCATTTTCGTCTTTTGCAGCAGCTTCTAAAGCAGCTTGACGCTTGAAAACATCATCCAAGTCAACTGTATTGATTTGCGCAACGCGCACGGTCTTGCCAGCCATTTCAAATGACTTCGCATCGGCATCGATTAATTCCTTTTCAGTCTTGCTGTCAAGGTTAGTGCCCGCTTTAAGCATTGCTAAACCATACGTTTCATAATCAATATCAGCAATTTTAGCTAAGTCTTTAACAACTGCCACGTCAGTTTCCGTTGTGGTTGGGGACTTTAAGAGTAATGTATCTGAAATGATTGCAGATAACATTAATCCAGCTAACTTGGCTGGAATTTCAATGTCATTTTCTTTGAACAACTTGTAAATGACAGTGCTGCAGCAACCAAGTGGTTCAGCCCGGTAGAATAATGGTTGGGCCGTGTCAAAACCAGCAATTCGATGATGATCAACCACGTGACTAACAGTTACGTCAGCAATGTCACTCACACTTTGTTGAGGTTCGTTATGATCAACAAGCATAACACTGTCAACTTCATCACTGGCCTTAGTAATCACCCGTAGTGCTGGTTCATCGAAGTAATCCAAAACAAATTGAGTTTCTTCGTTTGGTTCGCCTAATGCAACTGCTTCAGTGTCCGCTCCCATCTTATTTTCGTAGTATGAGAACGCCTTAGCCGCCACGATTGCGTCGGTATCAGGATTTTGATGCCCAAAAACTAATTCCTTACTCATTAGCACAAAACTCCCTTAAAACTTATTTTTGATTAATCTTTTGTAACCGTGAAATATAATCTTCGGTCCGTAAGTAGGCATCAAATTCATCAAGGAAATTCTTGATTCGCGGAATTTGGTCCTTATCTTTACGGAAGACAAAATTTAAGTCAAACTTGATGGCTGGTTCAAATGACAACGTGTGGAGCTTATCAGTTGCCGGATTAGCCACCATAAATGAATTTGGCAACGCCGTGTTAGTATTAGTTGCTGCCACAAAGCGATAAATCTGTTGTGGCGTCGTAAACCGTGCGACTGCCGTTGGCAAATCAGCCAACTGGTTCTTATAAGATTCCTTAACCACTTGATCCAAGTAATAGTTTTCAGGATACGTCACCCATGGATTGAGCGTCGTATCTTTGAACTTGATGCGCTTCTTATTCGCTAACTTCTCGTCACCCGAAATGAATAGCAATTCGTCTTGGATAATCTTCTTAGACTGGTATGGCTTCCAGTTCTTGATACTTTCATCAGGTAGGTACATGACTGCCAAATCAATCCGATTATTTTCTAATCGTTCCCAAATCTCTTTACGCGTCAGCATGTGCAACGAAATAATAACATTTGGATTGGCCTCGTAATACTTAATGGCAAAATCCTCAAATACATGGTCTTCAATTGAAGCTAGCACGCCAATATTGATTGTTCCTTGAGTAGCACTAGTTGTCTGCTGGATTTCATCAGTTGCCTTGTTCAATACACTATAAATACTGTGGGTTGCGTTAAGCATTGTGTAACCGGCGTCAGAGAGACGTAACTTTTTCCCAACGGAATAAAATAAAGGGGCACCAACGGTACGCTCTAGTTTTTTGATCTGTTGGGTCAATGCTGGTTGCGTAATTCCTAAAATTTGAGCTGCCTGTGTGTAATTCATAGTTTCAGCTAGTTGCAAGAAATACGTTAACGTTTTCGATGAGAAAATACTTTCTTGAGTTGTCTTCATGAATTTTACCTGATCCTTTCTTCTTATCGCCATCTTATGATATCTATAATTTTATACAAGATTCAAAGTGAAAGCAAGCGGTTGTTATTGGTAAATAAAGCTTAACTAATTCATAATCTTTTACCCTGTTATAATATTATCTTAATCGAATGCCCGTTAACGTGCAAGTATTCGCATTGGAAACTATACCGTTAGTGGGATCGGATGGATCTGCATAGAAACAGGTTCCCCTTCAGTATCAGTATCAACTACAAAAGAGCCATTAGAATAACGCGCACTAGTAGGATGATCATCATTCAAGATCGAATGGTGCTTACCACGATCAGTCAGCACATCAAGTGCAACCCCATTTGCGTCACTAGCAACTAAGACATAATCAACGACCCGGTGTGGATTGTTTTTCAACTCCCGTAAGACTTGAACGCCCCGCCGTGCACGACTTGTCACGGGTAAATCTGCCACCTTCATCTTCTTGAATGAACCCCGTTGCGTAATCATGGCAATCAAATCATCATCTGCGGCGATTGTTGCCCGTACAATGGCATCGTCGCGCAGATCCATAGATTTCACGCCGACCGCCTTCGCACCAATCGTTGGGACCTCGCTTAAATCATAACGAAGGCCATACCCATGTTGCGTTATCAGAATCAGGGTTCCCGTTGGTGCAGCTGGTAAGTATTCGACTGTTACAACGGTTGCATCGTCTGACTTCATTTTGATGAACTGGCTAGCCCGAGTCTTATAAGTTCGACCCGGCGTGTAATCAGCAAAAGCCGTTTGTTTGATATAGCCATCACTAGTTGCCACTAAGAATTTTCCGGTAGCTTTAAGGTTCTCAAAAGAATAGACCCACGTGATGCGCTCGTTTTCAGCCAGCCCAATCGTCTGAGAAATGTGCTCACCGGTATCTTTCCATTTGGCGTCAGCAATTTCATAAATCGGCCGGTAAATGAGATGGCCCATGTTGGTGAACATCATTAAATGATCTAACGTGCTATTTTTAGCTAGATAGATCGGATAATCCTCATCTTTAAGCCCGTTATCATCGGGCTCAGACGCTGAATAAGAGCGTAAGCTGGTTCGCTTGATATAACCATCATGGCTAATCATAACAATGACGTCTTCTTGTGGAATCACGACCTCGGTCTTGACCTTTAATTCTTGAATTTCATTTTGAATCTCAGTCAAACGGCTCGTTGGATAGGCTTTTTGAACGGCCTTTAGTTCGCGCCGTAAAACTTTATCGAGTTCTTTAGGCTCTGCCAGAATCAGCTGATAGGTTGCGATAGCCTTGGCCAGTTCAGCTGATTCTTTTTCTAGCTGCGTCACATCGGTATTGGTTAACCGATAAAGTTGCATTGTCACGATGGCTTCAGCTTGAATCTCAGAGAAATCGAATTGACTGACCAAGTTCTGTTTGGCGTTCTTCTTATCCTTGCTACCACGAATCGTTTTAATTACTTGGTCGAGGATGGACATCGCCTTGATTAATCCTTGAACGATGTGTTGGCGATCCATAGCCTTCTGTAAGTTAAATTGGGTCCGACGGGTTACAACGTCCCGTTGATGTTCCAAGTAGGCCGTTAGAATCGTTTTCAGCCCAACGTGTTCGGGCCGTTGATGATAAATGGCGACCATATTGAAGTTATAAGTAATTTGTAGATCGGTATTTTTGAGTAAGTAAGTCAGAATACCTTCTGCATTGACGTCACGCTTCAGTTCAATCACCACTGATAATCCCTGACGGTCACTTTCATCACGAACTTCGGCGATACCTTCGATCTTCTTCAGAATGCGAATTTCATCAATTTTTTTCACCAATTGCGCCTTGTTAACTTCATAAGGGATCTCTGAAACTTCAATCTGTGATTTATTCCCCTTAAGCGGTACGATCCTGGTTCGCGAACGCACGACGATACGCCCACGGCCAGTTTCATAGGCTTGCTTGATACCTGCTAAGCCTTGAATGATCCCCCCAGTTGGAAAATCGGGGCCCTTGACAAAGTCCATCAAATCTTCAAGCGTTGCCTTAGGGTGATTCATCAGGAATAAAATCGCATCAATGACTTCACTCAAGTTATGCGGCGGAATTTCCGTTGCATAACCGGCTGAAATCCCCGTTGCCCCGTTAACTAATAAGTTCGGAAAGCGGGCCGGTAAAACAGTTGGTTCGTACTCCGTATCATCAAAATTTAGGACCATATCGACAGTCTTTTTATCAATGTCTTGAAGCATTTCACCAGCGATTTTGCTCAAACGTGCCTCGGTATACCGCATGGCGGCAGCCGGATCACCGTCCATGGAACCATTATTCCCGTGCATTTCAATCAGCGGTTCCCGTAACTTCCAGTCCTGACTAAGACGAACCATTGCTTCATAAATCGAAGAATCACCATGGGGATGAAAATTACCCATGACGTTTCCGACTGATTTAGCGGACTTACGGAACGCTTTGTCAAAGGTGTTGCCATCCTGATTCATGGCGTATAAGATTCGTCGTTGTACTGGCTTCAAGCCATCACGGATGTCTGGCAAGGCCCGTTCTTGAATAATATATTTAGAATAACGGCCGAAGCGGTCGCCCATGACGTCTTCAAGGGTTAGTTCTTGAATTTTTGGTTGTTCAGTTGCCATTTTACGACCCCCTCTATTGTTTTAGCTGTTGTGCCAATTCTTCGTCGGCTTGCTCATGTGCGGATGAGACGGCCTCGTTATCTAGTAACGACCCGTCTTCGTCCAAATTAAAGTGGACGTTACTTTCGATCCATTTTCGACGAGGTTCAACTTTGTCACCCATTAACGTTGTGACCCGTTTTTCTGCTAAGGCAGCGTCATCGATTCGAACTCGGACTAAGGTCCGTTTTTCAGGATCCATGGTTGTTTCCCATAGCTGTTCCGCGTTCATTTCGCCAAGTCCCTTGTAGCGCTGGAGTGCATAGCCCTTACCAAATGACTTGGTCTTGAGCGTTAACTCTTCGTCAGTCCATGCATATTCCGTCCGTAACTGCTTGTTCTGCTTTTTTTGTAATCGATACAGCGGTGGCAACGCAATGTAGATTTTACCAGCGTCAATCATTGGCCGCATGTACTTATAAAAGAATGTCAGTAAGAGAATTTGAATATGGGCACCATCGGTATCGGCATCGGTCATAATAATGATCTTGTCATAATTACTGGCCTTAATATCAAATTCAGGACCAACACCCGCACCAATTGTGTAAATCATGGTATTAATTTCTTCATTCTTGACAATATCAGCTAATTTGGCCTTTTCGGTATTCAACACCTTACCACGTAATGGCAAAATTGCTTGAAACTTTCGATCACGCCCCTGTTTAGCTGAACCACCGGCCGAATCCCCTTCGACTAAGAATAATTCATTCTTCTTAGCGTCTTTAGACTGCGCTGGCGTTAATTTTCCAGAAAGTAACCGTTCCTGCTTATGACGCCGCTTACCGTTTCGGCTTTCATCACGGGCCTTACGGGCAGCCTCACGAGCCTGCCGAGCTTTGGTGGATTTGCGAATCAGCATTTGAGCAAATTCACCATTTTCCATCAAGAAGAATTGAAGTTGTTCACTCACAATATTATCAACAATCGTTCGTGCTTCGGGTGTTCCGAGCTTTTCCTTAGTTTGACCTTCAAATTGTAAGAGATTTTCCGGTACTCGTAATGAAATAACAGCGGATAACCCTTCACGGACATCGGAGCCTTCCAAATTTTTATCCTTGTCCTTCAATAGGCCAACCTTGCGAGCATATTCATTGAACGCTTTCGTCCAGGCACTGCGGAACCCTACTTCATGAGTCCCACCGTCTGGCGTTCGCACGTTATTGACGAATGACAACAAGTTTTCCGAATAGCCATCGTTGTACTGCGCAGCGACCTCAACTTCGACACCTTCCTTAGTGCCGTCAAAGAACATAATATCCCCGAGGGTGTCCTTATCTTCATTGAGGTAACTGACAAACGCCTTGATACCATCTTCGTAATGGAAGACCAGCTCTTGTTGTTGATTTTCCCGTTCGTCAGTCAGCGTGATTTTGACGCCTTTCAGTAAGAATGCAGATTCACGCAACCGTTCAGCCAACGTTTGAAAATTATAAACCGTCGTTGTAAAGATACTAGCGTCCGGCTTAAAAGTCATTGTCGTTCCAGTTGGCTTATTAGTCTTCCCTTTCTTTTCAAGGGTACCGACGGGATGACCCCCATCTTTGAAATGTTCAACGTAGCGGTAGCCATCACGGACGATGGTTACCGTCAATTCGGACGACAATGCGTTAACGACGCTCGCACCGACCCCATGCAGCCCACCAGAAGTCTTATAACCACCCTGGCCGAACTTACCACCAGCATGCAAAACCGTGAGGATAACTTCAGGTGTTGGAATACCGGAAGCATGCATTCCAACTGGCATCCCACGACCATGATCGACAACGGTGATGCTGTTATCGGCGTGAATAATCACGTTGATTTCTTTACCATAGCCAGCTAAGGCTTCATCAACGGCATTATCGACAATTTCATAAACTAAGTGATGGAGTCCGCGGCCGTCTGTAGAACCGATATACATTCCGGGACGTTTCCGAACGGCTTCTAATCCTTCAAGTACTTGGATTGAAGAATCATCATATTTTGGGCTTTTCTTGGCCATTCTCACAACTCCTTTTATCTTTAAAAATCTACCTCAACTAGGTGCGGCTTTCAGGTAACCGTAATAAAATAGTCCTAAAAGCCCCAACCTGTCAAGGTACAATTATGTTAATTTCTAATTGTCACTTGTGGCTCTTCATCTGTTAGCATACACGTTAACAATTAAAATAGCAAACACACGTTCGCGTCTAAAACTATCTTTTAAAAATTAAGCCACTTACTAGCTTACCTCATGTTGATTCTAAGCGCCAGTTCAATGAATAAACTTATTACTGGTCACGACCAGTTCTTAAAATGCGTGATTAATTTGACAGTTAGCGCTTTAAAGGCCCTAACCACCCGCTTTTAGGCACATAATAATTATCAAAAAATCATTTTATTTTCATAATTTGACACGCAATCATCATTTTTTAAACTAATTAATCCCCACAATCTTAAAAAGAATGCTAAAATATTGAGTGATTCTATTGCAGGAGGAACCAACTTTGAAAATAATAATTATGCTGATCATCGCCTACTTAATTGGCGCGATTCCTTCGGGTGTCATTATTGGCAAGTTTTTCTTTCACACTGATATTCGTCAAGCAGGTAGCGGTAATATCGGAACTACCAACACGTACCGGGTCCTAGGCCCGACCGCTGGGACAATTGTCATGGTGATGGATATTCTAAAAGGCACCATCGCAGCACTACAACCGACCTTGCTATTTCATATGAATAACCGGTATACCTTATTGATTGGACTAGCAGCTATTTTAGGACATACTTTCTCAATTTACATCGGCTTTAAAGGTGGTAAGGCCGTTGCCACGAGTGCTGGGATCTTATTGGCCTACAACTGGGAGTTCTTCTTAATTGCTAGTGCCATCATGTTATTATTGGTTTACACGACCAGTATGGTCAGTGTTGCTAGTATGACGGCTTTTCCAATCGTCACGTTGATTGCAATTTTTTACTATCAGGATTGGTTGCTATCACTCGTGGCCTTTGCATTGACCCTCTTCATCTTCTATCGGCACCGCAGTAATATTGCACGTATCAAAAACGGGACCGAATCATTGGTACACTTCGGACTTGGTTGGCGACGTCAGCAACGGGCTAACCGCAAATAATTATGTTACTTTCAAGACCATTTCATTACTGAGTGGTCTTTTTATTTAGGAACGGGTAAGCTTTGGTGCTGGGTTTGTATTTTTTGTTTCTAGTTAAAGTAAGATGATACAATTCTTTATTTTGCTATCTTTTCAGACCACA
This sequence comes from Lactiplantibacillus sp. YT640, assembly GCF_049745435.1. Classification (NCBI taxonomy): domain Bacteria; kingdom Bacillati; phylum Bacillota; class Bacilli; order Lactobacillales; family Lactobacillaceae; genus Lactiplantibacillus; species Lactiplantibacillus sp. YT640. The sequence continues at coordinate 26,632 of NZ_JBMNVY010000003.1, forward strand.
ATAAAAACCGGTCAAACCTGTCGACCGGTTTCACTAAACCACAGTATTTTAGTTAGAAAAAGCTAATCGCATATTTAGCATCAAACGTCTGGTTCGCTGCAAGCCGGTTAATGCCCATCTTATGGCTTAATTGACCGTCGCTATCAACGTTATCCGCAATGCCCCACCATGGCTCTAAGCACACGAACGGCGCTTCTGCGGGGTATGGTGACCACATGCCGACGTATGGTGCATCTTCAATCGTCATCGCTACCCCATGATCATCCAGATCAGTGTCCAACATTAACGTCGTCTCGTGATGATTCAAATCCAAAATCAGGGCATCGTCCTTAAACAAATCCCGGCTAAGTGCTAATGGCTTGGTCAGGTCGAAGTCATCCGCATTTGCCGCATCGTTCAACGGTGCCTGTAATGGAATATGCGCGTAGACCTTTCGTGGTGCCACAGTAACCTTATAATCAGCTAGTGTGCCCGCCGGATCAGCGAGTGGTACGTTAAATGCTGGGTGCCCACCAACAGAAAATAACAGCTCTTGATTAGCTGGATTATGCACATTGTAGTTAACGGTCAATTCATGATCCGTCAACGTATAAATCAAACGTAATCGAAACGCGTACGGATACATCTCCCGCGTCGCACGACTATCGGTCAATTCAAATGTTGCTTGTGTGGCCGTTTGGTTGACGACCGTAAAGTCATTGTCGCGGGCAAAACCATGTTGTCCCATGTGATAAGCCTGACCAGCAACAGTATACTGGTCATCCTTTAAACGACCAACGATTGGAAAAAGCACGGGTGCGTGCCGGCCCCAAAAAGTTTTGTCGGCCTGCCACATGTACTCAATACCGTCACTCGACTTGACACTACTTAATTCCGCCCCAGCTTCATTGATCAAAACGGTGAGGTACTCATTCTTTAATTCGACTGTCATCCGCGTAAACGCCCCCTTGATAAATTTTATAAGATGTAACGACTAAGATCCTTATCCTGTGCAATGTTACCGATTCGCTCGTTGACATAGCTTTCAGTGATTGTGACTTCGCCCATTTCCATGTCAGGACCTTCGTATAGCAATTCTTCCAAGAGCTTTTCCAAAATGGTGTGCAAACGACGGGCGCCGATATTTTGTGTCTCATGGTTGACCTTATAGGCAATCGTGGCAATCGCTTCGATAGCTTCAATCGTGAACGTCACTTTAATGTTGTCCGTACCGATCAAGGCGATATACTGCTTAATCAACGCATTCTTAGGTTCCGTCAAAATCTTAACAAAGTCATCCTTGCTTAAATCGTCTAATTCGACTCGAATTGGAAAACGGCCTTGCAATTCAGCAATCAGATCACTAGGTTTACTTTCCGCAAAGGCCCCGGAAGCGATAAACAGAATGTGATCAGTATTGATGGGACCATATTTTGTTGAAATTTGCGACCCCTCAACGATTGGCAGAATATCTCGTTGAACCCCTTCACGTGAAACTTCACCGGAACCTTGCTGACCACCCTTAGTAATCTTATCAATTTCATCGATAAAAATAATCCCGGTATTTTCAGCACGGACAATCGCATCATGATAAATATCAGCGTTATTGACTAACTTTTCGGATTCTTCCCGGACTAAAATTTCTCGGGCCTCTGAGACTGGCATTGTCCGTTGGATCCGCTTCTTGGGCATTAAGGCACCTAAACTATCACCAAGATCAATACCCATTTGACCAAGCATGTTATTATTACCCGCGGCGGCTTGCTGGGGGTCATCCATCTCGATGGTAACCTCTGAGTTTTCTAAGCGCCCCGTTTTCAACTGATCGGCAACTGATAATCGTTGATTACGAACTTCATCGGTCACTTCTTCGTTACTTGAATCGTCAACGTTGGGGGTCTGGCCGTTTTGCATCTGGCTAAACATGTTCATCATGTTTTGGAACTCGTTACCATTGTTCTTAGCCTGCTTCTTTTGGGCTGGTACTAATAATTTGACGAGCCGTTTGTCAGCAGCCTGCACCGCTTGTGCCCGCACACCAGAATAAGCCTGTTGTTTTTCCATCTCGGTAGCCACGTCCACTAAGTCACGAACCATGGATTCAACATCGCGACCAACATAGCCGACTTCCGTAAACTTAGTTGCTTCAACCTTCACAAACGGGGCGTGCACAATCTTAGCCAACCGCCGGGCAATTTCGGTCTTCCCGACCCCGGTTGGTCCGATCATCAGCATATTTTTGGGGGTAATTTCTTCCTGCATTTCAGCAGAAAGTTCCATCCGCCGATAACGATTACGTAGCGCGATTGCCACCGCTTTTTTAGCTTGGTTTTGACCAATAACATAATTATCAAGCGCGGCCACAATTTGTTTCGGTGTCTTATTGATTTCTTCCATAAGCGTTTCCTCCTACATTACAACGTTTCTGAGATCACATTATGATTGGTAAAGATATCAATGTCGCCGGCAATATGGATTGCCGCTTCAGCGACTTCCTTGGCACTCATATCCTTGGCATGCAGCTGCATTGCGCGAGCTGCGGCTAAGGCAAAATTACCACCAGAACCAATGGCTAAGACGTCGTTATCCGGCGTGATTACTTCACCACTCCCAGAAACAAGTAACATGTCATCTTTGTTCATGACGATCAACAAAGCTTCCAATTTCTGTAACGCCTGGTCACTGCGCCATTCCTGGGCAAGCTCAACGGCTGCCCGTTGTAAATTACCAGAAAATTCGTTGAGTTTCTTTTCAAAACGATCTTCAAGGTTAAACGCATCCGCGACACTCCCGGCAAAACCTACGACGACCTGATCATTATAAATCCGCCGAACTTTATGGGCTGTCCCTTTCATTACGACTTTTTCACCCATCGTGACCTGACCATCACCGGCCATGGCGTTATGGCCGTTTTGGCGAACGGCGCAAATGGTAGTTGCTTCAAATTTCGTTGTCATGTTCAGTCTCCTTTGTCGATTCCCGCGTTGCCCGTGGGAAAAATTGACGATAATCTTGTTGTAAATGTTCCTTTGTCACGTGCGCATAAATTTGCGTCGTTGACAAACTTGTATGACCTAACAGCTCCTGCACGGTCCGTAAATCGGCACCATTATTCAGCATCTGCGTTGCAAACGTGTGCCGGAGCATGTGGGGATGAATATCAGCCGTTAAACTACTTTTCTTAACGATTTGATTCAAGACATATTCGATTCCGCCGCCAGTAATGGGGCCGCCGTGACGATTAATAAACACCGTTTGGTGCGTTTGACCATACTTGGCCATCACGGGCTGCCGGCAGACGGTTTCGTAATGCTGAAGCGCGGTAGCCGCGTACCGACCAAACGGGACGTAACGTTCCTTATCGCCCTTCCCACGAATCAACATCATTTTTAGGTCGTAATCAACGTCGGCTAATTGTAGATCGACACACTCACTCAGCCGAATCCCAGTACCATACAGGACTTCTAATAACGCCGCGTTCCGGGCCCCCATCACGCTATCATCCGCATAGACGGTTTGAAATAATACGTCCAGCTCCTTTTGATAGAAAAAACGGGGTAAGCGCGCCGCGTGTTTTTTGAGTTGGACGTACACGAAGGGATTCAATTTAGCTAAATCATTCTTAACCAAAAAGTTATAGAACGACCGCAAGCTTGAAACTTTCCGAGCAATTGAATTTCGGGTCAAGTGCCGGTCATATAAATGACTTAAATAGACGTTAACGTCCAACCGGTCAACTTCAGTATACGCTTTCGCGCCGCCATTTGCCGTTAAGAAATCATTAAAAGCTTGAATGTCTTCCCGATAAGCAGCAGCGGTCTCTTCCGAATACTGTCGTTCAACCCGAATGTACTTTAAAAAGAGGGTTAAATAATCCGTTTCCATGCAAAAACCTCCATACGTTGCTACTTTAGCAAAGTATGGAGGAAAACACAATTATGCACCCTGTCAATGGGGCGATATTTTAGTTGTTAACGGTCAACGTTTCATCTTTAAAAGTCGTCAGGTCAGCCAAGGCCCGTTCAGAAATCGCCGTATTACGTTCACGCTTATCCCGAATGCGCTGTTTGAGTTTTGGCATAATGCCAAAGTTGGCGTTCATGGGCTGGAAGTTGCTAGCGCTCGTATGCGTGATATAGTGGGCCATCGCCCCCATCATCGTGTCCGTTGGAAAAACGACCGGTTCTAAACCAAGTGCTAAGCGCGCTGCGTTGGTTCCAGCAACGATGCCACTCGCCGCACTTTCAATATAGCCTTCGACACCCGTCATTTGGCCCGCAAAAAATAAATCGGGCCGTTGCTGTGTCTGATAAGTTGGCGTTAATAGTTTCGGTGACTTCATAAAAGTATTACGATGCATGACGCCATAACGGACAAATTCAACGTTCTCCAGACCCGGAATCAGTGAAAAGACCCGTTTTTGTTCGCCCCACTTAAGATGAGTTTGGAAGCCGACAATATTATATAGATCACCAGCGGCATCATCTTGGCGCAACTGAACGACCGCAAAGGGTTGTTTGCCCGTCTTCGGATCTTCAAGGCCCACTGGTTTAAGTGGGCCAAATAGCATCGTTTGGCGCCCACGTTGTGCCATCACTTCGATCGGCATGCAGCCTTCAAAGACATCTGAATTTTCAAAATCATGCGCTTCGGCCATTTCGGCGTGAATCAACGCGTCATAGAAAACGTCAAATTCGGCTTCCGACATTGGGCAGTTCAGATAGGCCGCTTCACCACGGTCATAGCGTGATTTGAGATACACCTTATCCATGTCGATCGAATCTTTCGTTAAAATCGGTGCGGCCGCATCAAAAAAGTGTAAGTCATCTTCGTCGTTAAACGCTTGAATCGATTTCGCTAAGGACGCCGCCGTTAATGGTCCAGTCGCTACGATCGTAATGCCATCTGGGAGACTAGTAATTTCTTCATTAATAATTTCAACATTAGGTAACGCGGTGATTGCAGCCGTGATTTCTGCAGAGAACGTATCCCGATCAACGGCTAGCGCACCACCAGCTGGGACAGCGTGGTGTTCAGCCGCTTGCATCACGATCGAATCCATCTGCCGCATTTCGGCCTTTAGTAGGCCCGCCGCGTTGGCTAATTGGTTCGCCCGCAGTGAGTTCGTACACACTAATTCAGCAAATTGCGCCGTGTGATGGGCGGGAGTCATTTTGTTGGGCCGCATTTCATACAGCCGGACATTGACGCCCATATTAGCAATATGCCAAGCGGCCTCTGAGCCGGCTAAACCGGCGCCAATTACGTTTACTGTTGGTATTGATGCCATCCAGAATTCCTCTTTTCTTGTTGTCATACCATTGATAGTATTGTTGTCATCATACCTGAGAAACTAGCAGAAGACAACTAATGGCATCAGCAAATCCTGCAATGACATGTCCACCGTCAAGCTTAAAGCGAACATTAATTTAAACGGGCGTTTATTTTCCCGATAAAACACTTGTTAATCAGTTTAAATTACGAATTTTATCAACGTATTTTCAAAAATTGTACGCATTATTTGACAATGCACAAAAAAAGATCATCCCTAGATGACCTTTTTTTCATTTATTTTTGAACGTTTTCGGTATAATCGCCATTCGGACAAAGCACTTGCTTGCCACCTTTGACCTTCTTTTCGACCAGGTAATGGCCATCCTTCGGGCAATCACGGCCAACCGGTTTATCCCAAGAGACAAAGTCACAATCTGGGAAGCGGGAACAACCATAAAAAATCCGGTTCTTCTTCGATTTCCGCTCAATGACCTGGCCCTTCTTACATTGCGGACAAACGACACCAATTTCTTTAACGATCGGCTTCGTATTACGACAATCCGGGAAACGGGAGCAGGCAAAGAATTTGCCGTAACGGCCCATCTTCACAACCATTGGCGCGCCACAAATATCACAATTGAAGCCCGCTAATTCGTCTTTGATTTGGATCTTCTCCATACTTTCCTCAGCCGTTGCGACTTCTTTAGAAAACGGCTTGTAGAAACTATCGACGACTTTAACCCAGTTTTCCTTACCTTCTTCAGTCGCATCCAACTGTTCTTCTAAACTGGCAGTAAAGCCGACATTAACGACATCCGGGAAGTATTCCTGAATAATATCGTTAACGATCTCGCCGAGTTCAGTCGGCACAAACCGGCGCGCTTCTAATTTGACGTAGTAGCGCCGCTGAATCGTATCCAGGGTTGGTGCGTACGTTGACGGCCGCCCCACACCATTTTCTTCCAATGCTTTGATGAGGTTGGCTTCAGAGTAACGTGCGGGTGGCTGGGTGAAGTGTTGTTGCGGATCAGTCTTCGATAACTTGACCACATCACCTTCACTTAAATCTGGTAAGACGTTATTCTTTTCCGTCTTATCGTAGATCTTCGTAAAACCAGCAAACTTCGTCTTCGACCCGTTCGCCCGGAATTGGACGTCATTTTGGTCGATCGTGACCGCCATTGTGTCAAGTACTTCGGGCGTCATCTGACTAGCCACAAACCGTGACCAGATCAGCTGGTATAACCGGAATTGATCCTTCGTCAAGTAGTCTTTGATGCTAGCTGGTGTCCGGAAGACGGATGAGGGTCGGATTGCTTCATGGGCATCCTGAGCGCCTTCTGGTAACTTGCCCTTGACAGGTTTGGTGGCCGCATATTCTGCGCCGTATTCTTTATGCAAGAATTGTGACGCTTCGTGCTTCGCAATCGACGAAATCCGCGTCGAGTCAGTCCGCATATAAGTGATTAAGCCGACGCTACCTTCCTTACCACCAACATTGATGCCTTCATATAATTGTTGTGCTGCCATCATGGTCTTACGCGTCCGGAAATTCAACTTCCGGTTGGCATCCTGTTGCATGGTAGAGGTTGTAAATGGCGGCGCCGGGAACCGTTTACGTTCTTTTTTGACGACTTTGACGACATTAAAATCGCCATTCCGGTCTAATTGGCCCAAGATTTTTTGCACCGCATCGTTGTCATCCAACGGTTGCTTCTTACCATGGGTTCCATAAAAACTTGCCATGAATTTGGAACGACCCTTTTGAAATTCACTATCGATCGTCCAATACTCTTGGGGTTTGAACGCTTTAATTTCATTTTCACGTTGAATGATCAAATCTAGCGCGATCGATTGCACCCGACCGGCCGATAACCCCTTTTTGACCTTTTTCCACAATAATGGACTAATTGAGTAACCCACTAACCGGTCCAAAATTCGCCGGGCCTGTTGGGCATCCACTAGGTCCATATCAATTGAACGCGGTTCCTTAAAAGCGTTTTTGACCGTATCCTTGGTGATTTCATTGAAGACGACCCGGTTTTTATCCTTAGGGTCAAGTCCTAATAAATAGGATAAGTGCCAAGCAATGGCTTCCCCTTCACGGTCCGGGTCAGATGCGAGGTACACGGCTTTGGCTTTTTTAGCCTCTTTCCGCAATCCTTTGATCACATCACCCTTACCGCGAATCGAGATATAGTGCGGTTCGTAGTCGTTATCCACGTCGACACCCATCTTGCTCTTCGGTAAATCCCGAATATGGCCCAGACTAGCGACGACTTTATAAGAACGACCTAAATATTTTTCAATCGTTTTTGCTTTAGATGGTGATTCCACGATCACCAATTTTTTAGCGGGTGTTTTGCTTTTCCGCTTGGTAGCAGTTTTAGTTGCGGTCTTCCGCTTTGCCGCCGGTTTGGCTTTAGTTGTACTTGCAGCCACTCGATCAGCTCCTTACAGGTTTCATTATCATTATTATAAATATCAGTTTAAGAAATCCCTGTAATCATATTTCAAAAATTTCGTGTTGTCAAATTTTTGGTAAAAACTCTTCTATTATATGTCGCGAATTTAAGACTGGTTTGGCCCCCGCAACGATCAATTGATTGCACCCAACTGAAAATGGTGCATCAATTGGTCCAGGTACCGCCAGAACGTTGCGATTGTTTTGTAACGCGATATTAGCAGTGATCAGACTCCCAGAATGGGCCTGCGCCTCGACCACGATAACCGTTTGGCACAGCCCGGCAATAATCCGGTTACGAGCAACGAAGTGGTATGGTTCCGGACCCACCCCCAGCGGGTACTCACTGATTAGTAAACCGACCTGACTAATTTGCTGCTGTAGGTCACGGTGTTGACGGGGGTAACTAATATCCAGCCCGGTCCCAATCACCCCGATTGTCGGTAAGTTAAAACGAAGGGCGGTCCGATGTGCAAAACCATCGGCTCCCTTCGCTAGTCCACTGACAATGGTCAACTTTGCCGTTGCTAACGGTGCCAATAATTGCGTCGTGACCCGTTCCGCATACGATGTGGCCTGCCGAGCACCAACAACCGCAAGTTGACGTGTCGTTAGTAACGCACGCTGCCCGCGCAAAAACAACACTAATGGTGGTTGATAGGCTTCTAATAAGGCCGGTGGGTAATCATCATCCAAGATTGTTAAAATATCAAGCTGCGCATGGCGTTTTAGTCGCTGTTGAAACGCCATACTTTGCCAATCAGCGGTAAAACGCCCCTGCTGACTAGCAGTTAAATGGGCCAACTTACCTAATCGGCGGGGATCAGTGACGACCGTCTGAACCTGCCGACAGTGTTGTAACACGCGTACCATCCCGGCATACCCGATGCCGTGCGCTAAATGTAATCGAATCAATAAACTTCTTAATTGCATGTTATCACGACTCCTTAAGTTCGCCCTTGTTGACATTAGTCGTCAACGGAACGGCTTCTTTAAAGAGTAGTTACGGATTTAGACCCGCTTAGCATTTCGAACCGGTGAAAAAGATTGGCGATGAATCGGCGTAGCGCCGAGACTGGCCAACCCGGCCAAATGCTTAGCAGTCCCGTAGCCCATATTATCAGCAAAGTCGTACCCGGGATACACTTGATCATACATTGTCATTAAGTGATCCCGGACGACTTTGGCGACAATACTAGCCGCCGAGATGCTCGCGCTTTTCGCATCGCCCTTGATTAGACGGGTCTGTTCAATTGGTACCGGCACCTGCATCGCATCAACTAGTAAACGTGTTGGCCGGACGGACAGGTTACGGACGGCTTGGGCCATTGCGACTCGGGTCGCCTCATAAATGTTTAATTGATCAATTTGTTGGGCATCCGCAACGCCGATTCCCACGGCGACCGCTTCTTCTAGGATCCGTGGCATCAGGGCCGCCCGTTTCTTAGCGGTTAATTGCTTTGAATCATTGACTTCTAGCAAATCAAAATGATCGTCCAAGACTACAGCGGCAGTTACGACTGGTCCAGCTAACGGGCCGCGACCAACTTCATCGATCCCAGCAACGTATTGTCCGCCGTGGGCCCAAAAATCCCGTTCTAAACGCATATGTTGATTAAAACGTGTCACTAACGCCGCCTGTTTTTCAGCTTGTCGCAAATAGTGTTGATAAGCCTGTTGCACGCCCTTGCGAGGATCGGCTTGAGCCGCGGCTAGAAGCGATACCGTTGGTTGGTCAGCCAGTAGCCGTTTAAAATCCGCAATCGTTCGTTCAGGCATCGGGTTGATCCCCCGTTAAGTCGAGCGTAAAACGACCGAGCCGGCCCTTGCGAATATCTAAGAGGAAGGCCACGCAGAAACGTTCCCAGTCATCGCGCATCCCCGCATTTTTCGTCATCGCAATCAGTAATTCCGGATTTGGTAAGGTTAACTGCTCAGCCGTCAAATGATAACGATCGACTAAGCGTGCCGCGTAGTGCTGCTTGAAGAAGTCCAAGGCAAACAAAGCGACGTCATCGTTAGGATAGATATTTTCCTTAATCGCACCCGTGACGGCCAGCTTGGTACCAACGACTTGGTCTTCAAACTTCGGCCATAAAATCCCTGGGGTGTCGAGTAATTCCAATTTATTGGACGCTTTGAGCCACTGTTGGCCCTTGGTAACGCCCGGACGATCACCGACTTTGGCAATTTTTTTATTGACAATATGGTTTAATAAGGTCGATTTACCAACGTTGGGGATACCGACACAAACTGCGCGGATTGGCCGATTAGTAATGCCACGGGCCGCAATTTTTGCTAACTTGTCAGCTAACATGTCACTAGCCGCTTGCGTCATTTGTTTACCAATCGTACGGCTACGTGAATCGACCGCGATCGCAACTTGACCCTGGTCTTCGTAATACTTGACCCAGTCAGCTGTCGCTTGGGGATCTGCCAAGTCCTTCTTGGTCATAATTAAGAGGTGTGGTTTTTGTTGGACCGTTTTTTCAATTTCTGGATTCCGGGAAGCCACTGGGATCCGGGCGTCGACCAATTCAAAAACAATATCAACTAAATGTAAATTGTCCTGAATTTGATGAATCGCCTTGGCCATGTGACCTGGGTACCATTGAATATTTGCCATTACGTTGTGCTCCTTTTTCTCGTGGCGTGAATGCCTTCAAACTTTGATCATTGTTAAAATTCTTTAACGGCACTGGCTGTCAAGCCGATGCTGCTAGCTCCAGTGGCGACATGCTTAAGTGCTGTGCACCAACCGCCACTAATGCATTCATTCAACGAAATCGTTGGTCGCTATGCCGCCCATGAACTAAAATACCGGACGCTTGCTAGTCCAGGACTGGCATGATGCAGCAATCTATATTTTACCATGTTTACACCGACCATGCTTTGAAACCGACCATTGATCTGCTGCCCAATACTTCCACACGTTAATTTAGCTAACCGGAACATCGACCCCATTTTATTGGCTGCAAGCTTGCGGTAGCTGTCAATTAGCTCGTTAGTCCAAGCACATCGCATAACCGTCCTTAACGTTAACGTCCACCGATACGATCATACACACAGTTCACCTACTACAACTGCAAATAAGCGCGACGTCACAGCCTTCATCATCAAGATGGCCGCAACATCGCGCTTGTTTGATTGTCGTTTGATAGCCGTCAGCTAATTAACTGACGTGACTTAATCCCAGAATTTAGCCGCAATCTTTTGTCCCTGATCAATCTTTGCCCACTGCTGAGCCGCCGTTAACTCGTTGCCTGAGTCACACGAAGCGAAGCCGCATTGATGAGATAAATATAACTGGTTCTTATTCAAAATTTGACTAGCTTGCGTCAGTAACCGTAACGCGCGATCTTCATCATCTAAGGTATTGGTCTTACTGGATAACAGGCCCAAGACGACTTCCACATTCGGCCGGTCCTCAAGTACCTTGAGCGCTGAAAGATCACCGGCGCGGTCATCGTCCCATTCAAGGAAGAAACGGTCGTAGTGTTGGTCATGCAGGAATTTCTTAGCAATCGTATTGTAACTGCCTTCTGCAAAGTGCCGACTTTCATAATTACCACGACAATTATGCGTCCAAACTTTCAACCCTAATTGATGGCCAAAATCAACTAACTCATTATTGGTGTTGACGGCTACATCAGCTAATTCTTGGAGACTGCCATTTCCAGCACCAAAGGGACTTTGCTGATTATCACTGGCAAACACTTCCCACAAGCAGTCATCGAATTGGATGATTTTGCCACCCGCAGCTTGATAATCCGTTAAGAATTCTTTATACGCCCCGAGTAAGCCTGCATGCAAGTCATCAACAGTTTTGTAAATCTGGTCAGGGCCATATAGCTTATCGATGTATCCAAACTCAACAAAGGCGTGTGCGGGACTCCAGATCGTTAATTTAACGTCATTACCATCGGCTTGTGACTTAAGTTGCTGATAAATATCAATAAAATGATGATGCTTGCCAGAAAGTGGTGCTGTGATTTCAATGCCAATATCTTTACGTGTTTCAAAATCACTGCCGTCATGATCGCGAAAATTATAACCTTCATCCGCAATAAACCGCCGAACACCACTAAACCCCCAAATAAAATCCAAATGCCACATTGACTTCGTATATTCGCCATCCGTTAGCACATCAATCCCATGCGCCTTTTCGGTGGCAATCACCGTCTTCACTGCCGCTGTTTCGGCAGCCTGGTAGCCCGGCAAAGCCTCATAAAATGGGTATTGAATATCGTCACGATGTTCGATTTGATTTTTATAAGTAAGTAAACTAGCCGGGCGTAAGAGTGAGCCGACCAATTGGAAATGTGTTTTTGTCATAATGTAATCATCCTCCGTGTCTGTCTTAATGAGTTTATTATAACAATCTGATTAAAAAATAGATAAGACTGATTGCATTGATGATATAATAGGCAATACCTATAACCTAAATAATTTATTCAATCACACCAGCTACAATCATGCGTTAATTAGATACTGAAACCAGACATTTCTCAGGAGGTGCACTTAATGCGTATTCAACAATTGCGCTACTTAGAAAAAATTGCCACGACTGGCTCGATCAACGAGGCGGCCAAACAGTTATTTATCAGCCAACCCTCATTATCCCAAGCAATGAAAGAACTCGAAAAGGAATATCAAGTACAGCTGTTTTATCGTCATAAAACGGGGATCACTTTGACGGATACGGGCCGTGAATTCATTAACTATTCTCGCAGTGTCCTCGACCAAGTTAATTTACTCAACGAACATTTTGGTCAGGGAACCGTTCGCAAGCGTATCTTTAGTGTCTCTGCGCAACACTATGCGTTTGTCGTGAACGCCTTTGTCGAATTAGTCAAGGAAATTGGTGGCGATACCTATCAGTTCACATTACGCGAGACTGAAACGGCCAACGTGCTCAATGACGTTCAGACTTTGAAAAGCGAGCTCGGCGTCATTTATCTTAATAAGTTCAATCAGACCGTGCTTAGCCGTTTAATTGCTGACAAAGACTTAAGCTTCGTACCGCTATTCGAGGCTCGCCCGCATGTTTTCGTCGGTCGTGATAACCCATTAACGCACAAGCAAGAACTGACTTTGGATGACCTACGAGACTATCCCTACCTCTCTTATGAGCAAGGCGATACGAGTTCCTTTTATTTTGCAGAAGAAATCCTCAGTACGCTACCTCATAAAAAGCATATCCGCATCAGTGATCGGGCAACGATCTTCAACTTGATGGTGGGTTTAAACGGCTATACGATCAGTTCAGGCATCATCAGCAGTGAACTCAATGACGAAAAAATTGTGGCGATTCCACTAAAAGTGGATGATGCAATGACCCTTGGATACCTGCGCCATAAGAAAATCGAATTGAGCGCTACGGCCCAGCGCTATTTGACACTATTGAAACAGCACATTCAAGGATATGGCTTTGACGTTTTTAATAATAATTGACTGATCGACACATGACGTGACTGAATTCATTTTTTGTTAACAACATACAGTGGCGGGTTGTTTTTTGCAATTTGATCAAGGCTTTAATGTCCAAACCGCAATCGCCTTCACTAAAGCAGGACACCTAAACCATTTAAACATCATATATATCCTTTTTCAAAACCCCCGCTGAGTATGGATTAACTCAGCGGGGATATCAGTTTTTTTATCTTAATTTATTGATGAGATTTCAACACACTCAAAATTCAATCAATCTTGTTCATAATAATATGCATTTAAAGTATATGTTTTAATAGGGGTAATCTGTAATTCATATTTTTCAACTAAATCAGCTAACTCCTGACCATCAATTAGTGTTACCGTATTATTTCCCTGCATCGCCTTAGCTTTAGCTCGGTTAGTGAAATGACTAGTTGTCACAAAGATACCATATTCAGCATTAAAACTATCCATGACGCCCTTAAATTTATCAATTTCAGGTTCGGATACCTGGTCCTGCGTATACCGTTTGCACTGTATTGCCACCCGGCTAGTACGAAACTCGTCGGATTTAAAATAGCCAAAGCCATCGATACCGTGATCAGCTGAACGTACCACACCACGATTTTTATCAATGGTCACACCCATTTTTGAAATCAATGCTCGCGAAAAGTTTTCAAACTTTCCAGAATTGAATTTTTTTAAACATTCAATTAAATCACTCTTCCATTGTGATTCATCTGCATCTTGTCGCGACTCTGGATCATCGATTACGACCAGATCCTCATCCCTATCTGCCAACTTGTCATCAGATTCCTGCATTGCTGTTAATTTCCGATGTACTCTTTCACGTGTCTTTTGATTCCAATAGTTCGTAACTAGTTGGGTTTGTTCAGAGGTCGGATAATTTGATAATTCAGCAGTTCTGCCGATACTTGTCAGTGAAATTTCCTTTCCCCATTACATGGAACTAATATAGCCAACTGTAAGTAGATTTTTTAACCCAAAGTTGAAATCGTATAGGAAGGGATTATACGCTCTTCCGGTCCGTGCACTGACTTTAGTATCATAGACATCCTCATACTTCAGATTAACATATTCATTTGTAGCAATTGTCTGGCGTATTATTTTTCGTGAGGCTGTTCCACCAAGTTCCCGTAGTGCTAAAACGATTGCCTTCTCTACATTCCAACGCTTATAACTCATCTCAAATGCCAACTTTCAAATTTAATGCCAACTATTTTTTGACACAGCAAACTGTCAATATTCGGCTTCAAAATTTATTCTATCATGTTTGAATTAGTCTTGCGTTGTGCGTTTCCCCATCTAACCAACTAAGATCACGAAAAAATACGACATTCAGGTTGAATGCCACATTTTAGTTTGGTTTAGCTACTTGTTTGTTCCAACATCCAATGCATGTTTGGCCGCAAGCGCACGACCAAAATCAGTTTCATCAAAATGATCAATGATTTGCTGAAGCGCGGTCGCACTTAAACTGGCCCCAAATAACGGACTGCCGGGTTCAGTCATAATACCATCCGCCAGTCGGGGATAGCTAATGGGATCAAACCCAAGCGTCTCCACAAAGTGGGCCACAGTTGCTACGGCTTGGGGCTCATCACCAGCTACCAATAGGGCCTTCCGCGCCGGATCGCCATTAGGTCTGGCGTCTTCTTGCAGATTATGATAACCCATATGGTTCAGTGTTTTAACCAGATGGCTCCCTTTGAAGTATTGCTGGACTTGTTCGCTGGAGGACGTCTGGGGATCCAGAACTTCTTCCCGTACCCCGTCTGTTTCCCACCAATAATTCATAGCGTCAATTACAAGTTTGCCATCAAGCGCCGTAGCCGGGATTTGCCGGTAACGACTCAGCGGCAATGCTAAAATAATTAACTCACTGTTGGCGATGACATCCTGATTTTCCGCCGCAATTGCACCCGGAACTAGTGTTTGAATCGTTAGTTCAATTTTGCTTACTTTGCCAGAGCCCGAAATGCGAACGTCATACCCGGCCGCCAATGCCAGTTCCGCTAAGACGATACCAACTTTACCGGCGCCGAGGATTCCAACGTTTTTGACTGTCATTTGGTCGTCACCTGCTTCGCTTGTAAAATAGTTTTAACTTGTGGAATCACCTGTGTCGCATACAATTCAATCATCCGTTCACGTTGAGCCGCCGTTTGATTACCGGCCCCGTATACCAAGTCAAAGCGCCCCAGCCCTAGTGTTTCAATCGTCGTCGCGATCCGTTGCGCAACCACGGTCGGCGTCCCAACATAAAACGACCCGTATTTGGTTTCACGGTCAAATTGTTCGTGACTCATTGGCGCCCATCCCCGGGTCAATCCAATGCGATCAAAATTAGCTTTGATATTTTGATAAGCCACCGTCAAGGCCTCATCCTGATCATCCGCAATGAATCCATGTGAATGCACCGCAATCGGATAAGCTGGCTGATTGAACTTTTTAGCGGCTTCATGATACAGCTTGATATACGGTTTAAATCGGTCCGCCCGACCACCGATGATTGCAATGATGACTTTATAGCCAATCTTAGCCGCGCGAATAATTGATTCTGGTGAACCACCAATCCCAATGTAAGTCTCAAGTTCACCAGTAGCTGTCTTTGGATACACGTCTTGATTCGTTAACGAAGCCCGAAACTTACCCGACCAAGTCACCGGCTTTTCCGTTCGCAATTGGTCATATAGTGCGAGTTTTTCGTTAAATAGGTCATCATAATCCGTCAAATCATAGCCAAATAACGGGAACGATTCGGTAAACGACCCCCGTCCTAACATCACTTGGGCGCGCCCATTAGACAGACCGTCTAACGTTGCAAACCGTTCATAAACTCGAACCGGGTCATCGGAACTCAGCACCGTTACTGCTGACGCTAATTTGATGTGCTGGGTCACGGCAGCGGTGGCTGCTAACACCGTTTCCGGACTTGAGACACTGTAGTCTGGTCGGTGATGTTCACCAATGCCAAAAACATCCAGCCCATACTGATCCGCTAACTGAACTTCGCGCACGATTTGGCGCAATGACTCTCCCGCCGACTGTAAACTACCATCCGTGTTCGCCACAATATCCCCAAATGTTTCTAACCCAAATTCTAGTTGATTAACATCAATCATCTTAATGCCCCCATTACTTTTGTTTTACTTACTTTTAGTAAGTTGTTGATGTTAATATATCGTATTATCTCTTTAAATGCAACTGATAGGCACAGCTTGACAGTCACCTTCAATCATGATTAAAACAATCTGCCAATTGGATGAATTCCGGTTCGGTAGTAATTCAGCGATACAAGCATCGCACAGAATAAAAAGAGGTATTCAATTAGAATACCTCTCCGTAAGTTGTTCCGAACCAATCATCATTGCAAAAATCAAGTTTGCACATGCTATCTAGCTCTGGGCCTGCCGTTGCGTCTCATGACGTTGTGCCCATA
Organism: Lactiplantibacillus sp. YT640; assembly: GCF_049745435.1. Taxonomy (NCBI): domain Bacteria; kingdom Bacillati; phylum Bacillota; class Bacilli; order Lactobacillales; family Lactobacillaceae; genus Lactiplantibacillus; species Lactiplantibacillus sp. YT640. The sequence continues at coordinate 43,245 of NZ_JBMNVY010000003.1, forward strand.
AGTTGATCACTAAAGCGACGATCATTAATCCGAACGCAACAATCATGATATTTTGTAGTCCAGTGTGTAAGATGCCACGCATCATCGGCACTAGGTGCGCTGGTAGCCGGCCCGCCCGACTAGCATCACTTAACTGGTTCATCATCGCCATGGTGATTTTACCATCCGATCGTGCCACCCCACTAGTCAGAGCTTGGTTCATGATTAGCCCAAAGATAGCCGTGGTAAACGTCTGGCTGAGCATCCGAATCAAATAACTAAACGAAGTCGCAACTGGAATGTCACGTTGATCAGCGTCTACTTGGACCTTAACCTGCAGCTCATTAAAGCAGGCCCCATTGCCCCAACCTTCAAAGAAGCCAGCTAAGAGTAAGACCCAGTATGGAAGCTTAACACCGCCAATCATCAATGGAACGAAGGTCAGCGTCAAAATGATAATATTGATCGTCAAGACGCGATGGGGCGTCAAGTGCCGCCGCATGCGGGGAACTGATTCACTACCCCCAAAATTAGCAAAAGCACTTGGAATCTGCGTGGCTCCCCCAATTAACGCTGACGTCCCTAGCAAGCCCTGAGCCCACATCGGACTGTACGTCAAAAAGGCAACGAACGCGCCCCAAATAAGCACAAATAAGACGAAATCGACCACTAACGGCGCGTTCTTAAACAGGCGGCCCGGAATAACCGGGTCCACAGCGCGACGTTCCACGATGGTTAAACTGCCCAACACAATGAGCGCCCCCACGATCACGATCGCGACAATCCATAACGACACCATGCCGATCAGTTCAATACCACCAAGCAAACTGATGATCCCAACCGCCATCAATAACGCCCCTGCACGATCCATTGGTTGCAAGTTATGTTCCCGCTTAGGTTCTTGATAGAAGATTTGTAACAGCACGGCTGAGACAATCCCAATTGGTACGTTGAGGTAAAAGATCCAGTGCCAAGACCACACATCGACAATCACACCACCGACCATGGGGCCAATAATCGTTGCCATACTAAAGCAAGCCGAGACTAGTCCCAGTGCCCGCATTCGATCACGCGGATTCTTAAAAATGTCCGCATACATGATGTAAGGTAAGGAAATCATCCCCCCGTTGCCGAGACCCGCAACACCCCGAGCAATAATCAAAAACCAGATGTTGGGTGCTAATCCTTGTAGTAAGGAGCCGACAATAAAGAGTGCCGTCGTCATTTGATAAGCTCGCTTATTACCAAAGCGCTCACCCATTTTTGACCAGATCAAGGTCGAAACTGCCGTTCCTAGTAAGAAAACAGCGACGATCCACGCCATTAACCGTAGACCGTGTAAATCCGCAATAATTGCTGGTAGCGCCGTATTGACATTCGTACTATCGATACCAGCCATAACGTTCGATAGTAACAGGGCGCCCTGAACAAAATAAATGGCCCGTCGATTCACAACAAAACTTCTTTCTATAATTGCTAAACATCTCGCCAGTCGTTCAGCTAAAAGTTACCTCAATCCAACCCGTTGAAATTCACTATTTCATACTGATCAATTAACGCACAATTTCTAGTATACCGCTTTACCCCCACCGCAAGGCAAGTCTAAATCTTGATTTAAATTCATGATGAACAAGACTTTCCACTGCCGATTTATAAAGCCACCCGTGACAAGCCATTTTTGAGCCTAATTCGTAGATCCACCTCCATCTTGTCAAAGCTTCGTTGACGGTACCGCATTAAAATTCCGCAACTAAAAAGGCATAACCGAAAGCCATGCGGATTTCGGTTACGCCTTTTAAAATATACGAATCAGCTTTGAACTAATTTGTCTTTTCAATCAATTTCATTGCTGCATCGTAAGCCCGATCATTATCACTGATCTTATTAGCTAATTCAGTCTCGATCTTAGTCAGTGTCTGTTTATCGACCTTGCCATTGACCGTTAACTTGGCATGCTTTTGATACTGCTTGACCGCACTGGTGGTTGAATCACCAAAGTAGCCATTAACGGTTCCTTTAAAGTAACCTAAGGCTTGCAAGTACTTCTGGAACGTCTTGACATTGCTATTGACCTTGTCAGCTTGTAAATCACTGACCTTGCTAATAACCGTCAAGCTTGCATAACTCGGCTCATCAGCTTTAACATCAGGTGTCAAGCCCTTCTTGTTGATCCAAGTGCCGTTTGGTGTCAGCCACTTCGCGACCGTGATCTTCATCTCAGTCTTATCATTAAAAGTCGTCACCGTTTGAACGGTCCCCTTACCATATGACTGTGACCCGACCAGTTTAACACCTGCCGATTGATGCAAGGCTGCGGAGAAGATTTCAGCTGCCGAAGCACTCCCACCATCAATTAAGACGGTCGTTGGCTTCGTTTCTTTAAAGCCACCATCATACTTCTTGGACGCCGTGTATTTTTCGGTCGAACCATCGCGTGCTTGGACCTGCATGATCGTCTTACCATTCTTCAAGAAGATTGAGGCCATCTTCAAGGCAGCCGTCATCAACCCGCCAGGATTACCACGCATATCGATGACTAACTTCTTGGCCCCCTTCTTATCGAGTGCCTTCAACGCCGTCTTAAATTCCTTAGCAGTATTCGTCGAGAAGGTCGATACCGTAATATAACCGATCTTCTTATCGCCACCGACTAACTTATAATCAACGGTCGTCACTGGAATCTTAGCCCGCTTCAAACTTACGGTAAAGGTTTGACCACTGCGTTCAATCGTCAATTTGACCGTCGTACCGATCTTACCACGCATCATGCTAACGGCTTGTGTCAAGGTCTTACCGGCCACTGACTTGCCATTGACCGCCTTAATAATGTCCTTCGGTTTCAAACCAGCTTTCTTAGCTGGCGTACCAGCAATTGGTGAAATAATTTGAACATAGTTGCCAGATTTTTGAACCTGGGCACCAATTCCAGAAAACGAACTGTCGATCGTGTCATTCAAGCTTTCCGTCTCGCTCTTGTCCATGTACTCGGAAAATTTATCACCTAACGAATTGACCATGCCGTTAATGGCACCGTTGGCCAACTTATTCGCATTGACCGGTTTGTAGTAATTCTCATTGATCGTTTCATAAACTGATTCGATCTTTTTCATTGCTTTACTAGTCTGCTGCATACTGCTGAGCTGGGCATTGACTTGCCGACCAATCAGCCAGTACGTCCCACCCACCCCAATGCCTAATGCGACGACAATGGAAATAATATAGGTCCATAGACCAACGCGTCGCTTGGGCCGGGGCACTTTTTTTATGTGCGGATTAGTTTGTTTGGGTTCCTCTGGCATACCGAACGTCCTCTTTCCTACAAATTAATTTAAGCTTCACTTGCCAAATAGGCTTGCCACGCGTCATCAAAGACCGTCATCGTTGGCAAATAACCAGCGTTCAATTCCAAATATTGTGAGAGTTCGTGAAAATCTTTACTCTGCTTTGGAAACGATTGATCCAAAAACGCATTATTGGCAAATTCGGCAATGGCATCGGTACTGTCTGGGTTCCGTTGCGTCATCAAGAATGTATAAAATGTTTTATGCATGAATTCACTCCTTAGTCACTAGTTTTTGGAATATGCATTTCGAACTTGAACTGATTATTCTTCAAATCAAGCTTATCTACACTATAACGAACATCATGTTTACCAACTAATTTATTCAAGTAGAGGTCGATTGTCTTCTTCTTGGCATTCAACTTGACCCACTTAGGTGTCTTGTAATTATTATTAATATAATTAATCACAAAGCTGATTGGCAAGGACATCGTCCCGACCGATAAATTGGTTGCTTTCAACGAAATATTGCCGTTATCGATGACACTTGGTTGCATCGTGATCACAAACGACACGTTCTGACCCAGTACCTGCGTCGTTCCGAGCAAATAAGCGCCGGTAGACCGGACCACGAAGCGATATTTCATGTCTTGGCCCTTTTGTAGATCATTCAAATAATAACTCGCAAGGGCGTTTAATTGTTTTCGATTCATTGTAATCGGCACACTAGCCGCATCCGTATTGCTTGCAGCCGTCAAACTAGTGCTTTCGCTAGGCGATCGTAAGACCTGGGTGCCGACGTAAGCACCGGTGCCGACAATCAACGCAATCAAGACAACGGCGACCCATTTCCAAACATTGATTGGACCGTTTGTCTTCGGATTTTTAGGTGCTGATGCCTGCTTGTTTCGTTGTGCTTCCCGCATCTCATTACCTCCCTATTTTTTGATTAACCACGCATCATGGGCCATCATGGTCTGATACAGTTTGGTTGTAAACACACGATACCCCCGCTTATTGGGATGGAAATTATCAGCAGTCGAAATCAAATCATTCGTCTTGTTTTCTGTCTCTAAAGCGCCAGTAATGGCCTTTGAGCTGGTTAAGCTAGTTAAGGTCGTGGCACTCGCTGCTTTCTTCAACTTGCGAATCTGGGCTGCCGTCTTGTACTGGCCGTGTGACATGGTCCAATTGATATCCATAAAATACGTGTGCTTGTATTGACTAACCGTCGTCTGTGTCTGATCATTCCACTGGCTAATGTAGTGCGTGATCGACGTCACATTTGGAAAGTTCACATAAATTGGATTATAGATGCTAAAGACAAAAACTGACGCAGTGCCATTCAAACTTTGTAATTTATTAAATAATTTAGTTAGTTTATTCGCATATAAAGTTTGCGCTTTAGCAACCGTCGCGTTATTTTTGGCCGTATTGTTAGAAGTTAGGGACCCTTCGAGCGTTTGCAAGAGGTCGTTACCGCCAACCGTCACAGTAATCACATCCGCCTTGGCAATTTTCTGTTGTAACACTTTCGACTTATTAATGCGTGCTAAAATCTGGTCACTCCGATCACCGGACTTACCAGCATTCGTGGTCGTCACCTTCAGCTTTTGCTTAGTCGTCAACGTTTTTTTGATCTGACCAACGTAGCCACCCTCGGACTCATCGCCGACCCCTTCGGTTAAGGAGTCACCGACCGCGACCAAGTTGATTTTCGCCTTTTGGGGCGTCTTCTTGGCAGTGGTCTTTTTAGTCGTTGTTGGGGTAGTCGTCGCCGATTCATTTTGCGGATGCAGCAGATAATTGACCCCGAAAAACACCCCGACCGCTAACACCGCCACCACTAAAATGATTTTGATGGTTTCTTTAACTTTGGACATTGGCATCCAACCTTTCTTCACCGTTGAGCAGTCCATTTAATCAGAGCTAACTCATCTTTGAACAATAAAATGGTCACCATCCCCTGTTGGGACGATCACCATTTGCCATTAGTGCTCGTAGACAAGTCGCCTGTGGGACACCGCTCACTTTACGCTGGCGCTTGCGTATGATATTCCACGGCAAACGCACCCGGGCCACCATGGGTCGCAATAATTGGCACCGTTGGTTGAACACTGATCTTGAGACTTGGTAAAGCCGCTTGTAGGCGCGCCCGATATTCTTCCACGCGCTCCGTGGCGCCAACGTGAGAGATTGCAACTTCGGCGACGTTCGGCGTTGCAATAATATCGTCGAGAACCTTATCAAAAAACTTATTAATCGCCTTAACACCGCGCCCCTTCATCTTCACATCTAGGGTGCCGTCATCAACTTCCAAGGCAATCTTAACATTCAGTAGCGTACTGATTGCCCCCGTCAGACGACTGATTCGACCACCAGCAACGAGGTTATTCAGGGTCATTACGCCCATGAATAGCTTTGTATGGGCCTGAGTCGCATGAATCTGATCGATGACCGCCTGTTTGTCAGCACCACTCTGGGCTAACTTAGCAGCAGTCAAAACTTGAAAGGCCATCGCACGGTCGGTCGTCCGAGCGTCGATCACGGTGACATCGGTCTTCGTAATCGAAGCCGCTTGTTCCGCCGTGTGCACTGTTCCTGAAATGGCTTCGAGCATATTGATACAAATCACACTCGCGCCATCCGCACCTAACTTATCAAACGTTTCAATGAACGTTCCGAGTGCCGGTTGGCTCGTCTTTGGTAAAGATTTAGCCGTTGCCATCTTGTCAATAAATTCTTCACGCGTAATCGTTTCATCTTCCACGTAAATGGTGCCATCGATCATGACAGTCAACGGAATCACGGTAATATCGTATTTTTTTACCTCGGCATCCGTCAAATTTGCCGAAGAATCGGTCACAATCTTGATTTTCGTCATACTTTGCCACGCTTTCTTATACTTGTAACGTTTAAACGATCGTTACAATAAAATTAATGCTTTCAGTATAGCAGAAATCTGCCTGAGTTTCACGGTTGCCACTGAATTAACGACGGCGGAAATCATCAAATTCGTACGGATATTGATTTTTCTCATCCACCGTCCCAATTTGTTGGCTCACCAGCTGCCACTGCGTGTAATCCACGGCCGGCATCCAAGTATCACCATCAAACCTTGCGTTGATACGCGTCCGATATAAATAATCGGCCACCGGTAACACGGCTTCAAACACCACCGCACCACCAATGACAAAAATCGGTTCATCCGGATGGGCAGCCGCGAGTGTTTGGATCGCCGCCACATCTGCTAGTTGATGGACTTCCGGTGGCAACTTTAAATCAGACTGACGTGAGAGCACCCAATTGGTCCGCCGTGGGAGCGGGCGTTTAAAGCCCGCAAAAGTCTTGCGCCCCATCACGACATGGTGTCCGGTCGTCAGCGCTTTGAACCGCTGCATATCTGCTGGTAAATGCCAGGGAAGCTGGCCCTGGTTGCCAATCAGGCCATTTTGATCTTCTGCCCATATCAATGCAATCATTGCGGCCTCCTAAATCGCGACCGGCGCTTTGATTGCCGGTGCGGGATCATAACCACTGAGCTTGATGTCACTCATTTGGTAATCAAAAATACTGTCATGAGCCCCACTTAAAGTCAGCTGGGGTGCTGGCCGAGGTTGCCGGGTCAACTGCGTTTTAACTTGTTCCACATGGTTAGTATAAATGTGCGCGTCACCCAACGTATGCACGAACTCGCCCACTGCTAGGCCCGTCTCCTTAGCAATCAGATGTGTTAGTAACGCATAACTCGCAATATTGAATGGCACACCTAGGAAGACATCGCCTGAACGTTGGTAGAGTTGGCAAGAGAGCTTACCATCCGCGACATAGAATTGAAACAGAGTATGACACGGTGGTAACGCCATGTTCGGCACATCTTCTGGATTCCAAGCGGAAACGATTAACCGCCGCGAATCCGGATGCGTCTTGATCATTTCAATCACATTGGCAATTTGATCGATCGTCTTTCCCTGACGCGTTTGCCAGTGACGCCATTGCGCACCGTAAACGTCACCCAAATTACCATACTTGGCCGCAAACGCGTCGTCTGTCAAGATCTGGTCATCAAAGGTCTGCATCTGAGCTTGATAAATCGGCGCAAAGTCAGGATCATCTAGCCGGCGGTGTTCAAAATTCGTCATATCAGGGCCGTCATAATCGGCACTCGTAACCCAATTTTTGAACGCCCATTCGTCCCAGATATGGTTGTGATGTTGCAATAAATACTGAATATTCGTATCACCATGCAAAAACCATAGTAATTCGCTCTTGATCAGTCCAAAGGGAACTTTTTTGGTCGTCAATAACGGGAAGCCTTGACTCAGGTCAAAGCGCATCTGGTAACCAAACACACTGTATGTTCCCGTGCCGGTACGGTCATCCTTATACGTGCCGTGTTCTAAAATGGTGCGCGCGAGTTGTAAATAACTATCTTCTAACATGCGATCATCCTTTCAGGCTTCTGCATACTGGCTGAGGTAGTCCCAGCGATCCATCTTCTCATCAATCGTTTGTTCCGTCTTAGTCAATTCTTTTTGCAAATCAGCCAACTTGCCATAATCACTGGCATTGGCAGCCATCGCCGCTTCGATCTCACTCTTATGGCTATCCAATTGCTCGATAACCCCTTCGATCTTGTCGTATTCGAGCTGTTCCGCGTAAGTCAGCTTGACTTTGGCTTTCTTGGCCAATGGTGCGGTCGAGTCATCCGTGACCGGCTTAGCCGTAGTTTTTGTCGCAGTGGCCTTGGCCGCGTCTTTTTGATCCTTCAAATAACTGGAGAAACGGCCAGAATAGCGTTCAATATGCCCCTGACCATCAAAAATCAGTAGTTTCGTGCCGACCTTGTCCAAAAAATAGCGGTCATGGGAAACAGTGATGACGGTCCCGGCAAAATCATCGAGGTAGTTCTCCAACACCGTTAACGTACCAATATCCAAATCATTAGTCGGTTCGTCCAATAAGAGGACGTTCGGCTGTTGCATCAACAACTTCAGTAAGTATAGCCGGCGCTGTTCGCCCCCAGATAACTTGCGAATCAGCGTGCCGTGCATCGAACGTGGGAACAGAAACTCTTCTAGTAACTCAGTCACTGAAACATGCTCGCCCTGCTTATTCAAGACCGTCTCACCGACATCTTGCAAGTAATTAATGATGCGCTTGTCGCCCGGAATCGGTTCGGTCTGTTGAGTATAATAGGCCATCTTGACGGTCTCACCGATCGTCACGGTCCCACTATCAAGTGGCAGTCGACCCGCAATCACATTCAATAAACTAGATTTCCCGGCACCGTTGATTCCAGTGATACCGATGCGGTCATTGGCTTGGATCAACATCGAAAAGTGATCCAGGATGGTTTGCCGATCAAACTGCAAGCTCGCGTCCTTTAACTCGATCACTTTCTTACCCAAACGCTGCTGACCGAGCGAAATATCAACATCGTTATCAACTTGGAGCGTATTCAAATTATCCTTCAAATCATTGAACCGATTGATGCGCCCCTGTTGCTTCGTGCTACGCGCGGGTGCTCCCGCACGCATCCAAGCCAGTTCCTTTTTGTACAGCTGCTGTTGCTTATGTTCAGCTAACACGTCACGGGCGACCCGTTCGGCTTTCGCTTGCACGAAATCTTGGTAATTTCCCGTATACTTATGCAGCTCGCCAAATGACAATTCAAACATCTGGTTGGCGACTTGATCCAAGAAATACCGGTCATGGGTCACGACAATCAAAGCACCCTTATAACTAGCTAAATAGCTTTCTAACCACTCAATTGAGTCAAAATCAAGATGGTTGGTCGGTTCGTCTAGTAATAAAAGATCCGGTGATTGAATCAACACTTGCGCCAGGCCCACCCGCTTCTGTTGGCCCCCCGACATCTGACTGACGGTCTGCGTCAGGTCGGTAATGTGCAGTTGTGTCAAAATCGTTTTGACATCACTTTCAGCCGTCCAAGCATCTTCTTGGTTCATTCGATCCTCAGCGGCCACGTAAGCTTTTTGGGTCGCTTGGTCTTCGGGATGATCAGCATAAGCGGCCAACGTTTGCTCGTAGTGGCGAATCGCTCGAAAGACTTGCTGACTACCGGCCAAAACGGCATCAATGACTGTCAGATTCTGGTCAAGTTCCGGCTTTTGCTTTAAATAACCAATCGTATAATTTTTGGGCATCACCAGTTGACCGGCTTCCGGTGCCGTAATCCCGGCTAATACGTCTAATAAATTCGTTTTCCCGGACCCGTTAACGCCAATGACACCAATCCGGTCATGTTCATTCACAATAAATGAAATATCGTGAAATAACGTCTTCTCACCATAAGTTCGGGTCAGATTTTCTGCTCTTAAAGTTTGCATTGTTACGATCCACCCTTTTTTTACATCATTAAGTTCTATCTTAGCTAGAATCGGCTTAAAACACAACTGACAAACGCGCAAACGTTAATATTTCCTAACGATCATCGATTCGATTGGGTCGTGAGTCACAAAAAAACTCCTGAGGCTCACTCGGCCCCAAGAGTTGTTTGGCAACACCTTATTAGTTATGATCACCATAAACATCAAAGACGGTCCGTTCATCATCAACGACTAAGTGTAATTTTCCATCGCTGGCTAATGAGCTCGTCTGATAAATGTTGTCGATACCATCCGCATCCCGTGGCTTGAATGGCAAGTAAATTTGTTCACTACCACGTTCGTCGCCAAACAGGATGTCAATTTTTTCAATGTCTTGATAATGCGTCACCCGTTCAAACATCCCACTTGTCACGGATGATAGTTGGGTCGTGTCCGGATCGATCGCATCAGCGTCAGGTTTAAATTCAGCCTTAAATGATTTACAAGGATGAATGATGGTCATATGGCCACCCTTAATTCGACCGTAACTCGTCGTTACCCGGCCGATCCACAGGTCAGAGATATCTTGATGATGAACTGTCCAAGTGTCACCATTCCGAAAATGAAATTTCAATGCTTCTAATGCTCGTTCCATTCAAATCACCTCATTGAATTAGTTTCACTTTAATCGTAACAGATTCATAGAAAATATCAATGGTTTTTTGAATCCGCTACCATCCTTGCAAAATCAAGCAAAGCATCCTGCTGATTTGGGACCTGTTTCATCACCACGGCCTGTAAGCAAGCCGCTAGAATTTGACCCATCATTGGCCCAGGCGTCACCAATTTAGCTTTCAATAAATCGCCACCGTTAATGGCCAATTCATGCTTGTCATGGATTGGTAAGCTAGCATAAGCTTGCACCAATTGTGCTTGGTCCTGGCCAAAGCCTAAAATCGTAGCCACCTGATTAGCCGTTTTCAGCGCCTCTAAGCCCGTATAAAAGTTCTCCTGCGCAGTTAACTGACCGTTGTGTTTTAACGCCATCAGCGCTTTAATAGCGGCCGTCACGTGATTAATCAGCTCATTGCTCGTCTTCCACGTCTTTAACAACTGGCGAACAGCCGCTTCGTCAGTCCGTTGCATGGTCCAGCTAAGCAAGGTCCAAGTACTTTCAATACTCGGCAAATGCCAAGCTGGAAGTGCCATTAACTGCCGCAACATCGCTTCTTGATCAGCCATTGCGGGCATATAACGATACAAGTCAGTGGTCAGCAAGCCGGTCAAACCAGCAACTGGGTGCTGCCCCATCAGCAGCTTCTCCCACTCGACACGCGTCCGTTCCACGGCAATTTTCGCCAACAACGCCGCATTATCGGCAATCGCTTGTTCGGTCTGCGATTCAATGGTAAAGCCTAACTGACTTGCAAACCGAACGGCACGCATCATCCGCAGCGCATCTTCGTGAAACCGTTCTTCAGCCACTCCAACGGCGCGTAAGATTCCTTGTTCCATATCTGCTAACCCGTCAAACAGATCAATCACTTCACCGTTAGCAGTCATGGCTAAGGCGTTGATTGTGAAATCCCGGCGCTTCAGGTCCTCTTTCAATGATCGGACGAACGTAACCTGATCAGGGCGGCGAAAATCTTGGTAACCAGATTCAGTCCGAAACGTCGTCGTTTCATAACCATTGCCGTGATCTAAAATCATCACCGTTCCGTGCTCGATTCCCGTATCAACCGTCCGTTTAAATAATTGTTTGACCTCAGCCGGAAACGCGCTGGTCGCAATATCGACGTCATGTAGGGGCTTCCCCAAAATCGTATCGCGAACACACCCACCAACAAAGTACGCCTCATAGCCGGCCGCTTCGATCGTCTCAATAATCGGCTTAGCTGCTTGAAACTCAGCTGGCAACTGCGTCAAAATCATAGTAAGTGCTCCAAACCAACAAAGAGTTCGTGATACTGGTTAACTTTTTCAACCGCCACTTTGACACCAGTCATAAATGAGATCCGGTCAAAGGAATCTTGGCGAATCGTTAACCCTTCACCAGGGCCGCCAAACATGACCTCTTCGTGCGCCACTAGTCCAGGTAACCGAACCGCGTGAATCCGCATCCCTTCATATTCGGCACCACGTGCGCCAGGTAGAGTTTCAGTTGCGTCAGGATTACCTTGTTCCTTTGGTTGCCGAACTTCAGCAATCTTCTTAGCAGTACTGATAGCAGTACCACTTGGCGAGTCAATCTTATCGTCATGATGCATCTCGATAATTTCAACATCTGGGAAGTACTTCGCTGCTTGTTGGGCAAATTGCATGAGTAAGACGGCACTGATCCCAAAGTTAGGCGCAATGAGGCCGCCCACTTGCTTGTCCTTTGCTAATTTTTGCAACTCGGCAACTTGTTCATCGGTCATCCCAGTAGTCCCAATAACAGGCGAAATACCATGGTTAAGTGCAAACTTTGCATTTTCATAAACGGCGGTTGGAATCGTAAAGTCGATCCAGACCGTGGCATCCGTCTTAATTTGGTCTAAATCATGAAAAGCTGGCACGTCTTGACCCTTAAAGCGGTCGTCCTCACCTAGATTTTGTTCTCCACTGCGCGCGTCATAGACCCCAACCAATTCAAAATCAGGATTATCAATGACCATCTGAGCAGCCGTACTACCCATCCGACCCTTATAGCCGGCAACAATTACTTTTACCACAATAAATTCCTCCTCAAGATTAAGCTAATTATATTTTAGCAGACAATTGCCAAATTAGGCAGGAGAATCCTCGCCGAACCTGTTTAAACTGTTAAACTACCCCCATTTTGTTCGTACCCAATGACTAAAACGGTCCCGCTAATTAACTTGCTACTTTGTGAGACGAGCCACGTCCGTCCTATAACACTGATATGAATAAAAAATAGTGTCTGACTCAAAGCGTAGTCCCGCTCGGTCGAACACTATTTGCTTATATATTTCGGCCGTCAACAACACCTGGTGACGCTAAATTAACGTGTCAATCGTCGCTAACACCCCATCATGATTATTGTCATGTGACGTAAGGTACGTAGCCATCTCTTTGACAGGTGCAATCGCATTTTGCATCGCAAAACTGTAATCGGCCTCCCGTAGCATTTCAAGATCATTACCGTTATCACCGAACGCGGCCGTTTGACTAGGGACAACGTGCCAATGCTGCTGGAGATAAGCAAGCCCGGTTGCCTTGTTAACATGTGGTGGAATGACGTCAAGCCCATTACCACCGCTGACAGTTGCACGTAACCGGCCAGCAAATTGCTGATTGATCAAAGCGGCGTGCGCATCAGCATCCGTGGCTTGCCAACTAAAAGTCGCTTTATAGATATGGTCATCAATTGCTGATAGCGATGGCACCACTTGCAGCCGGCTCAAATAGTACCGCATGATCGGACTGTCATCTTGGGGCCGAATATATGCCCCTTGCTTGCCGGAGACCGAGATCTCAGCACCAGCTAGTGCTGGTTCAGTCGCCACGTAAACTAACAGTTCCTGATAAAGCGCCGGCTCAATCAGGCTTTCAGCCAACACGTTGCCGTGATTATCAATGACTAACCCGCCATTTTCAGCCACATACGTCAATTCACCATTGATCCCGTCAAAAACATCAATACAATGTTGCAGCTGATTGCCGCTCGCCACAACAAAGTGCTGGCCCTGAGCATTCATTTGATCCAACTGGGCCTGAAACCGATGGTGATCAAACTGATGGTCGTCTCTCAAAAACGTGCCATCTAAATCGGTGGCAATAATAGCTACTTTCACGATAGTAAACGCCTCACTTAAATTTGGTATACGTTCATTTTACCAAAATTGAAAGTGGTTTCAATAACTTTAGAAATGAAGCCTCTCAGCAAATGGTGAAGAACTAAAGGCCTAGTAGCCCTGATCCTCGTAGTCTTCTAGCATCGCAACCATTTCACCATCATCTGGTTCAATCGTTAGATAATTCCGCAACGCTGCCACGGCACTGTCGGCCATTCCTGCTTCGCGGAAGAAATAAATTGCTGGCTTAAGGAAATCCTTGTTATGTTCAAAGAACGGATAAGCCGCTTCGTAATTATCCTTAGCCGCCTGAAAATGATCGAGCCGGTCATTAGAGATTGCCAAGTTCCAGTAGAACTGCGGATCAAACTCATTACTTTGCAAATATTGATCTAACAAGTCGATATTGTCTTGATAACGTTCCCGCTGAACTAACAAATTAGACAGTTCCAATACCGTAGTCAAGTTATCAGGGTCAATACTCAAGCCTTCCCGCAAATACTTTTCAGCTAATTCCTGATCGTCTAATTTCAAGGCTAAGCGGGCAGTTTGCAAGTACAGCTGCTCATTGTACTGGTCGACCGCTAAACCTTCTTGTAAGGTCAATAACGCCTTGTCCAGTTGATGAAGTTGCTCTTGGGCCTGGGCCAAGTATGGGTACAGGGACGCATACTGATTGTCTTGTTCCCGCAGTTTGTCGAAGATATCAACAGCTTTCTGAGGTTCGTTTAATTGCAAATAAGTGAAGCCTAATTCAAACTGGCTGTCCGGCGTGAGCTTGGCAGGCTTGATTTGTTCTAAATAACCCACCGCCTGCTCAAAGCGCCCGGACTCAGCATAAGCCACCCCTAGTCGTTCAACTAAGTTAACTTTAGAGATCTCTAGTTGTCCCTGCTTGATCAAGTCCAAGTAGAAGCGAGTCGCCTGACCGTAGTTACGAATCAAGAAGTAAAATTCTGCGAGCGCAAATTCGACAACTGGTTCGTCCGGTGCCAGCTGATAGGCTTCCTTGAGTTTTTGCTCACTGACTTCAAATAACTCTTGGGTCTGGTATAGATCGGCCTCAACTAACAACGCTTGAACGTATGCCGGTGAGTCTGGCTTAACTTGTTGTAAATAGTCGAGTGCCAGGTCCGTATCGTCCTCATCGATGGCAATATCAGCCAGACTTGTCCGTAAGTCGTCCTCATCCGGATACTTAGCCAGTAACTTCTTATAAGTCCGTTCCGCTTGCTTTAAAAAGCCCAAACCGTACAATTCTTCAGCCAGACTATACAGCGTCTGGTCATCGTCCTTACGTAAGGCCCATGCAAAGTGCTTTTTGGCCGTGTCAATTTGCCCGTTTGATAGTGCTGCGAGCATTTTTTCTGAATAACTCATTACACCCATCCTTTAAACCACTAAGAAACGACTTCATTTAGTCGCCATGGTTTCATCATTTATTTCAATAGTCAGCCTGATATCGTCACATGGGATACCAGCTGTTAATCACTTGAACTGACAGTCTATCATACCGCAGACGACAGCAAAAAAGCCAGTATAACGGTCGCTATACTGGCTTTCATGTTTGCATTTCATTAACTGATATGCATTATTTAACTGCGTCCTTTAAAGCTTTCCCTGGCTTAAATGCAGGTACTTTGCTTGCAGGAATTTGGATTTCGTCACCAGTTTGTGGGTTACGGCCCTTACGAGCTGCACGTTCACGTACTTCAAAGTTACCAAATCCGATCAGTTGAACTTTTTCACCCTTTGCAAGAGTGTCTTGGATTGATGCAAAGACTGCGTCAACTGCAGCAGTTGCGTCTTTCTTCGTTAAGTTAGTTGCCGCAGCAACGTTGTTAACTAATTCAGCTTTGTTTGCCATGTTTGATTCACCTCCCCGTTACAGAGTGAAGGATCGCCGTGCTTTTTAACATCGTTGATCCAGATGATCATTTTTGAGTGGTCCAAAAATGAGAGAAACGATAACAAGCATCATTTCTTCATCAAAGATAGCATAGGAATGCTGTAATAGCAAGCTTTTTTAGCCTTTTCAGCGAAAATAGCGCAAAAAGATGATAATCGTTTACATCAATCAAATAATGTGCTAAAATGCTGACTTTACGCGCTTTAGCCTACTTACGTCGCCGTTCGATCATGTGGATCGGCGTACCACTAAAATCAAAGGCATTCCGAATTTGATTTTCAAGGAAGCGTTCATATGAAAAGTGCATCATATCAGGGTCATTCACGAAGACCACAAAAGTTGGGGGTTGAATCGCCACCTGAGTGGCATAGTAAACCCGTAGCCGCTTACCATTGTCACTCGGTGTCGGATTCATCGCAATCGCATCCATAATAACGTCATTTAAAACGGACGACTGAATCCGCCGCATATGGTTCATATTGACTTTCTTAATCAACGCGGGTAGTTGCTCCAAACGTTGATTAGTCTTAGCAGAGACAAAAATAATCGGCGCATAGCTCAAGTAAACGAACTGATCACGAATATATGCTTCGAATTCTTGCATGGTGTGGTTGTCTTTCTTAACCAGATCCCACTTATTGACCACGATGATAATACCCTTACCCGCTTCATGCGCATAACCAGCAACCCGCTTATCCTGCTCACGAATGCCTTCTTCACCATTGATGACAAAGAGTGCCACGTCACTATTATCGATTGCCTTGAGCGCACGCATAACGCTATAACGCTCGGTATTTTCGTAAACTTTTCCTTTTTTACGGATACCGGCCGTATCGACCATCACAAACCGGTCACCATCCTGATCAGTAAACTTGGTATCAATGGCATCCCGGGTTGTCCCGGCCACGTCAGAAACGATGACCCGGTCTTCACCCAGCAAGGCGTTGACAATTGATGACTTACCCACGTTCGGGCGGCCAATCAAACTGAAACGAATCGTCCCCGGTTCGTCCTCCCCACTTTTTTCAGGAAAGTTTTTGATAACAGCATCGAGCAAGTCCCCAAGTCCGAGTCCATGCGCACCTGAGATAGGGTACGGATCGCCAAAGCCAAGGGAATAAAAGTCATAGACTTCACTCCGAAGTTCAGGGTTATCGACTTTATTAACACCCAGCACGACCGGTTTGTTCGACCGGTACAAGATTTGGGCAACGTGTTCATCAGCGTCCGTGACGCCTTCTTTGATGCTAACTAAATAAATAATGACATCAGCTTCATCGATTGCAATTTCGGCTTGCTGTGTGATCTGTTTAATGAATGGGGCATCTTCGATATCGATCCCACCCGTATCGATCAAACTGAATTCTTGACCAAGCCATTCACTGTTGGCGTAAATCCGGTCACGGGTCACACCCGGTGTATCTTCAACAATCGAGATCCGATCACCCGCAATCCGATTAAAAATCGTGGATTTACCAACGTTTGGTCGCCCAACAATGGCGACGACTGGTTTTGCCATATTAATTCCTCCTTTACCCTCGTAGCGTCAGGTTCCTGCTACGAGTCTCAAATTAATTGGTAACACCAACTAATCTGTTCCTAAAAAAATATCCTTCAAGGCAAGCTTGAAGGGTATTTTTAATCAATCAATGATTAGTTTTCATCATTGTTGCTTTCAGCATTCTTCAATTCGTCACCGATCAAATCACCTAAAGTGAAACCAGTTGATTCTTCAGGAGCATTAGCCGTTGAACGTTCGCTAGCAGTCCGGTTGTCCCGGTTGTTGTTACGACGACGGTTATTGTTACTCCGACGTTCTGGTTGACTTTCGTTGTCATCGTCAGCAGTTTGTGGCTTTTCTTCCAAAGCTTTAATTGATAAAGCTAACCGCTTTTCGTCTGGACGAACGTCTAAGACTTTGACTTTGATTTCTTGACCAACTTTTAAGACATCGTTTGGTGTTGCAATGTGTTGGTGTGAGATTTGTGAAATGTGAACTAACCCTTCAACACCAGGGAAGACTTCCACAAAGGCACCAAAACTCGTCAAACGCTTAACTTTACCATCAAGTACAGCCCCTTGTGGTGCTTTTTCTTCAATACCATCCCAAGGTTCTGGTAAGGTTGCTTTGATTGATAATGAAACCCGTTCGCGGTCAGCATCAACGGATAAAATCTTAACCGTGACTTCTTGACCAACCTTCAATACATCAGCAGGCTTTTCAACCCGTTCGTATGAGATTTCTGAAACGTGAACCAAACCATCAATTCCGCCGAGGTCAACAAAGGCACCGAAGTTCGTCAAACGAGCAACTTTACCTTCAACGACATCACCAGCTTGTAAGGTCTTCAAAGCTTCTTCACGCTGTGCTTCGCGTTGCTTTTCAACAACGGCACGGTGTGACAAGATCAAGCGATTTTCGCTAGGTTCAATTTCAATAATCTTAAGTTCAAGTTCTTGGCCTTTATAGGCATTTAAGTCTTCAACATAATGATCATCAATCATTGAGGCAGGGATGAAGCCACGAACACCAGCGTCAACGACTAACCCGCCCTTAACAACTTGCGTTACCGGAGCTTTAATCGTATGACCTGCTTCGTATTCTTTTTCAACATCGTCCCAAACTTTGCGAGCTTCTAACCGACGATGTGACAGTAAATAACTGCCGTTTTCCTTGTCGCTGCCAATTCGAGAAATGACAACCAAGTCTAATACATCACCGACTTTAGCGGCTTCGTTGACATCGTCAACCCGTTGTGTTGAGAGTTCCTTCAAAGGAACGACCCCTTCAACACCGGTACCTTGGATACCAACAATTACTTGTTTGTCGTCGTCGATTGCTAAGACTTCACCCTTAACAACGTCACCGACGTTTACTTCTTCAACGCTGTTTAAAGCGTCTAAAAGTTCATTTTTCTCTTGGCTGTTTTCGTTTTCACTCATGCAAATTTCCTCCTGTCAACAATAACTCTAACCTATATCATAGCTGAAAATGCAATGAAAAGCTAGCTAAAAGCATTAAGTTAATGCAATTAGATTGTTGAACTTTGTTTTTTTGTAATAATTTTGGCAATGGCAGCAACAACTTCATCGATTGACATTGGCGTCGTATCAACAAGTGTGGCGTCCGTTGCTTGTGTTAATGGTGACACTTTACGCGTTGAATCTTTGTGGTCACGTAATTCAATCTCAGCCTGTAGCTGAGCCAAGGGCGTGTCGATCCCTTTTTTTACATTTTCGGCGTATCGACGCTTAGCCCGTTCAGCCGCTGAAGCAACTAAAAAGATCTTAACTTCAGCATTTGGCAATACCGTTGTCCCGATATCACGACCGTCCATCACGATCCCACCTGCATTGGCCATCTCTCGCTGTTGCTCAGTTAAAATCGTACGCACCTGTGGTAACGCCGCAATCGTCGAGACGTTATTCGTCACGTCTGGTTGGCGTATCGCCGCCGTAATATCTTCCTGATTAGCAAAAACCAGTTGATCCGGCTCGCCGGGTTTAAAACTGATCTTGAGCGACTTCATTGCCGTAATCACAGCCGCTTCGTCTGCTAAATCAACGTGCTGTTGCATTGCCCAGTACGTGACTGCCCGATACATGGCACCAGTATCCACATAAATATAGCCAAACCGTTTTGCAACGAGTTTGGCTACGGTACTCTTGCCAGCTGAAGCCGGACCATCGATGGCCACCTGTAATGCTTGCTTAGCCATTAACTAACCCCTCACAATCTGAAAAAATCGTGTATTAACGGACACGTAACCGTTGACCAGCCGAAATCGTTGCATCAGATGATAACCCATTTAATTCCAATAGCTTATCCACTGAGATTCCAGCATTCGTAGCGACCCGATAGACCCCTTGACCGGCTTCTACCGTGACGTACTTAGTCCCTGAAGATGATTCTGAGGAGCTACTACTACTGCTAGCGCTGCTGTCGTCAGTACTCGCACTTTCTTCCGAGCTGGCAGCAGTAGAACTAGCAGCCTTGGAACTGGCAGCTTTAGAGCTAGCCAAGGCTAGGCTACTACTTTTAGCAGCCGCCTTTTTCGACGATGCGGCCGCCTTCTTCTTGCTAGCAGCAGTCGATGACTTACTGGCAGCAACACTGGCCGATGACTTCTTCGAGCTCGAACTAGCAACTTGTTCAGTCTGTTGCGGATTATTAAGCGAATTCTTTTTCACCAAGAAATAACCAATTGGTGCCAAAGCAAGCAACAATATTAGTACGACTAACACGGTCGTTAGCGTAGAGTTGCTACTGTCTTGTTTTCGTTTTTGAGTTCGCGATAAATTGCCCGAGTCATCCCGATCGTCTTCAAAAGTTTTGTCCCACGGCTTATCCGCTTGGGATTTGTCATTATCATTTTTTTGACTCATAGGGTGTTCCTCCTCAAAAAACTTTCAACCAATATTGTAACATAACCCGGAATCGATTTCTTTAAGAATTTGGTAAAAACAATTGAGCTAAGTGCTGATCCCACGACATTATCGTGGCTGTTGACTCATCATGCGTCGCCATCAACCCTAACGCAGCCAGCGGTAGTGGTTCACCAGCCAACTGACAACACTGATCTGTATGGGTAACAGCTGGCTCACCAAAGTAAGTTAACATCACGGTCCGATGACAAGTTGTCGTTTGGACGTAACCCATGAGCGCCCGCAATTCACGTTCCTTAGCTGCTTGGCGATCAGCAAAAATCGTTGCCACGGTCGTTGGGGGAGTTCCTTGTAGCCAGTATGACTGCAAAACCTTACTACGATCATCAGTCGGTGGCTGCTGCGCTTGATAACGGCTATAATCTTGCTGAATTTCATTGGGAGTCGCAGCCGTCAATTCGTTCAAATTCCGCACCAGGTTTTCGTCACCTGGTGCGTACAACATAATCGCCATCGCCTGCTGACCATCACGACCTGCGCGCCCAATTTCTTGAACATAGTCGGCCAAAGTCGTCGGTAAATGATAGTGGATCACTAAGCGAATATCAGCTTTGTTGATACCCATTCCAAAAGCAGATGTAGCACAGATCACATCCAATTGTCCTGCCATGAACTGCTGCTGGATCTTGAAACGGTCATCGGTCGCTAAGCCGGCATGATAAGCCGCGACCCTTAACGTGGTTGTCGTTCGTAGCCATTCCGCTATCAAATCAGTTTGCCGCTTGGAAGTAAAGTAAACGATGACTGGTCCGCGCGCACTCGTCACTAAATGTTGCAAGGTCGCGCGTTTACTAGCTTCATCATTGACCTGTTCGACTGCTAAGTAAATATTAGGACGATTAACCGAATATAAGACTTGCTGGGCATCTGGAACGGTTAATTGTGTCAAAATATCTTGTCGAACGCGTTGTGTAGCCGTTGCCGTGAGCATTAGCGTTGTCGGTGCCTGTAACCGTTGTCGAATTTGACCCAGGCGACGGTAGTCAGGGCGAAAATCTGGTCCCCAAGTTGAAATGCAGTGGGCCTCGTCGATAACTAATAACGCCAGTTGCACTTGCATCAGCGCTGTTTGAATAATGTCTTGACCCAACATTTCCGGCGAAATGAACAAGAATTTAAGCTGTCCTAAATGATTCAGCAGATACTGGCGAGCACCATAATCTAGTTGGGAGGTCAAAGCAGCAACTTGCTTTTCGCCTTGATAGTTTAAGCGAGCCACCTGATCTTGCATCAAGGAAATCAGCGGTGAAACCACCACAACTAGCCCGGGTAGTGCGGTCCCGACGAGTTGATAGATCAATGATTTGCCGGTCCCAGTTGGTAACACTGCCAAGACATCTTGACCTGCTAATAATTTCTGAATGACGGCTAGCTGCCCGGGGCGAAATTCATCGAAGCCATATTTCGTTTTCAACAGCTCATATAATTCATCTTCTGACATGCTGACACCTCATAATCTGAAATAGCCGAAATTCAAAAAAATCTAGCGTGGGTAGCGCAGCTTGGGCCTCTTGGAATGACCAGTTTGCAATGTCGGACTGGGCTGCAAAGATGGTGGTCAACTGCTGAGTTAATTCATGATTCAACACCATTTCAAACGGAAAATCAGGCGACCAAATCGCCACCTCCAACAAGTGCTCCCGTACCGTACTCATCTTTAAGTGCCGCGTCTGCGCAATTGCTGCAAGTTGCTGGGTCTTCAAGAAAGCTTGGTAAGTTTGCTCAGCGCTTTGACTGATGGCACTCGCTTGAGTGAGCACTGACAACAACTGGGCAAATGGATCACGCGGGTGTCGCTGAATCCAAGCAATCCATTGGCATATCACGTCCGTGTGCATCAAGCTCGCCTCCCAGGGTTGCCGACCTAATTGTGCCGCTAATTGCTCATTAGTCAGTCCCGGTTCTTGATACCCCGTTATGCCTTGAACAAACACCGTTGGTAACTCTGGGTCTGCCAAACTCGTCAAGAAGGCAGTCAAGGCCGCATGAATTTGCTCGCCAAGTTCCACCTTCGACTGCTGACGTAACCATTGTTTGACCTGGGCCTGAATCCCCGGATCAGTCGTCACCGGATAGTAATGGCGATTATGATGTACGAGTTCGGAAACGACTTGTAGGGCTAGCTGACTGACGATTCTAAATCGGCGGACATCAGTGGTTTGAAACACTTCAAAATTTTGGGGCATGTATAAAGTCTGCCGGAGTTTGGCTTGCCGTTGTTCCCCCGTCTGCGTTAATTGCCAGCATCCCGTGGCCGTACTCGTCAATTGACCGTTTTCAGTCAAAGCCGCAGTTGCTGCCATGAAATCTTCCAAGGGAACCTCGTGGCAACTGTCGAGCAAATCCAAGTAGCCGGCAGTTAACCCCGCAAAAAGCGTGGAGACCGTACGGCGACCGCGCAAGACATTGAATAGGCCCTTTGCTCGTCGCGGCGTTGTACTGAATAACAATAAAACGTAGTCTGTAAACACGCTAAGGCCTCCCTTAAGTCTTGCTGTTGTGATTGTTAATTGCGCACTAAATGTGCCAGTTTTTAAATTAAGTCGTGATCAGCCCAAATTTACGTGCGTCAGTGTCGCTGACAGTGACCCGCGACACAGCATAGCGACCGACAGCTTTTTAATCTTTCTAAGCCTTGATCGAAGCTTCAAATTTATCAACTTACTGCCACATTAAAGCTCATGGATAACCATCCGCCAACCGGCAGTGTGCGTCTTTAAGAATATCACGGTGGCACCAATATAAAAAGGCAGTCACCCTGCAGTTACGCAATTAGTGACCACCCACATTATTTTAACGACTTAAATTAAATTCGGCTCATAAGCTGATTATGGTTGCCTAACCACTTAGCTAATCGCTGATAGACCAGCCAGAAGACGTTACCCACTAGCAATCCCTTGATCAAGTTAAATGGAATGACTGCCACTAACACCACTGTATTCAGCGACATGCTGAGCTTCATACCCATTACTTGCAAATAGAATGGCAGAACAAACGTTAAGTTAGCCAACGATTCAATCACCACCAGGCCGATTGTGGCGACCACAATCGCCACAGGCATCCGCCACTTGGGATTGCCCCGATAGTAACGAAGTACTAATGCAAATGCTAAAATCAATACTGCCGTACCTAAAAAACTAGCAAAAGAACCGATTAAGTCATAGATGGCAAAGCCCATCATGGCTGAATGTAGGAGCAGTTTGATGATAGTGATGACAAACGCGCCCCCGACACCAAAGAGAAAGAGACCAATCAGAATTGGAATATCCGAAAAATCAATCTTCATCCATGGCGCTACCGGTAAAATCGGAAACTCCAGTAACATTAAAATATACGCAATGGCACCGAGTAAGGCTATGCCCACTAGTCGGTGTAACGTTGTATGTTGCATAACGCACCCTCCTATGGGTCATCTTCAATGAACCGCATTACCATTTGTTCAACTAAAAAAGTCCGCCCGATCACACTAACTGTCATCTGGGGGCGGACTTACTTGCAACGCTTGGCAAATAAGCTCGATCTTCTTTATACCAGACTTTACTGTCGACTTTGGAATTGCACCAAATCACTATGCACACGCATAGGTCGCGGGTTATTACCGCCGGTCGGGAATCACACCCTGCCCTGAAGATGAACCAATATTTATTTTTACAAATTCATTTTAACGGCTTTCATTCAAAAATGCAAGCGCTATCGTTCACCTTTTAACTTACTAATTTCAATCGGCTTCAATTTACGGTATTCGCCCGGTTGTAAACTTTGCAAATCGAGAACCCCATAACGTTCACGTTTCAACTTAGTCACTGGGTGACCCACTGCAGCCAACATCTTTTTCACCTGGTGGTTATGACCCTCGTGAATCGTTAGTTGGACCAGCGCATTATTCTTCTTGTGATCACTATCTAACAAGTTCGACTTCGCTGGAGCTGTCTTACGGCCATCGATTTCAACACCCAAGCGCAATTGCTTGAGATCAGCATTGGTTGGTACCCCTTCAACTTTGGCCAAATAAGTTTTTTTGACTTCGTACTTCGGATGAGTTAGCCGATTAGCGAGAGCCCCATCATTTGTCATGATCAACAAACCTGAAGTATCGTAATCCAAACGTCCCACCGGATAGATTCGTTCCGGTACGTCTTCAAAGAAGTCTAATACCGTTTTACGGCCCTTCTCATCATGAACAGTTGTAACGACCCCCCGCGGCTTATAAAATAAATAATACACGAGTTTTTCTGCATTCAATGGCACGCCATCAACCTCGACATGGTCACTAGGTTCAACCTTTACACCGAGCGTGGTGACCGTCTTCCCATTCACCTTAACGTGACCAGACGTGATCAACACTTCTGATTTACGCCGCGAAGCGATGCCCGCTTCCGCCATTACCTTTTGTAATCGTTCTGCCATTATTCATCCTCACGTTCTGCTTGTAATTTATCCTGAAATGCATTTAAAAAGAGGTCTGTCTCTGGTGCCGGATGCTCAGCGTCACTTAAAGCAGCTAAGTCAATCGCTGGTAAGTCATCCAAAGACTTTAGCCCAAAATAATCTAAGAACAGTTCCGTCGTTCCGTATAAAATTGGTCGTCCCGGCTCACTTAAACGCCCCGTCTCAGTAACTAGTTGTCGCAAAACCAGCTTTTGAATCGTTGACCCACTGTGTACGCCACGAATCTCATCAATTTCAATCCGCGTCAAGGGTTGCCGATACGCAATGATTGCTAACACTTCCAACGATGCTTGCGACAAACTCGTGGTGAGTGGTGCTTCAAAGTAGCGCTTTAACACCGGCGCCACCGCGGCCTTAGTTGCTAGCCGGTAAGTATTCGCCGTTGATAAGATCATTAGGGCACTGTCTGGGTCGGCTTGATACTTCGTGGCCAGTTGTGTGAGCATCGTTGTAATCGCCGGCTTAGCAAACCCCGTGGCGTGCTCGATTTCGGCGACCGTGATGCCCTCATCGCCAGCCACAAATAATAGTCCTTCAATTTGTTCAATGTTCGTCATGCTGTTCATCCTGTCGTAAATATAAATGAATCGGACTCAGTGGCTCAGCTTGCTGCAGCGCCACTTGATCCTGCTTGGTTAATTCTAACACAGCCATAAAGGTTGTCACTAACATTTCATCGCTGGCACTAACCGTAAATAGGTCGGCAAAATCCAGTCCTTGTGGTTGATGTTGCAATTGCGTCGTAATTTGTGTCATCCGCTCATCAATGTTGATGGTTTCAGCCACAACCGTTTTCGTTAGTGGCCGTACCCGCCGCCGTTTAGCCACTAATTGCCGAAAAGCCGCTTGCAGATCATCTAATGTAATCCCCGCAGTCAGCTTGGGCGCACTCAGATCAGCTGGTACTAACATCGCTTCACGCGTAAAATGCTGATGGCGCGCCTGTTCTTTTTCTCGCAATTCACCAGCGGCTTCCTGATAAACCTTGTAAGCCAACAGTTCAGCTACAAGTGAGTCACGAGGATCATCGTCCTCATTATCTTCGTCCATCTCATCTGGTTCAGGCTGTGGCAATAAGAAACGGCTCTTGATCGTCATCAAAGTCGCAGCCATAACCAAATAATCACCAGCAATATCTAATTTTAGCGCTCGCATAGAGTGTAAGTAATCCAAATACTGCTGCGTAATTGCCGCAATTGGAATATCATAAATATCCATCTTGTTTTGGCGGATGAGGTGCAACAGCAAGTCGAGTGGCCCCTCAAACTCCGAAATCTTAATGGTGATTGGTTGTTGTTGGTTGTTTGTCACGATTACGCTCCCACGCGCCAATGATCGGCGCCATTTCTAAAGTTCCCATGACCCGTTGCTTGGGATATAACGCGGCCAACTCATCCAACATTTGATACTGGTTGGCCGCCGTCCGTTCCTCGGGTGATAATGAATCGTGATGCAGTAGAATAAAGTCACTGCCGACTTCAATGCCGATAATACCACAGAAATCGCCGTCACCTTGCCGCCATAGTAATAGTTGGTGGTCTTCCGTTGACTGATACCACTGCATCTCAGTTTGTAGATGAATTAGGTCCTTAAAATCTGGAATAAATGACAGTAGCCCCATTGCTACCTTTTCATAATCCTTCCGATATTTAACGAGCACGGTATTGCCTCCCTTGACTGCTTGATTCCGCACCGCATCTATGCCCGCGGATGATATTTATTATAAACCTCAGCTAGGCGTTTTTTCGAAATATGCGTATAAATTTGAGTCGTCGAAATATCGGCATGCCCTAAAAGCTCCTGAACGACACGCAAGTCCGCACCATTTTCTAAGATGTGAGTCGCAAACGAGTGGCGCAACGTATGCGGCGTCACGTTTTTTTCGATGCCAGCCGCCTTGACTTCTGCCTTCAGATTTTTCCAAACCCCTTGCCGACTTAATTTACCACCGTGATTATTAATAAACAAATAGCTATTCCGGCGTTTGGCAGAGACGAGTTTGGGCCGAGCCGTTTTTAAATAACGGGTAATAAAATCAATGGCAACATCACCGATAGGAATGATCCGCTCTTTATCACCCTTACCGATTGTTTGAATCAATCCCAAGTCTAAGTGCAGATCATCCATCGTTAAATTAATTGTCTCGCTGACTCGCAGACCGGTCGCATACATCACTTCTAACAGAGTTCGGTCTCGTAATCCTAACGGGGTATTCAACTTGGGCACCGCTAGCAACCGTTCGACCTCGCGTGGTGACAATACTTGCGGTAAATGCTGCGCCCGCTTAGGCGTGTCGATTTTTAGCATCGGATCAGTATCGATAGCGTGCATCTGTGCTAAATATTGAAAAAACTTACGTAAACTAGAAACACTGTGAATGATTGTATTTCGCGATTTACCAGCCTCATCTAGATACTGTAAATAATTCAATAGGACGTACCGATCAACCACCCGATAGTCCGTGATTTGCTGACTCATCAAGTATTCGCTAAACGTAGTCAGGTCCTGAGAATAACTCTTAATCGTATTCTCAACTAACCCCCGTTCAACACGCAAAAAATGCAGGTAATCAGCAAGCTGGTCCTGCATTTTTTGATCAATCGTCGGCTTGCTCATCCGCATTTTCCAGTAACTTGATCTCGCCTGGTTGTTGACTGATCAAGCGTTGCTTCAAGAGATTACCCACAGCGCGCTTAAATTGTGATTTGCTGATACCAAAGTAATTCCGAATATCATCGGGATCACTCTTATCCCAAAATGGTAGCGCGTGGTCAGCTTGATGTTGCAATGCTGCTAATAACATTTGGGCATCATCGCCAATTTCTTCGTATCCCCGCGGCTTCAAGGACAAATTCAATTCACCATCGCGCAAGAAACCAATGACCCGCGCCTTGACGTGTTGCCCCATGCGTGGTTCCTGTTCACGTTCTGACGGATGAACAAAGCCCAGATGATTGTCATCTGTAATAACCGACGTACCGGCCATCTTCAAACGAAAAACGGTCGCCATGGTATCCGTATTCTTAACTTGAGCCCGGTCATATGGCTTGGCAATTGCTTCAAAATCCGTCAATTCTGCCAGCGTCGCCCATAGCCGTTGCTTATTGTCACGGGCTAACTTAACGTATAAACGATCATCTTTTTTAGGCCATAGTCGACTGATGGTCGGTAATTCGTCTAATGACACCACCAAGTCCTTATTTGGTAAACCAACATCGACAAAGACACCCAGATCATGCCGCGTCCGGACAACCGTTCCCCACACAAAGTGATCAAACGAAATTTCCGGGACGAACCGCGTCATCTGCAGATGATGGTCTTCATTCTCATAAACAAAACCTTCGTAAAGCCCGCCAATGTGCAATGGCTTCTCTGGTTCAGTTTTATCGACCCACAACGTCTGTCCATCAATCTGTACGAAGTATGCTTCATCGTTTTCATCGGTTACCTTCGCCGTAACCACTGTTCCAATAATACTATCCATGTGATAACTCCTCTAATATATCCGTCTATAAATATCAACGGATGGTTCTTTTAAATTACTGTAAGCTCAAATGCAAGACTTGAATAATGCAATAGGTTATACCAGCCGCAATAATTGGCCCGGCCGCGATTCCCTTGAGCAAAACAACACCCATAATGGTCCCGAATACTAATGCCACGGTAATCTCTGGTGTCGCTGACAAAAGCCCGACACCGTGAAATGAGAGCACTGAAACCAACACTCCACATGCAACCGCAATCCAGCCAACTGGCGACTTAAACGCATGCCAAAGGTCCCGAAATCCAATCTGACCAGTCGCAATCGGAATTAAAATTGCGACGGTAATCACCGTCACACCCCAATTGATTCCCTTCTGACCAATCGTCGTCAGCAATTTACTCGTATTAGGAATCAATTTGATAAGCAACACAACCACGGTCGCAATTTGTAAGGACTGATTTTTTCCTAACCATGCCACCACTAAAATCGCTAATAAAAATAACCAACTTTCCATACGACACCTCACGTGTTATCAATTGTAACTGAAAATGGCCCGAATTACGAGGGGTGTTGGTCGTTACTCACCAATTTCACTATCCCCCCCTGATCAATAACCGATTCCTGTTCTTTAATTTAGGCGGGAACAGGGTTAAAAGGTGCCAAATCGTTTGGATTCCAGCTCGTCAGCAAGGTTCGTCCTATTCCGACTTACGGGGCTGGGTGACAATTGCCGGAACGTAGCCGACGTCGATTTGAGCTCACGCAGCAACCCACTGCGCAATCTCAAATACGAGTCTTATTCTAGGCCGGAAGCAACCCACTTCCAGCCAAGAATAATTTGGCTACTGAGCATTGTCACCCAACCCCTCCAGTCGGTAAGCCAGTCGAATGGCTGATGAACGACCACCTAACTTGTCGCTGAACGGGTTTACTACTTAGAATTTTGAACATGCGTTAATGCTGTCTCAATTGTTTTGGACACCTCAGTACTAATACGGTGGAATTAGAAATAATCGTACAATCACAATTATATTATCAAACTAACTGTTGTATGATAAAATCGCTGTTTTAAAATAGCAACATCTAATTCGTTCAATGCTGGGTCCACCCATGTCGGCCATTCGCATACTATCACGACTGGAAGGCGTTTCGGCCAATGCTCAGCGGTGAAATTCCACTTAGTAAGCGTTTTTGGCTTGGTTAGTGGAAGACCAGTATTTAAGACGTGGTCTTCGGCTTAAATCTGTGTCCACCGCGTTCCAGCAATTGGCCGAAATGCCTGGAAGTCGGTATAGGGCGCCGCTAGCTAAGTAAATTTCCGCTAAGTAGATCTTTTTCCAGCGGGCTTAAGCTGGATCATTTGACGTTGACGATTTGGCACCTTTTAACCATGTTTCATACTAATTTAACTGGGAGTGAAGCACTTTATGTAATATAAAAAGCCGCCGCAAAGCGACGACTTTTCAATATCAAATTAGATTTGATCTTAAAGGGCGTTTGAAGCACCGCGGTATACAAGGCCACGACGTGAATCAACTGTGATCAATTGACCATCAGCAATAACACTAGTAGCGTCCTTAACACCAACGATAACAGGAATTCCCATTGAGATACCAACAACAGCAGCGTGTGAAGTTAAACCACCGTTTTCAACAACTAAAGCACTAGACTTTTCGATTGCTGGTAAGTAGTCTTTGTCAGTCGTCTTAGTAACTAAGACGCCACCTTCAACGGCCTTGTCGATAGCTTCTTGAGCAGACGTTGCGATTACGGCTTTACCGATAACCGTTTCATCACCGACACCTTGACCATCAGCTAACTTAGAACCAATTAATTGGATCTTCATGATGTTAGTCGTACCGCGTTCGCCAACTGGCACACCGGCAGTGATCAAGATTAAGTCGCCTTCCTTGGCAAAGCCAAGTTCAACAGCCTTAGAAGCAGCTAAATCAAACATGTCATCAGTGGTTTCTGGTTTTTCAGCCACGATTGGTTGAACACCCCAGTTAACCATTAAGCCACGTTGCGTCCGTTCGTCAAAAGTGATTGCTAAGATATCAGCATTTGGACGGTACTTCGAAATCATCTTAGCAGTGTAGCCAGATTCAGTCGCAGCAACAATCGTCTTAATGTTCAAGTTCTTAGCTGCCCGAGCAATCGCAATACCGATTGTTTCAGTAACACTAGTCTTGTCGAAACGGTTTAATTGTAACGTACCGTTTTCAGCCAAAGTGTTTTCAGCCTTTTCGTCAATCTTAGCCATCATGGCAACAGATTCAACAGGGTAAAGACCGTTAGCACTTTCACCAGAAAGCATCGTTGCGTCAGTACCATCAAAGACAGCGTTGGCAACGTCAGAAGCTTCGGCACGAGTAGGACGTGGGTTTTCTTGCATTGAGTCTAACATTTGAGTAGCCGTAATAACAGGCATACCTAAAGCATTACACTTCTTGATTAAACTCTTTTGTACCAATGGCACATTTTCAGCAGGAATTTCAACACCCATGTCACCACGAGCAACCATCAAACCATCACAAACCTTAAGAATTTCATCGGCGTTGTCGATACCTTCTTGTGATTCGATCTTAGGGAAGATTTGAACGTGTTCCATGTGCTTTTCTTCAAGTAATTCACGAATGTCTAAGACATCTTGTGGCTTACGAACGAATGAAGCAGCGATGTAGTTGATTTCATGATCCAAACCAAAGCGAATATCACTTGAGTCTTTTTCAGTGATCCCAGGTAAGTTGATTGAAACGCCAGGAGCGTTAACACCCTTACGTGAGCCTAAAACGCCGGCGTTTTGAACAGTTGTAACCAATTCGCGGTTAGCTTCGTCCTTTTCGTCGATCTTCATATCTAATAAACCATCATCAAAGAGGACATGGCCACCTACATGAACATCATCATAGAGGTTCTTGTAAGTAACGGCAATCTTATCATGGGTCGTATCTAATGAATCATCCATGGTGATACGAACCTTGTCACCGATCTTGTATTCAGATTTTCCGTTAGCTTGAACGGTCGTCCGAATTTCAGCACCCTTAGTATCAAGCATGATACCAACGGTCTTACCCGTAATCTTTTCTGCTTCGTGAACTTTGTTTAAGCGATCTAAATGTTCTTCATGATCACCATGTGAAAAGTTAAAGCGGAAAATATTTGCGCCGGCTTCGATTAATTTAACAATAGTGTCAGTATCGGTGCTGGCAGGACCAAGTGTTGAAACAATCTTGGTTTTTTTCATAAGAAAAATCTCTCCCTTGAAAGTTTTTATAAAAAGACATTAACGTCATTTTTATCAAATTAAAATAAGAACTAACATGCCATGATTACTTGAATGAAATTTCTTCATTCAACTTATCTAATGACACTTCAACGTCATGCTTAGATTCAAATAAATCTAAGATGTTGTGGTTGACTAATTGGTTGTTTTGAATCCCAACCGCTAAGCCACCCTTGCCGGCAAGCAAGAGTTCCACAGCGTAGGCACCCATCTTGCTGGCCATGACACGGTCTTTAGCAGTTGGATTCCCACCACGTTGCATATGAGCAATGGTATTCCCACGAGCATCAAAGTCACCATATTCGGATAACTTCTCAACAAACTCCTGGGCACCCATCACACCTTCGGCTAACACGATCAAGTTGCTCCGATGACCATTGGCCCGGTTATGCTTAATCTTGTTGGCGATTTCTTCCATGTCCCAATCAACTTCGGGGACCACAATAGCAGTCGCGCCGATTGAAACACCGGACCATAAGGCTACGTCACCAGCGCCACGACCCATAACTTCCACAACGAAAGTACGGTCATGACTATGAGCCGTATCATAAATCCGGTCAAGGGCTTGCACGTTGGTGTTGACAGCAGTGTCAAAACCAATTGTGAAGTCCGTGTAAGGAATATCATTATCGATCGTCCCTGGAAGACCAATCGTGTTGTAGCCGTGTTCCGTTAAGCGCAATGCGCCATGGTAAGAACCGTCGCCACCGATAACAACTAAAGCATCAATCCCAAACCGCTTCAATTGTTCGATCCCTTTTAATTGACCTTCTTCATGGGCAAATTCTGGATAACGTGCGGAGTATAGTAAAGTTCCGCCGCGTTGAATCACACCATCTAAGTCGGCTGCTTCTATTTTGTGAATGTCACCGGCAACTAATCCAGCAAAGCCGTAATTGATGCCGTATGCTTCCAACCCTTCAGCCATTGCTTTACCAGCAACTGCACGAACGGCCGCATTCATACCAGGAGCGTCGCCGCCACTGGTTAAAATACCAATGCGTTTCATTTTTTCACCTCAGGCAATAAATTGAGTTCGTAACTCCATAAGTGATTCTAACACTTTTCACGTGGATTGTCTGTTATTTTCTAAAATTAAATGCGTTAAAAAACGCCGTCGTATCAAGGGATAGCGTTCTTCATCACCACATTATCGCGACCTAATAAGGTTGTAAGCGCTCCAACCAAATCTGGATTTTCTGCGACCCAATACTGTGAATTTAGTTCAACCGTTCGATGTGCTGCTACCGAGTAAATTAGAACTGGATTAGGACCTCGATATTGACTTAAGATCCTTAAAATTTCCTTTTGCACAGTCGCCGTTGCTTGCTCAGGTTGCAACCGCAAAAAGAGTTGGCCGGTTGGTTTGGGTAATTGTTCCGCCAACTGCCAGGTGTTTACGATCACTTGCAAATCCCGCTGTTGCTCGACCTTACCAGTAATTAACACGATTGCTTCTGGTTTCAATTCCGCCTGAATCCGTTGATAGGTGTTGGGAAAAATCGTCAAGTCAATTTCGCCGGACAAATCACTTCCCGTTGCAAATGCCATTGGTTGACCACGTTTGGTCCGAATCGTTCGGACCTTAGTAATATAGACCAGTATTTGTGCCGGTTGTTCACTCGTGAGCGTGCTGACTAATTGCGTATGTCGTTGTTGCGCGAGCCAATCATACGTTTCCACAGGGTGCCCTGAAACGTACACACCAAGATACTCCGCTTCTTTGGCCAATCGCTCACCTAACGAAAGCTCCGGCTGTTTTTTGATCTTAGGGGCTAATGATTCAAATAAACTCATACTGCCACCGGCTAACTCGGCACTTGACATCAATTCAGGCACACTGGTCAGTAGCTCTGCACGGTTCAAACCAAAGTGGTCAAAAGCCCCCGCATAGATCAGTGCATCCATCAAATCGGCTTTGAGCCACTTCGCGTCAATCCGTTGCATGAACTGCTGAAGACTTTTAAACGGTCCGTTCGCCTGCCGCTCGTCTAACACACTCGCAATAAAGTCACGGCGCAACCCTTTGATTGAGCTGAGTCCAAACACAATGGCTTGACCATTCCAATCAAAGTATTGACCGCTCCGATTAATATCCGGGGGAATAATCGCCACTTGGTGCTGACGAGCTTCCGCTAGATACTGTTTCAGCTTCGTTCCATTGCCCAACACAGAATTCATCAATGAGGTAAAGAACGCTCCGGAATAATGGACTTTCAAGTAAGCAAGTTCAAAAGCCATCTTACTGTAGGCAATCGCGTGTGAGCGGTTGAAACCATAGTTCGCAAATTGTTCAATATATTGATAAACCTGTGTCGCAACTGCTTCGGAATAACCATTCTGTTGTGCACCAGCGATAAATTGTTGCCGCATTTTATCAATCACAGCACGTTTTTTCTTGCTCATCGCCCGCCGCAATAAGTCGGCTTCACCTAGTGTAAAACCGCCCATGACCGCGGCGACTTGCATGACTTGTTCTTGATAGACCAGAATACCGTACGTTGGTCCTAAGATGGGCGCAAGTTGTTCCGCCGGATAACTGACCGGTTCTTGGCCTTGTTTGCG
Organism: Lactiplantibacillus sp. YT640; assembly: GCF_049745435.1. Taxonomy (NCBI): domain Bacteria; kingdom Bacillati; phylum Bacillota; class Bacilli; order Lactobacillales; family Lactobacillaceae; genus Lactiplantibacillus; species Lactiplantibacillus sp. YT640. The sequence goes on from NZ_JBMNVY010000003.1 coordinate 76,775, forward strand.
GGCAATAAAATGGTCGATATTTTCCATGGGCCCCGGCCGGTAAAGTGCATTGACCGCGGCGACCAATTCAAAGTTATCCGGGTGCAGACGCCGTAACACGTTTCGAATTCCCGCCGATTCAAATTGGAAGACTCCGGTCGTGTCGCCCGCCTGAAATAATTTCAGGGTCGCTGGATCGTTCAAATCGATTTTAGTAATAGCCAGTGGCCTGCCAGTTTGACGCTGCACATAATGTAGCGCACTTGCCATCAAAGACAAATTCCGTAATCCTAAGAAATCCATCTTTAACAAACCAACCGCTTCAACAGTGTCCTTAGTATACTGGGTCATCATCATAGTTTCACTACCTGCTTGTAGTGGTACGATCTGAATTAATGGTTTTTGGCTTAATACCACCCCGGCCGCGTGTGTTGAATAATGTCGTGGCAACCCTTCCAAACGGCGAGCTGTTTCAAATAATAATTTATTTTTAGATGAATCAGCAACGAGGTTTTGTAACCGTTGTGAGCCCTGGTAGGCCTGGTCAAGTGTAATATGCAATTGGTTTGGGATTGCGGCACTCCAGTCACTCATCTCGTAAGTTGAGAGGCCAAACACACGGCCAACATCGCGCAATGCTTGCTTTGCTGCCAAGGTCCCAAACGTAATGATTTGTGCGACGCGGTCATGACCATACTTATCATGAACATAATTAAGTACCTGTTCACGGCGATTATCTGGAATATCCAAGTCAATATCTGGCATATTCGCCCGTTTAGCGTTCAAGAAACGTTCAAATAGCAAGTCATATTTTAAGGGATCGACATCCGTAATATTGAGTGCATAAGCAACTAATGAGCCTGCTGCAGAACCTCGCCCAGGTCCAGTTGTAATCTGGGCCTCATGCGCAAAATTCATGACATCCCACACGATCAAAAAGTAATCATCAAAGCCCATCTGATCGATCACGGTCAGTTCGTGATCCAAACGGTCCTGGTAAGCCTGCTGATCAACCGACGGCGTTATTGCCGCCAATCGCTCCGTTAGACCAGCCGTGCATAACTGCCGTAAATAAACATTCGCTGGTTGTCCAGCGGGCGTTGGAAATTGCGGCAACTGTGGCTGTTGAAATTGTAATTCAACTTGACACTGTGCCGCAATTTCGGCCGTAGCCGCCACCGCCGTCGTCAATCCCAGTTGCTCATAGTCAGCCGTTACGGTGTTGGCCGGCCGTAAGTAGTGACTGCCTTCGATACCTTGTAACGATTCGGGCTGTTCGATCTGTTGGCCCCGATCGATTGCTCGCAAAACTGAAACGGCAAAGTAATCCTTTGCTTGGACATAGTCGACTGGATCTAACGCAACTACCGGCAATTGATGCTGTTGCGCAAAGGCCGTCATTGTTGTTCGCAATGCAGGGGCCTGATCCAAAGAAATCCCTAAGTAAAGGCTAGCAGAGTCGACCGCCTGCCTCAGCGTGGTAATCCAATCAGCAGCTCGCTCAGCGGTGTTTTGTAACAACAGCGCAGCTAGTTCACTGTCTTTAGCCGGGGTTAAGACCATTAAATGGTTCAAATAAGGTAATACGGCTGTTAGCGACAATCCTGCATCCGTCGCCGTCTGCTTCATCGTCGACAACCGCATCAAGTTTTGATAGCCAGCTTGATCTTTCGCAAGCACGACCAGACTAAACGTTTGCGCCGTTAGTTCACGTCCTAATAAGTTCAATGTTATTCCCAATATCGGGGTAATTTCTGCCTGGCGACAGGCATTATAAAAATCAACAATACCGTACATGATATCAACGTCTGTTAAAGCCAACGTGGAATACCCCTGTTGCTTGGCAGTTTGGACTAGCTCACTAACTGTACTAGTGCTGTGAAGTAAACTAAAAGTACTCAATACTTGCAATGGAACATATTGCGCCACTATCGCCGCCCCCTTTCATAAAATATCAGCTTTCAACTCGCATCGAAAACGTAACATCCGATCAGCTACGTCAAGCCCGCTCCCAATTGATGGGTAAACAAAGAATTTACCAGTCTATTCAATGCCAGTTGATGACCAATCTTGTCCTCAGATATATTCGTTACTATTCATTATACCAAACAGTTGTTCTAAGCGGCAGTTTTAAGTCATCAGATAACGTGCACGGTTATGTTTACTAGGGTTTCACCGCCGTCTCGTCGTAATTATATCAGCCTAATTAAAGCCTTAATATCCCGTTATTACCTAATTGCTTTTTCCTGTCGGTGTGTTAAAATAATTTTCATTGGGAGGTGTCGGAAAATGATGAGACAACTTACGATTATCTTTTGGAGTGTCCTCTTCGGTGAAGTCATCGGCTATATCGGTGGCGCCCTCGAACAACTCTCCTATAATCCTGGTGAAATTGGCATCGTTGCCGCAATTTTTGCGCTAATCGTGGTCAACAGCATCACTTATATTACTAATCATTCCCAACCCGCTAAAGGTTCAGATAATAAGTAATTAAAAACAACCAGAGGCTTTGCTTCGCTTAGTCTCAGCACAACAAAAAAAGACGAGTATCCCGATTGCGGTTACTCGTCTTTTTTTGTTGTGTGCTTGACGCGCCAGCCAACTAGAATGCTGGTACATACCCGACCCTAACATTCAGATTAATGACGCTTACGATCCATCACTTGCTTTGAGCATTTGCAGCGTTTTGGCATATTTCTGCTTTGCGCGTTGTGCTGCTGCCCAAAATGCCAAATCGGCCGCTGATAAAGAACCACGTTGTACATTAATTTTTCGATTCATTTTTTGCATACTGGTCAAACCTTTTACGATCGTCGTCCATGTTCGCTTACTCCTCGATTTTGGAGTAGCTTAACACGACAGCGTCGGCGGTAACAACTCTTTTCTCAGTATGAGGTTAAACGCACGGGCGCAAGGTCCCCCTCGTCCGAAGCTAAGCGCGGCTACCATCATCATAAACCAAAGATAGCTGCCTCACACCTACACGATCAAGCCATCCAGAATCATAGGCTCAACCAAGTCACAATAATAATCCGCCTAAAAAAAGCTGGACCGTGAGCATCGCAAGGTGCTCACGGTCCAGTTTTTATTGGCCCAATTATCGTCACTGAAACGCATTATCACGCGTTCAAATCAGTGATTACGCTTATGCCGGCTGGGTCGATTGGTTTTCGAAGACTAAGTGATCGTCCATCAAATTAATGGCGACTGTCGATTTTGGTGCCACGCGCCCCGCAATGATCTCTTTTGCCAGCGGTGTTTCGACGTGATTCGTGATAAAGCGCCGGAGCGGCCGGGCACCGTATGCCGGTTCATACCCCTGCTTAGCGATCCACTTCTTCGCTTCGTCAGAAATTTTCAGTGTAATCTCACGATCTTGGAGACGGGCAGACAACCGATCAATCAATTTCACCACAATTTCCTCAATTGCGCCCAATTGTAGTGGCGTGAACATAATGATGTCATCGATTCGGTTCAAAAATTCCGGTTTGAATCGACTTTGAACCAGCTGCATAACCTGTTGATGGGTGTCGGCCGACAAGTGACCCTGGTCATCAACCCCCGCCAGTAGCAACTCTGATCCTAAGTTCGACGTCATAATCAAGATGGTATTTTTGAAGTCGACGGTCCGTCCTTGACCATCCGTCAACCGACCGTCATCCAATACTTGTAACAAGATGTTAAACACATCTGGATGCGCCTTTTCAATTTCATCGAATAACACGATCGAGTACGGATTACGCCGGACAGCTTCGGTCAACTGACCGCCTTCTTCGTAACCAACGTAGCCCGGTGCCGCCCCGACCAATCGCGAAACGGACTCTTTCTCCATATATTCACTCATATCGATCCGAACCATATGATCATCGGCGTCAAACAAATTCTCAGCCAATGCTTTCGCTAATTCCGTCTTACCAACCCCAGTTGGGCCTAAAAACATAAAAGAACCCAGGGGACGATTAGGATCTTGCAAACCGGCCCGCGAACGTAATACGGCATCCGAAACGGCATCGACCGCCGCATCCTGACCAACCACTCGTTCATGCAAATGGTCCGCCAAGTGTAATAATTTCTCCCGCTCACCGGCAACCAGTTTGGCTACTGGGATTCCTGTCATCCGGGAAACCACGTTTGCAATCTGATCTGGCGTGACGGATTCCTCAACTAACCAATCTTCATGATGATCATTGGCTTCCATGGCCTTCAACTCTTGTTCCAGCTTGGGAATCGTCCCGTGCTGCAACTTAGCTGCTTGTTCCAGATCATAATTATTTTCAGCATTTTCCAAGTCGTGCTTAGCTTTGTCTAACGCCGACTTTTTGTCGCTTAACGCTTGGAGGCTCTTCTTTTCACTGTCCCAGCGTTCGGATAAAGCCCGCTGTTTTTCTTTTGCGCTGGCGAGTTCTTTTTGCACATCCGCTAGCCGTTTAACGGAGGCATCGTCAGTTTCATTCTTTAAGGCGGCTTCCTCGACCTCTAAACGCATTAATTGTCGGTTGACTTGGTCTAATTCCGTTGGGTTGGAGTTCATTTCGACCCGGATTTCAGCAGAAGCCTCATCTACTAAATCTAAGGCCTTATCTGGCAAGTAACGATCCGTAATATAACGATCAGATAACTTGGCAGCGGCCACTAAGGCGTTATCATGAATCCGAACACCATGATGGATTTCAAAGCGTTCCTTTAAGCCACGTAAAATACTGATTGTATCTTCAACACTCGGTTCAGCAACCAATACTTTTTGGAACCGCCGCTCGAGTGCCTTGTCCTTTTCCATGTACTGACGATATTCATCTAACGTCGTGGCCCCGATCAAATGAAGTTCTCCCCGCGCCAACATTGGTTTCAACAAGTTACCGGCGTCCATACTGCCTTCTGTCTTACCAGCACCAACGATATTATGGATTTCATCGATGAACATGATGATCTGCCCATCGCTCTTCTTGATTTCCTTGAGGACGGCTTTGAGTCGTTCTTCAAATTCACCACGATACTTCGCCCCGGCAATCAGAGACCCCATATCTAGCGAGAACAACGTCTTATCTTTTAAGTTCTCCGGCACATCACCACGAACAATTCGTTGTGCTAGACCTTCCACGATGGCCGTTTTCCCAACTCCCGGTTCACCAATCAAGACAGGATTGTTTTTCGTCTTTCGTGACAAGATCCGAATAACGTCCAGAATCTCTTCGTCCCGGCCAATTACTGGATCTTGATTCCCCTGGCGCGCCTGTTTAACCAAGTCGACGCCGTACTTTTCCAAAGCTTGATACTGATCTTCCTGATTACGTGACGTGACCCGTTGACCCCCGCGAATACGATCAACGGCATTCTTGACTTGTCCTGCCGTGATGCCTTGCTGATTCAAGTATTTGGTCAACTGATCACCAGTTTGATCCATCAGCGCTAAAGCCAAAGTGTCGGTCGCAAGGTAATCATCACCTAACGCTTTGCGCTTAGCATCGGCAGCCTGCATCAGCGTAGCTAGACTACTGCTCATACTGCCACCGTACTGAACGTTACCACCGCTAACAACGGCAATGTCATCCAGCTCACGGTCGAGCTCTGTTTGTAATTGGTCTAAATCAGCGCCGGCCTCACTAAAGATCTGCCGAACCAGTTCGCCTGGTTGCGTTAAAAATTTAAATAGATGGGGCACCCCAATTTCTTGATGGCGCCGTGTTTGTGCGATTTGTTGTGCCTGTTGTAAGGCTTGTTGTAAACTTTCTGTAAATTGTTCTGGATTCATATTTACGTACCTCCTCAAAAACGGTAGCAAAAAGGCAGCCGTCATAGCTGCCAATTTTTGTTTGACCTTTATTGACTATTAGAGTATAACCCGTAAGGTCAAACAAGGTCAAGGATTTAGTCCTGGTCATAATTATCCTGAACGATTTGTAAGACAACGTCCACGGCTTGGGCCATCACTTGTTCTGAAACGTATTCAAACCGACCGTGCATGTTCTCACCACCAGCAAACAAGTTTGGTGTCGGCAAGCCCATAAATGAGATCTTGGAGCCATCCGTCCCACCACGAACCGGATAAATGGCTGGCGTGATACCGAGCTTGAGCATGGCTTGTTTGGCCAATTCAACGACCCGCATATCTTTTTCAATGATTTCGCGCATATTGTAATACTGGTCCTTCATGTCGACCTTGATCCGGGCCACACCGTCAGCCAAATTCAGCCGATCCGCAACCGCCATAAATAACCGTTTACGTGCTTCGAACTTATCGCGGTCATGATCACGAATAATGTAAGTCATCTTAGCGCTGTCAACGGTCCCGTCTAAACTAAGCAAGAAGAAGAACCCTTCACGGCCTTCCGTGTGTTCCGGGACATCATGTGCGGGTAACGCCGATTGAAAATCAACGGCTAACTGCAAGGCGTTGACCATCTTATCCTTAGCTTCCCCTGGATGAACGTTGACACCTGTAATCGTCACCGTCGCTTGGGCCGCGTTGAACGTTTCATACTCCAGTTCACCAAGCGGACCACCATCGACGGTGTAGGCATAATCGGCGCCAAAGGCAGGCACATTAAAGTGATCAGCACCAGTCCCAATTTCTTCATCGGGACCAAAAGCTAACCGAATCTTGCCATGTTTGATCTCAGGATGGGCCAACAAATATTCCGCAGCACTAATGATTTCAGCAACGCCAGACTTATCATCAGCTCCAAGCAGCGTGGTTCCATCAGTTGTGATCAGCGTGTGACCAGCATAGTTCTTTAAGTTTGGGAAGACCGCCGGATCCAGCACATAGTCCCCGTTTCCGAGCTTAATAACTGATTCACCGTCATAATTGTCAACAATTTGTGGATTGACATTTTCCGCGTTAAAGTCAGCCGTATCAATATGTGAAATAAAGCCAAGAGTTTTAACAGCTTTGTCACTATTCGCAGGAATCGTCGCAAAAACGTACGCACTTTGCGCATCCTGTTCAACATCGCTCAAGCCTAAATCAGTGAGCTTACTCATTAATTGCTTTAAAAAGGCCGTTTCACGTGGTGACGAAGGAATTGTCGTTGATTCCTCATCTGAACGACTATTAATTTTGACAAAGGTTAAAAAATCTGAAATTAAGTTTGGATATTTTGACATATGATAACTTCCTTTCCTTATTAAAGTTCATGATTAACTTAGATGAAGGTAAACGGATCAGTATTCAGCTGAGACGCCACAATCTCGATTGGCCAGCCAGCTTGTACACGCCACTGATCAAACAGCTTAGTGAGTTGTGACTTACAAATACTCTCGATATGGTGGCCTGGATCAATGACCGTCAACCCGGCTGCCAGCATATCATGACCGGTGTGATAATAGACATCCCCGGTCACGTAAGCTTGTGCACCTGCTCGCAACGCTTGGGGATAGAACTTACCACCATCGCCGCCCAGGACGGCCACACGGGTAATCCGTTGTCGGGGATCGGCACTGACTAGTCGCAGGCCGCTGACACCAAATACTTGTTTACACTGTTCGGCAAATGCCTGCGCTGATAACGGTGTCGGCAAATCACCGACTCGGCCCATATAATACTGATGACCGCCAGACAACAGTTGCACGACCTGGTAATCCCACGTGTCAGCGGCTAAGTCATTAATGCCCGCTACCGCAGTTGGAATCTGATCGGCTAGTAAGTCGACGCTGAACTGTTCACCCGAGTTGACAGCGTAACGATCTAGCGTGGCACCCACGGTATTCGTTAAGTATTCCTGTACCGTTTCAACTTGATTGGTCGGTACCGTTAAAGTCAACTTAACAGCCTGTGCACGATACCCAGGAACCAATCCCTGCACATTTTGCAAGTCTAAGGCCGCCGCAAGCCAATCGTTCATTCCGCCCTCAGCACAGTCCAGATTCGTATGGGCCGCGTACACCAAGATGTGGTGAGCTGCAAGTTCTGCATACATTGCTTTCTGAGGATCCTGATAATCAAGATTGTTGGCCGGTCGAAACATGACGGGATGATGAGCAAAAATCATGTCAGCACCGATCGTGATGGCTTCTTGGACAACTTCCGGCCGCACATCCAGGGTAACTAACACCTTGTGGATATCCTGATGAGGATCGCCGATTTGTAATCCGGTGGGATCATGCTCCCACTTCAACTTGAGTGGCGCAAATTTTTCAAAACGCGCAATTAATTCACTTGCTTGCATCCGTCAAGACTCCTTCAATCAATTTGATTTTAGCGTGAGCCAGCGCTAACTGTTCCTCTGGTATCACTTTAGCCCGTTGCATTTGCGCAACCGCCGCATTTACTCGTTGTAACTCACGTTGCCACTTAGCGATAAACACCGGCGACTTCTCAGCTAGCAGAAACGGGCCAAACATCTGTTCAGCCGTCGTATACGTCACCTGATGATCAACCCGATCAGCACAAAGAATCTCATAAGTATGGCCATCTTCAGCTAGAATTCGTTCAGCTACAATTTGAAACTGATTGGCCGCCAGCCATTCCCGCACGGTCGCTTCACCAACATTAGGCTCGAGTACCAACCGTTGAACACCGGCGAGCTGGGTCGGCCCCTGTTCAAGAATATGGCGAATCAAAGGGCCCCCCATCCCGGCAATCGTGACCGTATCAATACGATCAGCTGGTTCAATCGCAGCAAGACCGTCAGCTAGACGGGCCACTAAGCAATCCGTTAACCCCAGCTTTTGAATCTCATGACGCGCATTTTCAAAGGGCCCCCGGACGACTTCACCAGCTACACCATAACTAATTTGATGATTTAATGCGAGATTAGCTGGCAAATAAGCGTGATCTGACCCAATATCGGCCACGCGGGCGCCCGGCTGAACGAAAGCGCCAACCGTTGCTAATCGTTTTGATAATTGTTTTGCATCCACATACAGTTCCCCTTTAATTCGGGAAGATTTACCCACACGACTAACTTTCAGTGGTTGTGGTCAAATCCACCCGGTTCAATTGTTTTAATTATTCAGTTTAACTAACCACGCACGTCACTCGCTATCCTTAGTATGCACCAAAATCGAAACGTGCTGGTCGTTGAATTACGGGTCGGCTCTTTATCAGAAATACCCAACGAGGTTCAACTAAGATCATGGCGATACCCAATGGCCCGGAAGTTAGCAGTCTGAACAAAGGTCGCACACTAGATTAGACCTTTGTTGGCCAATCATCTTTGACCTTAAAAACCAACGCATTTCAATGGTGATTCAGGATAGCACCCGTATCACCGTACGTTACTAATCATATTTTACCATGCTTCACTGTGAATACGCATTCAGCTGGTTAAATTTTCCTGAAAATTCCTAAGCTTTGTTCAAACTAACTAAAATTCTATTAATGCAAGTTTGGATGACAGGCAGACGTGCCATAATATGGCTAATGTCGACTGGCAAGCGACATATTATCTAATGAGAGAAAGTTTGATTAACCATGCGAAAACGTCTTTTAACGACGTCGCCATTTTTGACTGGCCTAAAATTATTAGCTATTCTGCCGCCGGTAGGTATCGGATGGCTGATTTATTTAAGCCGGTGGCAATGGCTGGCGTTACTCAAACATCCACGACAATTCAGTCGGCACGACCCGTTGCTAGGGTTTATCGTCCTATTAATGGGCATCACGACGCTCAATCTCAATCACCACGATTATCGTAGTGTTATTCTGTCTGTCCTAATGCTTTTTGTATTGGGCAATCTTTGGTTGTTGTGTCGTGAGTCCACGCAGTCGATTGCTTGGCACGAGCTTCGTAAATTTATCATCCAATTTGGCTTGTATATTACAATTAGTGGTTTTGCTTTCCACTGGCTTAACCAAGTATTGACATTACCAACGTGGCTGAAGTTCATGCTGGGTGACCTATTATGGGGCTATGCTGCTAATCAGAATCGCTTGTTCGGGTCCGCCTATAATCCAAATGATGCCTGCTGTTTATTATTGATTGCCCTCGGCTTACTATTGACACAGTTAAGTCATGGAAGTGTTCACCCCTTCACGCGCTGGCCGCTCATAAACTGGTTTTTGGTCGGCTTACTTTGTGTGGGCGTTTATCAAACCAAATCGCGCACAGGGCTCATGATCATGATTGCCATTCTGATCATGACGACTTACCAGCTTTGCCGTCACCATCGCATTTTGGTTACAACAATCTTGATTGCTGGCAGTTTAATTGTCTGGCACGTTTTCCCTAGAAGTGCTTCGACCATCACCGCACTTCAAAGTCGCTTGACGATTTGGCACAACAGCTTCACCGTTTTCAAACAGGCCCCGTACCTCGGCGTGACGTATTTTGGCTTTGCGCGGCACTATTTGCAACTGACGGGAACCTACGTCCCACACGCCCACGATATTTTGCTCATGCTACTAGCTTCTTTTGGTATCCTAGGCGGTGCCGGCTTTATTTACTTAGTCCTCAGCAGTGGCTGGCACTTAACCAAATATTGGCACCAGTATCGTACGCCGAATTTGCGTTACTTTATGATGACTTTGCCCATCATTCTAGCCTATGGATTGACAGACTTCGTTTTATCTTCTATGCAAGTATTGATTATTATTTTGCTCATTATCGCTTGTTGGCACCACGAACAACAATTGCGGCCAATCATTGGCCCTCGCAAGTATCAGTCTCCACTTATCTGACACTTTTCATCACCATCAATTTCGAACGGGCAGTAATTCCCCATTTCAAAAATAGTGTGCGCTGCCGGTCATTAAGCCGCAACACACACTATTTTTAGCGTACCGTTAACCAAATCGGCGATATGCCAACACAGTTAACGGCATAAAAATCACAATAATAAGGAAACCACTTAACAGTACACCAAATGCATCGGGCCCCCAATGGCCAGTCCGCAAAATTGTGCGTATCGCGGTAATTGTTAGACTGACCGGATTCAATCGGACAATTGTTTGCAACAAATGTGGTAACGTCTTAGTCGGAATAAAGGCGTTAGATAAAAAGGTCAGCACTAAAATAATGATCATTGACAGACTGCCAATCAGGGCCGCATTTTTGACCATTAAACCAACTAAAGCAAAGACCCATGAAAGCGACCATCCAACAAATACTGCCAGCAGTAAAACGCCGATCAATACTAGCGGACTAACAATAGGTCGCCAGCCCATCATAAAAGCTGTCACCAGTGCCATCAAGCCAGAAATAAGCAATCGGAAAACATCCCCCACTAACTGACCGGCTAACGGTACGATCGGTGAAATCGGTAGCGTCTTGAAGCGGTCAAACACCCCCGCGTTAATGTCTTCACGTAATTGCTGTCCGGATCCCGATGCTGCATTCAAAATACTTTGAATCAAAATACCGGTAACTAGCATTGGTAAATAGGCCTGGACACTGCCCGCAATGGCCCCACCAAACAAGTAACCGAATAATAGGGTAAAAATAATTGGTTGTATCACCACGTCACTAACATTATCTGGATTATGCCACATTTTTAATAAGTTCCGATGCGTCATTGTCAAAACATGACTTAACTCTGCTGGTTGTTTGATTTCCATCGCTTTGTCCTCCTCTAATTTGTGCCCACGGTCAGTTTAAAAAACACATCATCGAGCGATGGCGCGTGCATCGCAAAGTTACTGACCGTGATTTGAGCAGCTTGTAACCGCATCAGAATTTCAGTGACCGGCGTCAAGCTAGCGGTATCCAACGGCACTGTTAGGGTCCGTTCCGCAACACGGACATCTTGACCGAGCATGGCTTGTAAGATATCCTTAGCCGGTGTGACGGCCGTCGTCGCACTGACTTCCAATTCAAGCTCTTGACCCCCTACTGTTTGTTTCAAAGCGGTGGGCGTCCCACTGGCGACTAACTGGCCATGATCTATGAGCGCAATGTGGTCGGCTAACTGGTCGGCTTCTTCTAAGTACTGAGTCGTTAGCACCACAGTCGAACCATCGGCCACTAGTTGACGAATCGCTTGCCACATCTGCGCTCTTGTCCGCGGATCCAAGCCCGTGGTCGGTTCATCGAGAAAAAGAATGGCCGGTTTACCAATCAAGCTAACCGCCAAATCTAATCGTCGCCGCATCCCGCCAGAAAATGTGGCCAAAACGTGATCCGCAGAATGCTTCAAATCAAAATCCGTCAGTAATTCCATCGCTCGATGCTTCGCCGCCGCACGGCTTAAACCATTCAAGCGCCCAAAAATCTGCAAGTTTTCCCGCGCACTCAGGTCCTGATCGATACTAGCGGTTTGACCGGTCAAACCAAACTGCTGGCGAACGCGTCGGGCTTGCGACAATGAATCAAAGCCATTGACTAAGATTTTCCCAGCATCTTGTCGCAATAGGGTCGTCATCATCCTGATGACCGTCGTTTTACCCGCACCATTAGGACCCAATAAGCCAAAAATTTCACCCCGTTGGACTTGCAGTGACAAGTCTTGAACGGCGACTTTCGTTCCAAATCGCTTCTGAACATGTGTCATTTGAATCATCATTTCTTCATCCAAGTTAAAACCTCCCACAAATCAATCAGGTGCCCTGACTAAATATATGTTAAGGCCCCCTGACTAAATTGTCAACGACTAATTATTGACCATCAATCTAAAAATCAACTAACCTTAACGTACCGCATACCAAAGAATGTTGTATACTTAAGAAAAGAACGAATGGAATGATCAATCGTGACAACGAATATTAAGGCGGAACTAGTCGCCGGAAAATTGGCCGAGTACGAACAATTAAGCAAAATTTATGATGACATTGTCAAGCAGGCCCGTCCAAGAATAACTGTTGAAGGTCAGGGCAAGATTCTACTAGCACTAGCCGATGAGGACCACCTCTCACAAAAACAGTTGGCAAGTCGCCTTGGCATGTCGCCGCAATCAACGAGCGAGTTCGTCTATAAACTTGTCAATCGTCAGCTGGTCACTTTATCCAAGTCCACCAAAGATCGCCGCGTCAACCTTGTGAACTTAACGGCTGCTGGTCGCAAAGAGATTGCATCCGCAGCCCAGGAGGTCCCCCCATTTGTCAACACGCTTTCTGACGACGAGCTCGATCAACTGGCACCCTTGTTAACCAAAATTACCACCGCGATGTATGCGGATATTGACGCTGCCAACCCGACTTTGGGCGTTAAGTTTCACAAATTATTTGCTAGTCGGTACTTGAAACAGTTTAAAAAGTAAATCATATGCCACCTGCCCGTCATTTTTAGATGACCTCTTGCTCCGAATTAACCCTGAATCAGTATTTGGCTCTAAACAAACTTAAAGGCGGACCAATTCAGTTACGAATTGGTTCGCCTTTAGTGATTATTTAACTTTTAACAGGAATCATAGTTTACCATTTATAATCAATTGGGTCCTGTAAGCCCCGGCCAGTCGCTTTGTCCAACATAATGCGTTGTTCAAAGTGCGCCACATTTCGTTTAGTCTCCTTGACCATATCCGGATTGACTGAAACATAGTCGATGCCGCTTTGAATCAGGAAGTTAGTAAACTCTGGGTACTCTGATGGTGCTTGACCACAAATCGAAACCGTCTTGCCATCTTTATGGGCTGTCTTAATCAGGTGCCGAATCGCTCGTTTAACGGCCAAGTTCCGCTCATCAAAGAGGTGAGCCACCGTATCATTATTACGATCACAACCCAGAATCAACATTGCAAGGTCATTCGAACCGATCGAATAGCCATCAACGAATTGATTGAATTGGTCGGCCAAAATAATGTTGGTTGGGATTTCAGCCATCATATAGACTTTGAAGTCAGCACTCCGAGCTAGGCCTTCATCGCGCATAATGGTCGTTACTTTTTGTGCTTCGTCAACGGTTCGTACGAATGGAATCATGACATTTAAATTCTTCAACCCAAATTCGTTCCGAACTTTCTTGACCGCAGCCAGTTCCAACTTGAATGCCTCGATATACTTGGAATCATAGTACCGAGATGCACCCCGCCAACCCAGTAAATCAGCTGGTTCATGCGGCTCGTATTTGTCGCCACCCTTTAGATTACGATATTCGCTCGACTTAAAGTCTGAGAAGCGTAGGACGACTGGCCGTGGTGCCATTGCCCGAACAACCTTCGCGATACCATCCGCCAGCATATTGACCACCTTTTCAGGGTGACCCTGCTCGATCAAGTATAGTGGATGTTCATGAATAAAGGTTGTCCATAGGAACTCTTCGCGCATTAAGCCGATTCCATCAGCTGGTAAACTTGAATATTTGTCAGCCAAATCAGGATCACCCAAATTCATCATCACGCCCGTAGCAGTTGGAGCAAAGCTCTCGGCCGCAACCACCTGACCAGCAACCGCCGTAGCACCACTCTTTGGCTTCAACATGCTAGCGACTTTACCTTGATAAACAACCCCGTTCTTAGCATCGACCGTTACGACATCGCCGGTCTTCAAGACGTCGGTTGCCGCGACTTCCTTACTTTTAGTGCCGACAATACATGGAATCTGCATCTCACGAGAAACGATCGCAGCGTGACAAGTCATGCCACCGTTATTAGTCACGATCGCTGCAGCTTTCTTCATTGCCGGTACCCAATCTGGTGATGTCATTAACGTCACTAACACTTCGCCTTGCTTAAACTGATCAATGTCTTTCGGATTATCAATGACATGCACGACCCCACTGGCTAAGCCCGGACTAGCTGGTAACCCCCGGACGATAACTTTGGCATCCGCCTCATCCACAACATCTTCATCGTCAGCTGCATCTTTGTGCTTATTACGCTGTGACCAAACTGTTTCTGGCCGCGCTTGAACGATCCATAGCCGGTTGGTATTCGTGTCCAAAGCGTATTCCATGTCCATATAACAACCGTAATGCCGTTCGATTTCTTTAGCGTAGCCAGCCAATTCAATGACTTGCGCATCTGTTAATACTGGCTGACCCTGTAATTCATCGGGGACGGACTCTTCCTTAGTCCCGCCACCCGGTAACCGCATTAATTGGACAGGTTGTTTGATAATATTCTTTTCAACGATTTTCATTGATTGTTTATCGATAACAAAGTGATCCGGCGTAACTTTGCCCAACACAATATATTCACCCAAACCATAAATGGCATCGATCACGATCTTGGAAGCATCCCCATCCGCTACATTGACGGAGAACATGATCCCGGAAGCCTTAGAAAAGACCATCATTTGAATCGCCGCTGAGAGGGCCACTTTTTCGTGTGGAAAATGCTGTTTGTGCCGATAATATGTCGCGCGATCCGTGAACAGTGACGAGTAACATTGTTGAACCCGATTAACGACATCGGCAGCACCTTTAATATTTAAGTAAGATTCTTGTTGGCCGGCAAATGAAGCGTTTGGTAAGTCTTCCGCAGTCGCTGAAGAGCGAATCGCCACGAACGGATCAGTTTGCCCCATTTTCTTAGCGAGATCCGCATAGGCTTGTTCAATATCAGCCGCCAGATCTGCGGGCATTGTCGCATTCACGATCAAGTTACGAATTTGTTCGCACGCAGTATGCAATTCATCAGAATTTTCATAATCCTGAATGCTGGCTAACAAATCATTGACCTTATCATTCAATCCCGTCTGGGTCATGAAGTACTGATACGCCCGGGCGGTGGTTGCAAAGCCATATGGGACTGGAACATCCATCGATGACGTCATTTCACCCAGTGAAGACGACTTACCGCCCACTAGGTTCACATCTTCGCGGTGTAATTCATCAAACCATAAAACGTTTGCCGTATCACGACTACTCATAAGATTACCTCCCTATGTTCCTGCACTTGAATATCATCATTATCAAACTTAAGTTCTGTAAGCGTTTACATTAACCATTTATATTGTAGTTCATTTTTACACAAAGTAAAACCCATTTTCATTATTTTATCGGCAAAATATAGTTGGTGATGTTGACTGGTTACGCCCGTTAAAGTTCAACACAGGCTTGAAAGAAAAGGCATTTAATGGGGACATGTTTTCAAATCAACTCGGATTATAATGATAAACTGTAAGGCCAACTAATTAACGAACTTATTTCACAATATACGAAATCAACTCATTGTGGACGACGCAACCCAGTGTTTATCACAAAAACGCAAGCACTTTAACTGGCAGTTGCATCCCTTTCCAGCGCTCCTGCTAATTCATACGCGTCAAAGCCTGCGGATAGTAGCACGAGTAACGCCGTCTTGCCTAGGGTTGTTCCCCCCGTCCAATCGTACACGACATAGGTCTTCGCCGGATCCAGTTCACTGATTCTGGTTGCCAGATCCTTGGCAGGCATCGCGATTGCACCCTTGATTTGATCTTTCTTCACTTGGGCCGGTGCATTCCGAACATCTAAGACGACGTACTTGCCCGTCGCATTTTGCATATCGGCTAAAACGGTGTGATGATCGATGTATAAGCTTAAATATGTTGTTAACAATTCAATTTTCTTGTCATTCATAATTAATTGCCTCACTTTTTAATTGTTGGGTGCCTTGCTTGATTTTATCCAATAAGCCTTTAAACTGCTGCTGCTCTTGAACCGTAAACGACGCAAAAATTGTTGTAACCGCCTTAAAATTGGCCGGTAAAAATTGCGTCAAAACACTACTACCGGCGGCGGTCAAATGAATGGCAACCGTCCGCTTATCATCTTGTGGATGCTGCTTTTCCACCCAGCCTCGCTTTTGCAAGCCGACCAGTAACTTGCTCACAGTCGCCCGAGCAGACCCTAGCTTTGTGGCTAACTCCGACGGCAATAGCGTGTGATCAGTTTCATTTTCCAGCAACATTAAAATAATAAACTTGGATTCTGAAAGTTGATATTGATCGAGTAATTGTTCATAGGTGGCTTGCATGGTTCGAAATGTCCACTGAAAATCCAGAAAAGCCAACACCTGCTCAGCATCCGCCGAGCTACTTGCTTTGCCCAGTGTCAATTGCACTCGCTGTTTATCTGGTCGATCACGAAACGAAAAGTCAGGCATTGAAATCCTTCTTTCTAAAGTTAATTAGCCGGCTAACTACTTTTAGAAGTATACACGCTTTTTCATCATCGTCAACCCTTAAATCGGACTAGCTGTTATTCGAAACACTCACCATCCAAATAACCCTAGCCATCAAGCACCACGACATTTTTCGTTTAAACTGATGCAGATTGAAATCAATAGATTAGCGTGCACGACTCAACAGAAAATAAGCAGTCAGTTGTGAAACCTCCCAACACTCATGAACCCTGCGCACACCAGGTCCAGTACAATTGACACTCACCATAATCGCATATGCTATACTGATGATCACGATACCTATTGATTTGGAGGAGTACCCTAATGCACAAATTAGCTATTTTGGTGATGACAATTGGCCTTGCACTTGCTGGTTGTACGACCCAAACATTCGCTCCAGTGAAGCATCATCGGTCCGTCAAAGCGACGACCCAAAAAGTGATTCAAGCACCAACCAAAACATGGACTTTTGATCAAGCCGTTAGTTCCAGCCAAACAAAACACGGCGTCGCCAGCAATTTAGACATTTCCGTGGTTGACAAAACTACTGCCCAATCAAGCTGGACCACTAGTAACGGCCAATTTTTGTCCGCCGGCGTCAAACATCGTCAAGTTTCGTACGCCAAATGGCACCATGATCAGCAACGCCATATCATGAAAAGTTACCGACACCGGCTGCATCACATGTCAGTTAGTCAGATCAACGCGGTTTTGAAAAAGCTCGGTGCCTCAATCCAGATTAACAAACTGACTGACTTGATTTACTTGGAATCCGGCAATCACACCGATCCGTTACCAGTCAACACCGCCTTTGCTGCTAAGGGGCACCACCTCTACGCTGTCAACATTCAATATTCAGATACTGAACAGGCAACGACCATTGAACGGGGCCGCGCTTTCACTGATACTAGTGCCAAGGCGGCGCCTAAACACGTCAACGTAGCGAATTTGAATGGTACCTGGATTGCTGCCGAAACTACGACTAGCGCTAGCGATACAGGCAAGTTGCTGATCAAAGATGGCTATCTATATCAGCATCGTTATGATAGTTATGAACGATCTGCTATCCAGGACCTCAGTCACTATTCATTAGGCTCACTGAATCAAAACGTGACCTATGCGGCCTTCAAAACCGATGCAGCCCACGCTGGCTATCAATTAACACATACCGCCGTTGCCAGTGGTGATAGTACCGGTATGTTATATCTCATCATCAACGCTAATAAAATCATTCGTATCAATCAGCAGATTGTTACGACCTATACGAAAACCAGTGCCGTCGTCGCTGCTAACGACCTACCGAAAACAGACGTTGATTTATTTAAGCAAATGGATCAAAAAAAAGCTGGTGAAGTCGCCACGACGATTACGGTAAAGGCCGGTCCCGCGCAAGTTGGCATGACCAATAGTATTAACTATCTAACCGACCCCAATGCTGGTCAAATTACAGAGACAATCGTGGTCAACTAACAACCAAACAACCAGGCGCTTCATTTGAAAAATTATCAGGTAGTCACTTATCAAAAACGCTACTTCATAAAGCGCGCAGCAAAAGCCCTGTTGACCTAATTCCCACATCAAAATAAGCACGTTGTAAAACCACACTCTGGTGATTTTTACAACGTGCTTATTTTGTCATCGAACATCTGCACAGCATCAATAATTTTATGATTAACACAGTAACGCAATTTCAATTTCACGACACCTCAAGCCGATTCAGAAAGTGGTCTGGTCAACTTACATCCCAGTATGACACGACAATTGTCCCGCTTTAATCATGAAGAATACGACTAATTACAAGGTTAGCCCCTAATCATGCTCGTATTCACGTTTAAGTCGCATCCATCCTGCATGCAGACCAAAAGCCGTTGTAAAGGACAATAACCAGGTCAAACCATAACACAGCGCAATGCTCAGCCAGGGAGCCTTGACCATCAAAGTACGACCAAAACCACGCCACAACAATTCAGACCAGAAAACATTCGCTAAGTATGCCTTATAGGCCATACCAGCAAAGAAATGTACAAATTTGCTAAAAGGACGTTGACGACAAGCTTGAATCTCACACAACGCCGCCAACAGGCCGATGACTGCTAGCGCATACCCCGTCATTGATGGTTTGTAATACGGGGCGTTGCGCAAATTAACCGGGAAGCCGTAACTGAACAGTTCCCAATTAGTCCAGATCAGGCCAACTAACCATAGACCAAGTAATCCCGGCCACCACTTGTTAAGCATGCGCTGAAAGGTATCTCGAAACACCCAAGCTAACATGCCATAGAACCCGAAAATCTGGAAACTGATAAAAAGCCGGTCCAGTAAATACCAATCACGGCTGTGAGGACCATGGAAAACTTGTTGGTCATAAAACCACAACCAAAGAACGGCGACCAGTGTTGTACCGCCAAATACGATCCAGCCGCGTCGAGGTCGAGACTGACACCAACGGCCAAGCGCCCAGAATAACGGCATTAATATGATAAATTGTAGCATCATGGTGTTATACCACAGATGAGGCGCTGCATTACCATTAACGAACTGCCAGAAAAATCCCCGCCAGTCATGATACTGGCTACCTTGCTGCAATTGTGGCATCAAGATTAAGTAGATCATGGTCCACCAAATCGTTGGAATAAACAGCGCATGCCATTGCTGGCGCAAATAGTCGGTATAGGTCAACGCGGTCTGATTAAGCGTCAAACGCGTCGTCGTATAGAGAATGCCAAAAATAAAGGCCGGTGCCGTATACTTGACCAGATTATAAACAACACCAATCCCAGTTTGCGTGGCAATCGACGGCCCACTTGCCAATGCGTCTGTGAGAATCGGCTGGGCCATCACCGCAGTACAGGCCCCTAGTTTGAGGTAATCGCCAACGTCAGTGACCTCCATCGACGGACTAGAAATCATCGTCACTGCTACCACCTCTTCGAATTTTTACCAGATCAACCGATGGTCAACCTTAAACCCAGTCTAATAGATTCCCATGGGATTACAAGTACACTTCGCGAACATTACCAGCTAATGATTGTATTTTTTGATACGATTCCAACTGCTTTACCTTTCAAGCAAACCATACACTTAAGCGACCATTTAGGCAAAAAAATCGCGTCAGACCAGTCAGCATTAGCCGATTTACGGTCAGACACGATCGTGATTTCTTTATTATAGATTCCTTTACAGATTTCAATCCGGTGGTCTAAGCCCCACATGCAAGTACTAGGCTGAGCAGTATCCAACCACCAGATTACTCAGCGTTTTGGTCCAACAACACAATGACCTTTCCAAAACTGTCTGCCGCTTGCAAATAAGCATGGGCCGCCGGTACCTGATTAAAGTTAAAAATCCGAGCGGGGGCGACCGACACATGATATGCTGCGATGAAGTCAAATAAATCTTGCAACAATGTCTGAGAAACATCGCCAGAGGAAAAGCCCGCTAAATAACACCCATTCGGAATATCACTAATCGGGTCAAAATCAGGAACGGTCCACAGCCCACCTAATTCGCCCGTCATATTTACAATGCCGCCTTCGTTGAGATGCGACAATGAATCTTTGACACTGAGCGGACCAATCAAGTCGATGATTTTATCAAAATGAGCCGTTGCGGCTGGTAAACGAGCGCTATCCGGAGCGACAATGACCTCATCAAAGCCAGCATCAATCAATTGTTGGCGCTTAACTAGCCGCCGAGTAGTCCCGGCCACATGGATCTTTGGATTATAAGCCTTGATCAGATTTAAATCGGCAATTCCAACCCCACTAGTAGCTGCTCGAATCAGCACCCGGTCCGTCGCTTTAAGCTGCAAAGACTTAAAAATGCCATAGGCCGTGTAGTAGGTCTCAGGGGTTGCCACCAATGAGGCAATCGATAGATTCGTTTTGATCGGATAAACCTGCTCGTTCGGTAATAATACGTATTCGGCATAACTACCATCATATGCCCGACCCATCTCACCCATGATTGAAACCACACGTTGCCCAGACGTGAATGTTGCTGGCGCACTGGTCTCATCGACCACACCAACTACTTCGATTCCGAGCACTCGTGGGAACTGCACGCTCGGTGACTTGCCTTCCCGCGTAAAGATTTCTGAGTGGTTGATACCAAAACCTAAAACTTTTACCCGGGTCCACCCCGGTTTGACGTTCGGTTCAGGAAGTGTCGTTAATTGTAACGCTTCTGGTCCACCTGGTTGGTTCACGACGTATGCTTGCAACTTTGCTACCTCCGTTCGTTTTTAATGCCAATTTAACGATAGCTGAGATTCACGCTTTTCGCAATTAATTAATCCCCTGCGGAATATCAGCATTGCAATCATTTAGTCAATCGTCGCCAGAGGTCGCCGGCCACCGTCAAACCGATACCAGTCATTAACACTAATACGATCACTATTAAAGTTAGCCAGCCACTAATAGCCGGCACTCCCCAACCACTGCTAGCTAATCCGATGGTCAACAGACAGTTCAAGCCGATGGTCAACCCAACTGCGCGACTAGGCCGTTCCCGCCAAAATGGACCACTAGTACGAGTCATCAAGATTGTTAACATTGCACTAAATATGAGATAGACGTAAAGACTAGTGCTCAACTGACCAGCAGACAACCCCAAACCATGCAGCCAGACTATCAAACCAACACCCACAGCTGTCCACCCAGTCGCTAGGAACCCCGCAATTTTGCTTAAGCGGGGCATATCCCACTGTTCGGGACGATGGCGAATGATTGTGCGATCAGTGCCAAGGACCAATGTTACTAAATCATTCAGAATAGCCACTAATACCATCGCATTCAGCGACAATGGCACGTAATCTAGCCATAAATAGCCGATTGTTAAAAGCACGGTCAGTTCGACCGTCCGAGTGAGTTTGGTAATTGTCCAAGTCAGCATCCGCTGGTAGACGCGATGACCACTGTCTAAAATCGTCAGAATATTTGCCAAACCACCCGTTAACAGGACGAACTTAGCACTTCGTTTGGCTAAATCAGTGGCATTGTCAACGGCAATCCCAACCTCCGACTGCTTTAATGCTGGCGCATCATTAACACCGTCGCCCGTCATCCCCACCACGTAACCCGCGCGCTGCATAGCTTTGACAATTGCCAATTTGTTCTCTGGAACAACTTCGGCAATCCCAGCAACTTGCGCTAACGGTCGCGAGTGCGTTTTAAAGGTCTGGTAGGAAACCACTTGGCCCTTTAATCCAACCGCATCAGCCACAGCCTGTGCTGTTTTTAAATTATCGCCTGTCAGCATAATCGTTTTAACGCCCCGGTGTTGAATCCTTTTTAAGGCCGCCGCACTATCTGGGCGCGGTTGATCTTGCAAAATCAACACACCTTGTAAAACATTATTAATCATGACCGCCACTGAACGGCCCCGGGTCAAATCCAGTTGGTCGATTGCTAAAGCCGGTTGCTGTGCGGTTAACTCGTACAAACGACTAAGTGCACCAATACGTACCCGCACAACTGTTGGCGCTTCACCAACTAGCGCTTCGGCATAACCAACACTTGCATCAAATGGCTTAAATTCCTGCTGTGGCAGCCGTTTCAACTGATAGCGATGAGCAAAGTTCACAATTGCTTGATCCACCACGCTAGGATGTCGCGAATCGGTCGCGCTAGCTGCTAACCGCAACAATTGCTGATCTGATCTGGCCGACAAATTTTTAAACTGCACGACTTGCGGCTGATTTGTCGTTATCGTTCCCGTTTTGTCAACAAGTAATAAATTCAAATTGGCAGCTTCCTGAATACCCGTTAATTCACTGACCAGAATCCGCTGCTGGCTAAGTTCACGGGCTTCTACCGAATTTGCAACTGCAAAACTTGACGGCATGGCAATCGGAATCGTCGCAATGAACAGCATCGCTAGAAACGGTAACATCTGAATCATGTCTGCATGGCGAATTAACGCTATTCCAACAATGATGAGTGCTAAAGCACTGTCTAACAATGCCAAGTAACCAATAATTTTACCCAATAATCGTTGTAAATGACCAGGCGCATTGTTTTGATTAATCAAACTGACTGTTTTTCCAGCCCGACTATGACTTCCAGTCGCCAGTACGCGTGCTAAAGTTTCCCCGGCTACCACCATTGTGCCTGCAAAGGCCGTTTCACCCGGCGTATGGCTAACTGCAACGGATTCACCGGTTATTGAGCTTTCATCCGTATGAATTGGATTCGTTAACACACGAATATCAGCTGGGATTACACTCCCTACCTGTAAACTAATCAGATCACCCACAACTAAAGCCTTCGCATCAATCAACTGCCAATGACCAGCACGACGTACCGAACTGGTTGGCGTCAATTGATGCGCCAGCTCCTGTAAAACCAGGGCCGCACGTCGCGATTGAATTGCACCATTGACGGCTGCAAAGACCAGCATTAACGCAATAAAGCCAGCCTGAATTTCTTTACCCAAAACAACTTCAATAACTAAAGCTCCCTCCAAAATCCATGCCGATGGTTCCCATAGACGACTGACTACGGCCTTAAAAAAGTTAAACGTTGGTTCTGGGACATCATTAAATCCATCTGCCGCTAGTTTAGCGGCTGCTTGTTGCTCCGTTAAATCTTCAATCATGTCTGCACCTCGAATTTGACAAGCACCACTGGCAACCTAACTGTCGAATCAGGTTTATCACAAATAATTAGTCAAACATCACGTTATTTGGGAAGTGTGCCAACCGAGCACCATCAGTACCTAATTCTTCCTCAATTCGCAATAATTGATTATATTTTTCAATGCGTTCAGAGCGGGCTGGCGCACCAGCTTTTAGTTGAGCCGCATTGGTGGCCACTGTGAAATCAGCGACGAAAGTATCACCAGTTTCGCCAGATCGGTGTGACATCATCGTGGCATAACCATTTTTGCGAGCTAGCCGAATCGCGGCCAAAGTTTCGGTAACGGTCCCGATTTGATTTAATTTAATTAAAATATTGTTAGCCATCCCCCGCTGAATTGCTTGCCGAATTAATTGCGGATTAGTGCAGACCGGATCATCAGCCACAATTTGAAGCTGGTCACCATGAGCAGCTGTAAAGCTTGCAAAGTTATCCCAGTCCTCTTCCCCGTATGGGTCCTCAATTGAAACGATTTCTGGAAACTTCGCTAATAACTGCAGATAATAATCACCAAGGGCTGCCGGCGTGTACGTTTTGCCCTCAAAGTCATAATTGTGGGTCGTTCGATTATAAAAATACGATGCCGCCGCGTCAAAAGCAATCGCAATTTCTTTACCAGGTGTATAACCAGCTTTAATAATCGCATCATGTAATATTTGCAAGGCTTCTTCTGAGTTTTTAAGATCAGGCGCAAAGCCACCCTCATCACCTAAACCAGTCGTGTACCCGGCATCTTCGATAACTTTTTTCAAAGTATGATAAGTATTCACGATCTTTTCAAAACCGTCCCGAAAACTGGTTCGTTCGACCGGTTTAATCATGAATTCTTGAATATCAATGCCATTATCTGCATGCTCCCCACCATTGATCACGTTATGAAATGTTTGGGGTAGCTCTAAATCAGTGCCACCTAAGTAACGATAAAGCGGCTGCTGTAATGCGTTTGCCGCCGCTCGTGCCGTTGCCATTGAAACACCCAAAATAGCATTCGCACCCAGACGCGCTTTGTTGGGCGTACCATCTAGGTCAATCATGATTTGATCAATATGGGCTTGGTTAAACGGGTCAGCACCATGTAAAGCATGATTAATGACCGTATTAACATTATTAACAGCCTTAAGAACACCTTTACCTGCTAAACGATCACCACCATCGCGTAATTCAACTGCCTCTTTTTCTCCAGTCGAAGCTCCCGATGGTACTTCCGCGCGTCCTAGCGTCCCATCTGACAAAATAACGTCAGCCTCAACTGTTGGATTACCTCGTGAATCAAAAATTTCGCGAGCCTTTACCGTTTCAATAACTTGTTTTTCCATATCAATCTCTCCTTCTTAACCAAAAAGAAAAGACGCCTACTGTCTGAAAAACAAACAGTAGACGTCATCAAATTGATTATCAATTATTATGTGGCGAACGTCATCGCCGATTAACTTTTGAACAACTAAAGATTACACCTTCTCAAAACAATGTCAATCTTTTTATAACATTTTTATCGTTGACCAGCTTGACGCGTCTTCATTGCCAATATCATGGTCCCCAATTCAATCAGCACTAAAATCAGCAACAACCCCAAGGCCATGGTTGATCCTAACGCTGTCCGATGCGCACTCGTTCCAGTCGTCTGTACTTGAACTAACGTGATAACGGCGGACACGACTGAAGTCCCAATGGCCCCTGCAAACTGCTGCATGGTATTGAACACGGCATTGCCATCAGCTTGATGCTCAGCTGACAACTGCTGTAAGCCACTCGTCATCGTATTACCCATGGTTAAGCCAATACCAATCATTAATAAAATGTAAATGGCTAAAATCCAACCGCCTGACAGGTGCATCCCCAACACCGTAAACAGTGCCATGGCAATAGCCAAAATTGTTGAACCCGTTAGGACTGGTTTGGCTGCACCCAGACTGTCTAGAATACGTCCACCTAGTGGGGCAAAAACAGCCCCGATTGCCGCGCCAGGTAGTACAAATAAGCCAGCTAACAAAGCACTCTTGCCGTTCACTAACTGGATGTAGTTGGGCAATATGAAGGCCAACCCGAGGGCACAGATTTGAACCAAAAAGTACGCCATTAAGTGCAAATCATAAGATTTTGTGGTAAAAATCGCCAGATTGATTAGCGGTTGTGCCGCTCGACGTGTGCGGATAACGAACCCCACAAGACCAATCAGACCGACCACTAGCCAAGCCACAAAAATCAGTGGTTGCGTGGTAATCGTGGCTAACTTGCTAAATCCAATTGTAAAGCCAACGAATAAGAGGACGATCATCAGCCAACCGACCACATCAAATCCAACTTTAACTGTCGGCTGGGCTTGTCGAATCGCATACAGCCCTAACACAAGTGAAATCACGAGTACCGGGATTAGCAATACGAAAATCCAATGCCAATCCATCCAACTAACGATCAAGCCCCCAAAAGTCGGCCCCAGTGCTGGGGCGATTGCGGTAATCAGCGTGCCAATTCCCATCAAGGTCCCTTTCTGCCGTGCTGGTGCCCAATCAATAATAATATTAAACATTAACGGTAAAGCAATCCCAGTTCCCATTCCCTGAATGATTCGTCCAGTGACTAAAACGGGAAAACTGGTCGCGGTCGCGTCAACGACCAATCCCAGTATAAACAATAAATTGGCTGTCACAAACAGCGTTTTAGTGCGAAAACGGCGTTTCAGAAACGCCGAAATTGGCACAATAATTGCGACTACTAACAAGTAAGCCGTGGTCATCCACTGGACCGTCGCCGTATTGAGTGCAAATTCTCGCATCAACTTAGGGAAAGTGATATTCATCGCAGTCTCCACGATCACTCCGCAAAATGAAAGTAATCCGGCAGCCACGATTGCAAGAATCAATTTGAGGTCAACACGTTTTTCCATACTTAAAATCAGCTCCTTAACCTATAGTTCGAATACGAACTAATTAACTATTTTAGCACACTATTTCAAAATTTTAAGCCCTATTTTAATTGACTTTTTAACAATTAGTTCTTATAATTCACTTTAGTTAGAATACGAACCATAATATCATTAAGGAGTCCTCCCATGCAAGATTCATTAGGGATCATGATTAAGAAAGCGAACAATGCATTAGCCAGGGACTCAGACCATTATGCAAAATCACTGGGACTAACTGGCATGCAAATCAGTACGATCAACTTTATTGCCAACAATGAACAGCATCACGACCTCTTCCAACGGGACTTAGAATTAGAGTTCAATATTCGTAAAGCAACCTGTTCCAGCCTCGTTTCCAAAATGGAAGCCGCTGATTTACTCATTCGTGTGCCAGCAAAGGACGATGGTCGCTACAAACGACTACTCCTAACACCCAAGGCCCGCCAATTAGCCACCAAGATCGAACGTTTCTTTGAAACCAGTGAACAACGAATGGCGACAATTTTAGGGGTAAATACCGCCGAAACTTACGAAGCCCTGCGACAAATTGCCGTTGCTTTTTCAACACCGACCCATGCACCTGAAAATTGGTACTAACCATTCAAAGACCCGCTGACAGTCACTGACTGCTAGCGGGTCTTTGATTTTACGATCAATCAACACCGATTACTCGGCCAAAAAACGTGTAAACAGCTGTTGATAAATTGCAATAAAGTCATAAAACATCTGTTTTGGTAAACTTTCATTGACCTGATGTTGGGTCATATTACCCGGTCCATAAACCGCAAAGGGAAAATCGGCTGGTTGACGCTTAGCCAAATTAGAAGCATCGGTAATTCCCGGACTTGAGACAACGACAACATCGCGGCCAGCATAGGGCTTGCCAATGGCCTGCACTAACTTTACTAACCGATTATCAGCCGTGGTTGCAATTGGTGACTCATTCATGATAGCGGTCATCTTAATGTCAGCACCTTGCTGATTATACGCTGCGATCAGGTCCGTTAATTTTTGGGTCACTTGGTCATTATCGTATTCCGGAATCGTCCGCACACTAACGAGTGCAGTCGCTAAATCGGGTAACGAATTTACTTGGTCCCCACCGTTTAACACGTCAATGTTAAATCTGACCGGTCCCACCTCGCCTGCCGGAATCGTTTCAAAATAGTCATTGGCTTCATTGAGTAATTTAATCAGCGGGACTAAAGCATTATAGCCGCGTTCGGGTGTCGAACTGTGTACCGCCTTACCCTTAGACGTCAATTTTAAGTCATAAGACCCCTTCTGCTCAGCCGCTGTTCCATAAACCGTTGAAGGTTCAGCAATCAGTAAACCAGCTGCATCTTGCATCGCCCCTTGTTGATAAAAGGCAGCTGAGCCAGCTTCACCAACTTCTTCGCCCATTGTCGCCAACAAGCGAATGGTGCCATGTTTAGGGCCACCTTGCTGCTGAATATTGATCATCGCAGCGACTAATGCGACTAAACCAGCCTTCATATCCGTGACGCCCCGACCAAATAACTGACCGGATTTTTCTACTAAGGTGAAAGGATCGGTGTCCCACGCCGCCAGGTCACCTGCCGCAACCACATCCATATGACCGGAAACCGCTAAAACAGGCTGCCCATGACCAATCTCTGCAACTAGATTTGCACGATCACCGGTAATGGGGTAAATCTTAGCTGAAATATCATACTTCGCCAACAGGGCTTGCAAATATTTTGCGACCGTCAACTCATGGTCGTTAACTGATGGAATCTTAATCACATCCGCTAGAATCTTAAGCGCTGCATCGTCTTCAATCGTTCGCATATTTTGCCACCAACTTTCTTATGATAATTTCAGTCTAACACTTCTGAACCTTCTATTTTACCCAATAGCCTCTGCTACGTTATCAAATTTTGTTGAAATTAATATCTTAGTTATCAATCATCATGTTCGTGTCAAAATTGAGGTTCGCCCCGTTGTCTGATCATTAAAATATTCATACTGAACTAGTTCGGCATACGACCCAGCAATGTTGACCACATTCGTATAGCCGCGCTGAAGTAACGCGCGGACCATATTGTAACTTCGCTGTCCAGTCTGGCAATGAATATAAACTGGCTGATTGGTCGGAATTTCCACTAAGCGCTGCCGAAACTGACTCAGTGGAATATTATGAGCGCCCTTGATGTGCCCATCAGCGTACTCTTGTGGTTCACGGGCATCGATGATAAACGCCCCCGCCAAGACCAGCTGTCGAACCTGCGTCACCGCAACCTGCTTAAATTCATCATTCAGGACGTTTTCCGCCACCAAGCCAACCATGTTGACGACATTTTTGGCGGTACTGACCCATGGCGAATAACATAATTCAACATCTGTCAGGTCACTGACTCGACCGTGCATCGTGATTAGACTAGCGATAATATCAATCGGTTTGTCAACGTCCGATTGACCAATGGCCTGCGCGCCCAAAATCTCACCGGTCGGATAACTGAATATCAACTTAAGAAAGACGGCTGTTGTCCCTGGCATCACGCTGACCCGATTCTGTGGTGCCACCGTTGCGAACCGATAATCAAGTTGCTGGTGATCACACTCAGTAGCGTTCAGGCCCGTTGACGCCACGTTTAACGTAAAGATGTGAAGAACCTGCGATCCGATCACACCCTGATACTGTGGCGTCCGCCCGTATAAATGATCCACCATGTGTCGGGCCTGCATTTGTGCGGGAAATGCCAATGCTAGCCGCGTAGATTGACGTGTAAGCCGATTAGTCACTTCAATGGCATCACCCACCGCATAAATGTCGGCCACGGACGTCTGGTAACGATGATCAACCTTGATACCACCGGTCACGCCTAACGCACAACCCGCTTGAACCGCTAATTCAGTTACTGGTGTAACCCCAATTGCCACAATCACTAACTGGCTGGTCACGGCGCGTCCCGAGGCGAGCTGCACTTTTGTTGCACCAATGGCCGTCACTTGTTCTTGCAGTATCACCTGCACACCGTAATCGTATAGTTCCTTGTGTACTAGCTGAGCAAACTAGTCATCCAAAGTGCCCAAGACGTGTTCGGCAGCCTCAATGATTGTGATCTGATAGCCAGCCTGTTGTAAATTCTCAGCCATCTCTAGTCCGATAAAGCCGCCGCCAACAATCGTCACATCATGAACGTGTTGTTCAGTCAGATACGCTTGAATCGTTCGGACATCTTGAACATTGCGGACCGTTTTAACATTGGGCCGGTCGATTCCCGCAATCACTGCGGGTAGTATCGGTCGAGCACCAGGTGAAAGAATCAGTGTATCATATGGGACGATCGTCGTTGCTACCTGTCCTTGCCGTTTGATCATCACTGTCTTAGCCTGCGCATCAATGGCGACAACCGTTGTATTCACTTGAACGTCAATATTGTACTGTTGCTCGAATTGCATCGGTGTCTTTAAAATCACGTCATCGGGCTGGTCAATCACATCACTGAATGTGTACGGTAAGGCACAATTGGAAAATGAGACATCCGGCCCCTTTTCAAAAATTGTAATCTGGGCGAACTCGTCCAATCGACGCACGCGGGCCGCCGCCGAAGCACCACCACCAACGCCACCAACAATGACCACTTTTTTCACTTCCATCTGAACCATCCTTTCGTAGGTATGCTGTAGCCCTGCCACTAATTAGCTTAATTTTAAGGGTTTCAAGGCGTAACCACAACATCAACGCCGATTAATTCAACCGTTTTCATTAATTGACGTCATTGGCTTTCTATTTAAGCTAAAATAAGTTAGTATGTGTTTAACACTTAAAAAAGCTTAAGGTGATCAATTATGAACCAAAAAACACGCTTAACATTGATTCTTGATGAATTAAAAAACCACCCATCACTGAGTTTAAAAGACATTATGCAATTAACGGGGACTTCACGCGACACTGCCCGGCGCGATATTGTCAAACTCGCAGCTCATAATTTGGCTGAACGAAACTACGGCGGCATTAGTCGGCCGAATACGTTTAATAAGCTAGATCAATACCTGGACCGGGATGATGACTTACTGCAAACTAAACGAGCCCTGGCCCACACTGCCAGTTCGTATTTACTAAATGATGCGTTATTATTTCTAGATATCTCAACCACCGTTGCCTGTCTACCACAATATCTCCAGTCCAAGCACCCCGGCATGATCGTTACGAATTCCCTTGACATTGCTGACCAGGCATTACGACATAGCAATTTTCAAACGCGTATCCTGGGTGGCACATTAGATGCACAACAACGGTGTGTTCAAGGCGCTGACAGCATTCTAGCACTACACAAATTTCGATTTACGACCACGGTCTTGAGTTGCGCTGGGTTGACCGCAGACGGCGTTTATTACGCTTACGAATCTGATATTGCTTTAAAGGAAACGTTACGCGCCCAAAGCGACCGGCTAGTGCTGTTGTTTGACCACACCAAGGTGAACGTCAGCCACAACTTCAACTTGCTAGCTCTCAGTGATTTTGATTACTTTGTGACTGATCAGCCACTACCGGATAACCTAGCTACTAAGATTGCACCTGATAAACTTATTTACCTTTAGAGGAGGATCATTAACATGCCATCTTCACTATTAACCACTCAACGGGCAATGTTAGCTCTGATTCAAAGTGGCTTAGCCTACACGACTGACCCGTTCGACAAAGATCGCTATCAAAAGTTACAAACCTTATTGATTCAACAAATGGCCGCCACTTCCAACATATCAACTGCTGACTTAACGACTGCTCTGACTCAGGATTCCGGCTACATCACCCCCAAAATCGACGTCCGCGGCTTGATACGCCATGGTAATCAGCTACTACTCGTTCAAGATATTAAAACGAAACTATGGGCCTTACCAGGCGGCTTTGCTGACGTGGGCTACACGCCGACTGAAAATGTGCAACGCGAGGTGTGGGAAGAGACTGGCCGTCACGTCGCGGTTCAGGGGCTCATCACCGTTTTTGACACTGCTCTACGTGTCGATATTCCCCAACCATTTCAGTATTATAAATTGGTCTTTGCTTGTGAAATTACTGATGGCCAATTTGAGCCTAACATTGAGGTCGCCCAAACAGCCTACTTTACGCTCGACAACTTGCCACCGTTGTCCCAAAACCGGACAACCGAAGAACAGTTGGCACAGCTAATGGCATCTTCCACTACCATCACAGTCGACTAAATGACTGCTGAAGCGCCAAAAACATCCCGACTAGCCTGTCTGCTAGCCGGGATGTTTTTGTTTCTTTATGACGTCTTTCAATCAAGTTAGGCCGCTATTGGCATCAACAATTATGAAAAAGAGCGTCGGATTAACATTAATTTACATCAACCTAGTAATTACCATTTTCACAATATGGTGGACTTTAAGTCCCCTATCATTACATATCCACCAATCCAACTAAGGTTTGTTGAAAATTCAGTCGCCGAATATGCCGGGGAATGAATTGGCGAATATCATCATCATTAAAGCCTACTTGCAATTTATTACGACCAACAATAATTGGCCGCCGCAACAACTGGGGTTGTTCGCATAACAGCCGGAGCGTCTCATTGAATGACATATCTGGCAGCTTATCAGCAATTGCGGGATAACTTTGTGAACGGGTAGAAATAATATCTTCCAATCCATTCTCAGTTAGGCACAGAATTTGTTTTAACTCACTAACAGTAGGGGCTGCGCTACTAAAGTTCTTCTCCTCAAATGCAATATCATGATCCCGGAACCATTGGCGGGCCTTTCGCGATGAGTTACATCCTGCTTGCGTAAACAATTTAATCATAATTATTTCGCCTCCTTGATTAGTGTTTTTATTATGATAATTATAACTTGTTTATTATTGTAGCAGGTTATTCATAACTTTGTAAAGACCTGAACGAAGTAATCGTAAAAAATTCATTGTTTTTTCATATTTATTATTGTTTAAATAATATAAATGTTATACGAATCACCGTTGATTTTCATGCTGATCAAACGCACGCAGCAAGCGTGACGCCAGCAAATAGGCCACTTCGTACTTCACCGTTAACTGCCACAAGAACGGCCCAAGCTGATCGTGTGCCGGGGTTAAATTCGTTAGTAAATTCAGGTAACGTTGCTTCTCGGCCAGCGTACACCGCTTTTTAAAATAGCCCCAGACGTGCTGATAAGCCGTTGTCAACGTGGCTTTAGTTGGCGTAATTTGTTCGGCTTCTGCTAATAATTGTTGGTAGCGTTCCTGTTTTGCAGCTGACCAATCATTGTGCCGAGCTAATTGTCGGATGGCATTATAATGCTGCTGTGAGTGTGCCATGACCCAGTACTTTTGGTAAGCCCAATCTTGTTGCCATTGTGACATTGCTCCCATCTCCTCAATCTTTTGATGAATTTACAAATATTGTACCGTCTGGCTCAGAAAAATAGAACCAATTTACATTAGTACACTGGTAACAGTCGTAAGTTTTGAAACTTAGCACAAAAATGGCGATAGCCCAGTTACCTGTTGGTGCAACTTAGCTATCGCCATCAAAACTTATATTTTATGAGTACTACTGTTGTCAATTCAAGTTAATCAGCCAGAACTGATGTTACTTTTCGCCTGGCCGAGCTGAGATCATGAGCTCACGTTGCGGATAATCTTGTGGATGTTCCAACATATCGGTGATCAATGTCGCCAATGAGAATAGACTAAGTGGCCCACCGCTAACAGCATTTCCAGCTGGTTCAACAATTAACTGATCCGCTTCATCATTGTACTTGAAAAAATGACAGGCTAGCAATGTATAGTCCAAATCACTATTCCTGATAACTGCAGCCCCGGCCTTTTGCCCCGCCACATAGGTCGTCTCAACTTCACGACTAAACCCAAACTCGCGGCGGGCTAAGGTGTACATTGCTTCTGAAATCTGATCGTAGTTGATTTGAAACTGGGTCGTCCAAAATAGCCGTTTGACCCCAACTGCATCCATCGCTTGCACCAATGCCGTGGCAAACTGCGCCGCGTGGGTAATGCCCACCGTTGAGAATACGACGTCAATCCCTCGCAGCGCGCGTTTTAAATCATCAACATTGCTCGCATCCCCGATTAACTGCGTGGCTAACGAGACATCATGCTCATGCCGGTGATGATCCAACAAAGTCACGTGGTGCTGCGGCATCACGGCCACTCGACGATACACTTCATACCCCAATTTACCCGTTCCAATAATCAAAATATTCATTACTGATCACGTCCTCACATCACTCGCTAATTTATTCGTAGCAACGGCCGGACCACGAATGACGCCAACAGCGCATATCCACACCCTATGGTTAATCAGTTCGGTCGCTTAAGGCTTATTATACCGGTTCCAAGATGATAATTCGGTCATTATTTAAACTTAATTGTGATTCGATGACTGATTAGCCTTATTTTGAATAACAGGGTCAATGACAGCCACCGGTCAGCCCTGAGTACGGATAGCTATTAATAACTTTGAAATAAACTAATGTCCTACCATTTTATCTTGGCCAGGATGACCAAGGCCCAAAGACAATTTATTATGCCCGCAGTTGGCTATGAAAAAAGCACCGCTAAGTTTGGGGTAGGAACCGATCCTAAACTTAGCGATGCGACTTAACTCTGTTCGCGATTGTGGATGTAAGCTGATTCCTGAGACAACTTTTAAGAGAGCGTATAATGAATAAATCATCTCTCAAAAGGAAGGAATTTTTACATGCCAACTCGTTACGACAAAGAATTCAAACAAAACATTATCAACCTATATAAGCAAGGCGAATCAGCTGCCCAACTGGCCAGAGAATATGGCATTGGCTATTCAACCGTTCATAAGTGGATCCAGGGCCAGGCCAAAACTCAACCCGGTAAATCGCCAGACGAAATCAAAGCGATGGAAAAGCGACTGGCTTCGCTGTCTGAGGAGAACGAAATCCTAAAAAAAGCCCTGGGCTTCCTTGCGCAGAAGTAACCAATATCTTTGATTACATTCACCAAGAAAGCCATAACCACCAGGTAACTAAGATGTGCCGCATCCTCGGTGTTTCCAGAGCTCAGTATTATCGTTATCGATCCCCAAAGCCTTCAAAACGCCGGGCCGAAGATGCGGACTTAAAACAACGGATTCTGCGGATCTTTGCGGAATTCAAGCAGCGATACGGCGTTATGAAGATCCACCATGAATTGAATCTGGAACTTCAACCACTGCAGCGTCGGTGCAGCCCAAGACGGATTTCCCGGCTCATGAAGGAACTGGATATCCACTCCGTTACCGTCAATAAATGGAAAGCGGCTTCGGCTTCCAAAACCAAGGTTGAACAGCGTCCCAACTTGCTTAAGCAGGATTTCTCGACCACTGGTTTAAATCAAAAATGGACCGCTGATATGACCTATATTCAAACGAAGCGTAATGGCTGGTGTTACTTATCAACCATCATGGATCTGCACTCAAGACGAATTATCGGCTATTCATTCTCAAAAAAGATGGATACTGATTTAGTCTTAAAGACCCTGGAAAGCGCGGTTAAAAATCGAACCATTACTGGGGACCTGATTATCCACACAGACTTAGGATCACAGTACACCAGCGATGATTACAACCAACGGTTAACAGAACTACATATCCGCCACTCTTACAGCCGTAAGGGGTGTCCATACGATAATGCACCAATGGAATCTTTTCATGCTTCCCTCAAAAAGGAATGTGTTTATCCAGTGCCGGTCTTTGAGAATTATGAAACTGCCGCTGCTGTCCTTTTTGAATATGTGCATGCTTTCTACAATAGGAAGAGAATTCATAGTTCACTGGGCTACCAGACCCCCTTACAAGTTGAAATCGCAACACTTACGAGCCAAATGGCCGCCTGATTTAATGCTTTCCATGGTTCAAATAAGTTATTAATCACGATTAATGATTTATTTGAGCTGTGGAAGGTAAACGCGGTTCTGAATGTCTCTTAAAATCTGTCTCAAATATTGACTTCAATCCAGTATCCGAAAATCAGGATCAATGTGACGAGTAGTAATGCGAATCAGATTCGAACCAACCTCAAAACCGGGAACTTTGACTTTGGAATCGTCACGGAACCAACTGACAAACACGACTTAAACTTTATCCATCTGCCCGGCGAAAGTCGCTGGGGATTACTGGTTCCGCGGCATTCGCCGCTAGCTGACCATGATTACATTAGCTTAGCTGATCTTGAAGGCCAAAAGATCATTGTTTCTGCACAACACGGTACGATCAATCAACTTCAGGATTGGTATGGTGAAAGCACGCCCAAATTCACCATCGTCGCCACTTATAATTTACTCTATAATGCCTCGTTACTAGTTTCTGCGGGCGTCGGGTACGCGTTAGGGATTGATGGCATCATCAATACGAACCAATCCGATTTGATTTTCATCCCACTAACACCTCGAATAACCGCCCGCACTAGCCTAGTCTGGACTAAGGGACAACGCTTGTCGGAAGCCGCCAAAACCTTTTTAACGCAACTGGCGACAGACCTGCAGCAACAAATACCTACTGACTAACAGTATCGACTCAGCTCTCACCAATCACCACAACACACTACCCAATTGATGGCTGCTGAAGACGACGCGCATCTAATTCACGCTAATTCGAACTAAATAATTGAATTGAGCACAACTAAAATGCTAAGCTAGGTTATTCAGTTTCAGGGAGGAATTATTTAAAATGAAAGCAGTCATTATTAATCAGTACGGTGGGCCCGAAGAACTCCAGATGGCCACTATCGAACGTCCCAGCATTGATCAGGACGAGGTCTTAGTCGCCGTTCAGGCAACGAGTATCAACCCCATCGATTGGAAAGCTCGTCAAGGGTTGCTTAAAGGCATGTTTGACTGGAAAATGCCAGTTGTCCTTGGTTGGGACGTCGCTGGGACCATTGTTGAGGCTGGCGCGGCCGTGACCAACTTTAAGGTTGGTGATGAAGTCTTTGCCCGCCCAGACATTTATGCGGATGGCCGGCGCGGGACCTACGCTGAATATGCCGCAGTCAAAGAAGACAAGTTAGCACTAAAACCAGCCAGTCTTTCTTTTGAACAAGCCGCCGCTTTGCCGTTAGCGGGGCTAACTGCTTACCAAGTCATTCATGACCAATTAAAGATTCAAGCTGGCGAGAAAGTCTTAATTCAAGCCGGTGCTGGCGGGGTTGGTTTAAATGCCATCCAGATTGCTAAGTACCTCGGTGCCGAGGTTGCGACTACTGCGAGCGCCAATCACCATACGCTGTTGAAGCAAATCGGCGCTGACCACGTCATTGATTACCACACGACGGCTATTCAAGATGTCCTTACAGACTACGATGCCGTCTTTGATACCATTGACGCCATTGATGAGGGCTTGGCAATCTTAAAGCCAACTGGCCGACTCGTGACGATTGATGGGCAACCAACGGCGGCTCAAAAATCCCAAGGTCCCACTGTCTCCAGCTGGTGGTTACAACCCAACGGCCGGGAGTTAGCCATCTTGGGGCAGCTCGCCGTTGAAGGACACTTACAAGTCATCATCGACCAAGTCTTTCCGTTTAGTACGGCTGGTCTCCAAGCCGCCCACCGGTATAGCGAAAACAGTCACAGTGCTGGTAAGCTCATCATCAACGTCGGCACTGAAGCTTAATACGGTATCGGCTCCAGCCTCAGCCAATTGACCAATCGCCACATTGACTGTCAAACGACGCATTAAAGCCTTAAAAGGGCGCTTCAAGAATCCACTACGAATTCCTGAAGCGCCCTTTTTTAAGCCCCATCGCCCGAATAACGCTAGTTGTCACCCCTGCATTTTCAGCCGCTTGTCCCATCTGTGCCTCGGCGTGATACCTATTACCGCCACCGTGGAAAAATAACGTAGGCGTATTTGACTGTACATACTTCATGCGGTGTTGTTGTGCCATACATCCACTGAGCCCCAGTACTAGCAAAACCACTAGCAACCCCGACAGCCATTTCACTTTTACTTGCATGTCCTGATCCCCACCTTTGATTGGAACCTATTATACAGGGTTCCTGTCAGCGTAAGTCAAGCTTTTTCAACAATTATGGGATGACGAACAGTGCTTTCATCATTTGGATGGCATAAAAACAGACTTGGGAAATGATCCCAAGTCTGTGATTTAATGCGCCTGTGCTGCTTTACGTTAGGTCAATGCTTATCACTACTATTCGACCAGTTACCACGAGCTGTAATTCGTGGTGTTTGATTGCCTCGCTGATATTCTTGTTTGACGGCTAGTTGCCCCACCAAATTTAAATAGTTGAACGGTTGATTAAAATTCGGCTGAAAGAACATATCCACGTAAGCCAAATCATCAATCGTATTCTGATTTTGAATCATTACTGAGATCGTGTTTGCAGCTTGGGCAATGTCGTGACGACTCCAGAATTGCGCGCCGAGAAGCTGACGATTCTGATAATTATAAACTAGTTCAATCGTGACTTTGGCCGTCGTCGGCATATAAGCTGGCCGCCAATTGCCTTGATAGACGGCGTGTCGTACTGGTAGTTCTCGTCTTTGCGCGGCTAGATAGGTCAAACCAGTTGTGGCCATCGTGTGATCAAATAATTGCATGGCTGAGGTGGCTTGCGTTCCCATGTACGGCTGTAAATCTCCGAAAACATTGATCCCCGCCAACGCACCTTGGCGCAGTGCGTTAGTTGCCAATGGTGTATACGCCGGCTGTCCCGTGGGATTATAATTGACCACGCAAGCATCCCCAGCCGCATAAATATCCGGGTCAGAGGTTTGAACATAATCATTGATCAAGATAGCACCATGGCGGTCCATAGCGACCTGCCCGCGTAACAATTCCGTATTCGGCATAAAGCCCGCGCAAACGACGGCCAGATCAACCTCATAATCACCCTGCGCGGTTTCAACGATCAACTGATCATTCGAACCGCTTGCGAATCCAGTCACCCGTTCATTGAGGTGGATATCGACCTGGTGATGTTGTAAGAGTTTAGTTGCAGCATCCGCCATTTGGGGGCCAAGATAATTATTCAAAATATGTGAATGCGAATGAAATAACATGACTTGTTGGTCCATACTAGCATAGCTTTCCGCTAACTCGGTCCCCATATATCCGGCCCCAACAATTGCAACGCGTTGGTTGGCCTGTAGAGATTGATAAAGTTGTTCCGCCTGCTCGTAGTTTTTGCACAGTAATACTTTCTCATGATCGATACCCATAATTGGTGGCACAATAACTGATGAACCAGTTGCCATAATCAGCTTATCATAAGTGTCATCAAAGACTTCGCCAGTCTGCATATTGGCGACCTGCACCGTTTTATGGCCCGTATCAATTCGTAAAACATTATGGCGGGTCTTAACTTGAGCGCCTAACTGCTTCAAGTCAGACGGCGAGGTGTAAAACATGTCTTCCAGGTGTTGGATGACACCCGTTAAGTACAAATAAATCCCACTCGAAACAAACGAAACGTTATCATTCCGCTCGTAAATCGTCACCGCCGTCTCCGGATGACGTGTTAAAATTTCGCGTGCCGCTGCCGTACCAGCGTGGGTACTACCGATGATCATTACTTTCATCTTACCGGATCTTCCATTCTTCCAGATTTGCCACGTAATTAGTAAGTGGGCTCAACATTAACCACTGTTCAATTAATTATATCGCGCACCAAATCATTTGTATATGTGTTGATGAAAACAAACCTAGTTGGCCCCTCGTTCAAACAGCCTAGCTTTACAACCACTGATTAGCTTTCGCCACACGAATCGCTTCTAATCGATTGTGAACCCCCAATTTGCTAAAAATGGCGGATAAGTAATTACGGGTCGTCCCCGCTGACAAGTATAAATTGGCCGCAATCGTCTTCGTGGGCAACCCCTTCTCAGCTTCGACCAAAACTGCTAGTTCCCGTTCGGTCAATGGATTGTTGTCTGCTGACAACATATTCGTGACTAGCTCGGGCGCATAGATGGTGCGGCCGGTCATCACAGCTCGAATTGCATCAATTAGGTCATCACTCGGACTATCTTTTAACAAATATCCCGCGACATTGGCTTTAACTGCTCGTTCAAAATAACGGCGTTGCGCAAAAGTCGTCAAAACTATTACTTTCGTGGCTAGCTGCGAACTGTCCAATAGATCAGCAACATCCAAGCCGGTTATCCCTGGCATTTCGATATCCAGAATTGCGACATCCGGTTGCAGTTCTTGCAACTCCTGCCAGGCGTTTATGCCGTCTACTGCGCTACCCACCACGTGTAGATCATCTTCTAATTCCAGTAATTGGGTCAAGGCAGAATTCAACATGCTTTGGTCTTCTGCTAAGTATAAAGTTATCATGCTGACTCACTACTCCTTTGGTAAAGTTAAGATCAACTGGGTGCCGCGCCGACTACTCGTGATGGCAAAGGTGCCCTGTTTAGCTTGCAAGCGGGTTCGCATCCCGGCAATCCCGTTGGCGCCCTGACGAATCAAGGTTCCACCTTTACCGTCATCTTTCAGCTTAATCTGATAAATTTTTGCCGTCTCGACAAAATCAATCCGCACCTCGTGCGCGTGTGCGTGGCGCATCACATTGGTCATGGCTTCAACTAACACCGCCGCAAAACAACTTTGGACCGTTGTCGGCCACTTGGTTGCCTGTGTCTCACCAGTGGTCGTCGTCCAGACACCAACCGCTGCTAGATTACGAGTTTGGGCCAATAGGACTTCTGTGAGCGATTGTTCATGCAAATTATTGACGATTTCGCGAACTAACTGTAAATTTTGGCGACTGGTTTGTTCGATTTCGTCCAATTCTGGTGCCACTTTCTCCGGTGCTTTGACGAGTAATTTTTTAGCTAATTCCGTTTTGAGTGTAATCATTGAAAAGCTTTGTCCAAGGGTATCGTGCAAGTCACGCGCGATTCGTTCACGCTCGTTACGTTCCACAATTGTTTTTAATCGGCGGTTAGTTTGGTTGAGTTGGCGCTGTCGTTCAACTGACCACGAAAAGGTATACGCGAGTATGGGTGATAACAATGGAAAAACTAAGCCCATCACGTCACCATTATGCCACCCAAACACACCAGGATATTGTAAATAGTCTCGTATACAGCCACCAATTAAAAAGGCATAATACCCTAAAGCAAAACCATAAAATTCTCGTTTAGGACGACGACCAAGTAAAAAGCTCACTTGCCAGCCGGGAAAGATGATCATAAAATTGTTAGCCGCAAATACCGCAAACAGTCCCGTCACAACTAACTCCGCTGGCATCGTCACTGCACGCCAATGTGGCTTCTCGACAACCAAGATGTACAACACAAGAAAACCACCAACAAGCAATAGCCAAAGCCAATCATGCCAAGATTTAACGGGTATGTAAGCCGCAATTGTATACGGCAAATAGGCGAGCCACACGTAGCTCGTCCATTCAATCGTCTTCAATTTATTTTTATGATGCGTCAACAACGCCATTCCCCCGTTTAAGTCCCCGCTGAATCACCCAACTAACAATCACTAATAGGCCGCACACCCACAGCCCGATACCAAGCAAATCGATTAATTTTAGTGTACCATGGGTGCCCCAGTTGACCAACAAATCGTTCACATAATATGTTGGCAGTCGTTTACCAATCACCTGTAGCCAGCTTGGTAATAGGCTAATGGGCCACCATAGACCACTAATAATGGCCATTGGAAAGGTAATTAAATTACTAGCGACACTCAACGTTTCGGCACGATTCAAAAATGAGAGTCCAACGCCCATAAGCAATGTCGGTAATTGACCAATCAGAGCAATTCCAAGTATCCCTAGCCATTGAACCACGGTTAAATCAACGTGGTTCACAACGACCGCAATCGCACCTAAAATAACGACCGTTAACGCATTCATTCCCAAACTCATCATGCCAATCGAACGATAGTACGGTACTACCCCGTGTGGCGTTAACCGTAGCCACCGTAATAGTCCCCGTTCCCGATCATGCATTAGAATCTGGGCAATACTGAACAGCGTACTGATCGTCCCACTATAAACGATCATACTGCCCATATAAGACCGATTAAAAAGTGCGATTTGAGCCGTTGTGCCACCGGTAACCATTACTTTTGTAAATAACAAGTAAAAAGCTGCTGGCATCACCAAGGCAAAAAACTGAAACGCTGCGTTTCGAATAATCAAACGCCGTGCATCAAATCTCAGTTGAGCCATTAAAATTTTCATGCTGAGACTCCCTTCGTCAGATGAACAAAAATATCCGTCAATGATTCACGACTAATTGAGACTTGATGCAACTCACTGATTATGGGCATCATCGCTTGCAGCGTAGCGTCACCGTCTTCACTACTCATGCGTAGTTCGTCGCCTTGCTTAGTAACCGCAGTTACTGCCGTTAAATTTGTAAACCGATCCGCTGGCAGTCTCGTTTGGCAACGAATCTCCACTTGTTGGTATTGTTTTTGCAACACGGCAAACGAGCCTTGAAAGACAAAGCGCCCGTCCTTCAGCAACATAATTCGATCAGCGATGGCTTCAATCTCCGGTAGGTAATGACTGGTAATGATAATGGTTTTACCAGCGGCCTTCAAGCGCCTAATCTGTTGCCAAAATGTCTGTTGCGCATTGGTATCCATGCCAACGGTCGGCTCGTCTAAAAATAACAAATCGGGATCACCTACCAGTGCCAAAGCAAAGGTGACTCGTCGTAACTGTCCTCCAGATAACGCCGTCAAGCGTTGCTGGGCTATGTCTTGTAGTTTCAAGGTGGCTAATAATGCTTGCCAATCAAATTCAGGCAGACGTTGTGCCGCAGCTAGCCTTAACATATCACGCACCGTCACGCCTTGAATTGTCATATCACCCTGCATCATTGACCCAATCTTTAATCGCGCCGCCAGGCTACCGGCCGCTTGCCCGAACACCTTGAGATGGCCCTGCTGAACTCGTTTGATTCCTAATAACAAATTTAACAACGTCGTTTTGCCGGCCCCATTTTCACCAATCAAGCCAACAATCTCGCCCGGCATGATCGTCAT
This sequence comes from Lactiplantibacillus sp. YT640, assembly GCF_049745435.1. Taxonomy (NCBI): domain Bacteria; kingdom Bacillati; phylum Bacillota; class Bacilli; order Lactobacillales; family Lactobacillaceae; genus Lactiplantibacillus; species Lactiplantibacillus sp. YT640. The sequence goes on from NZ_JBMNVY010000003.1 coordinate 119,207, forward strand.
ATTAATATCAGTCAAAACTGACTGTTGACCATAACTAAATGCGACCTTAGTTGCTTCAATCAACGGTGTCATTATCCCCGCCTCCTTTAATGACTATAGTGTACGCCAACGTAATCGGGTCGAGTAGTCGCGTTTGTCATAATGATCAGGTGACAAATGTCATTATTTCAACAGTATTGATAAGCTAGCATAATTCTTTAGAAAATAACCCAGACAAAAAGTGAGCTTCTGGATTTACATCAAAAGCTCATTTGAATCACAATTAATAACGCTAGTTACCGTGCTTTCAATACCCAATGTGCCAATTGCGAAACGATAATGATTCCAATAACACCAATGATACGCAAACTCAATGGCAGTGTTCGACCATAAATGAGCCAGGCAGCTAACACCAGTAATTCACCGCCAAAAATTACAAATTTCATTCCAACACATCCAATCCACTTTTCGCTAGTATACGAGCCAGCCAATACAATGTCGATTGATCTGCCATTCCTAACTGAGGGTGGTCGCTGATTAACTGTGATTTCACTTCGTTTAGTTGTTACTCGCCTACGTATGTATGTCTTTAATCCGCCATTCTCCAGTTGGAAAATGATTAGTCCATCAAAAGTTCAATACATTCAAAGGTCATTCCAACCGTTAAATTAGTTTTGGCACTGACACCGGCTCTTATGTTAAACTTAATCAATCACAACGAAAATAAGGAGGTCGACCATTGTTAATTAAGTCTTTCCCGCCTGCCGAGCGAACTCCGCAATTGATTAGCCAATTAACTCAACTCTGGCGACAGTCCGTCGACGCCAGTCACCACTTTCTAACGCCCGCTGAAATCACAACCATTGAGCACGAAGTCCCCACAGCATTACGAACCGTTCCACAACTGCTCGTTGCAGTGGATGATCAAAATACCCCAACTGGTTTCATCGGTATTGATGGTTCACTAGTAGCCATGCTTTTTATCGCCCCAGCCGCTAGTGGCGCTGGTATTGGAACCGCCTTACTGCAAACTAGTATTCAGGATTATGGTGCCACAACGCTTACAGTGAATGAACAAAACCCACGGGCGCGTCAATTTTATGAACACCGTGGTTTCCAAGTCACTAATCGCCAACCAACTGATGATCAGGGCCGTCCATATCCACTATTAACTATGACTTACAACTGTGACCCATTAAACGACTGACTTGACAAGGTCGTTTTTTTTATAAATAATAGACTTGTCCACTATTTATAAAAAAGGAGTGCTGACTATCGAATATTTTAGTCTAACTAAATATATTGCGGGTATTTACCGCGAATCCAAAAACAGCATCAACACCCAACTACAGGCGCTGAACATTCGGGCGACCGAAAGTGACTTATTACTGGTTGTTTACGATCACCCGGCCCAAACTCAAAAGGACTTGGCTGCCAGTCTGATGCTCGATCCTAGTTTATTAGCTCGAACTGTTCGTCAACTTGAGCAACGCCAACTCGTCATCCGGTTTCGTGATCCTGCCGATCAGCGTAGTCTACGAATTAACTTGACACCGGCTGGTGAACAAATTGCTATCGCCATTAAGAAAACATTGATTGACTGGTGGCATGACTTCTTCACTGCTCATCCAGAAGTCAACGAGCAAGTGTTTACGAACCAATTACAACAAGTTTACCTCGCCTTACAAGAGAAAAGAGATTGAAATCGTCATTGAAAAAATTCATTAAACACTTTGGAGTCCTCGTAATTGGTATCCTGTGCATGTCAGCTGGCGTCGCACTCTCTAAATTATCCTTATTAGGAACGTCCCCAATTTCAAGTATTCCGAATGTCATTAGCAATATTACGGCAATTCCAATTGGCCAGTTGACAATTGCTTTTATTTTCATTTTAGTTCTACTAGAAGCCATCGTTTTGCGCCGGCAGTTCTCCTGGCAAAACTTATTGCAATTAATTCCGGGTAGCCTGTTCGGTTGGTTCATCGATGCTTTTGTGCGGTTTTTCCATAGTCTTCCTAATCAAACATACATCGAGCAACTCGGACTTGTCTTAATGGGAACGGTGCTCTTATCGTTAGGTGTCTTTTTAGAAGTCAATTCACACGCCATTATCATGCCTGGTGAAGGACTTCCGAACGCCATCGCACTGATGCATCAACTCAAGTTTGCCAAAGTCAAAGTTTATAATGATTTCATTCTGATTGGCATTTCACTAGTCCTGGCACTCAGCTTTACTCATTCTTTAGCGGGGGTTCGGGAAGGTACCCTCATTGCAGCCTTTTTAACTGGGCGACTCGTAAATTTCTTTACCGAACATGCAAATCGATTTGTTGCTTGGATGACACCAGCCGCTGACGCGAACAACTAATTTCCAGAATTATCAAATAAAAACACGGTCACTGGCTAGTGATCGTGTTTTTTGGCTTGTGTTCACGCCAATTCGTTAGTCTGCCAGTGCCCGAATTCTTTCAGCCACTAATGCAGGTGAACATCGGCTATCCGTTAATTATTCTCCTAATTGATTTACTTTGGACCCACATGCTCGTTATTACATGTTGTAGTAATTGTCGATCATTTTCATCGCTACCAAACGCCACTTAGCGCTGGATCCCCAGTCGTTACAGGCGGACCATTTATTGACCCTAATAGCAATCAAATCAAGATTACCTTCTGTGGTATGCTGAACAGTCATCAACATCTCAGTTGCCAGCAGTTAAGTACTTAAGCGCATACTCTGCATCTTCATCAACCCTCAATAAGATAACTTTAATCACTTCATCCAATTTCGGCAGTCCAACTCTTTGTGGCAAGTGTCGAGAATCAAGCTGGTTGAAAATCGACTTGAGCCGCACAATCTCAGCAGCCATCCGCAATATAACTCAATCGCTAGCAACCATCTCAGTCACGAGCTGTAAATCATGCGACCGTATTGATGCAACTGGTTTGATTTGCCGATTATCTGCAATTAACGCCCCATTGGCACCAATCAGTAGTCCGTCCTCAAAGCCCGGAATCATTGGTATCAAATCTCGAAGCGGTTCAAAACTGATTGATTTTATTTTGATGCTGTCAAAAAACACTCACTTAACTAAAATTAGCTAAGTGAGTGTCTCGTCAACTAATGGCCACGATGTTGAGCACGATGTTTTGCCAACCGCTTTGCTCGTATCAACCGAGCATGGTCATGTCGGGCACGACGCTGCTGCCGCTTCTTCATTACCAAGTTACGCTGATGTTCTAACTTCAACATTTGCATTGCTCTAGTCGGTTTGAATCGAACGTGATGTTGACGACATTGTCGTGCCGCACGACGATACTCGCGAACCAATTGCTGCTGAGCAACCGCACTAGCCGTCGTCCATTGCAGCGTTGACCACCGATCTTGAATTAACAACCTAATCTGGGGTTCACTAGGATTCTGCGTCCCAAAGGTCACTCGGGCGACTTGATACCCGTCCGTCGACCAACGTTCAAAAACACCCTGATAAAATTGTTGATCAAAAAACACCGTTAATTTGCATCGGTTAATCAAATTAACCCCTCCTTAATTTCACTAACGAAATTCGGACAACCAAGGAAGGCAGGTTACTGACAGCCGTTGCTGCGTCTGGACTACCGACCAGACCGTGTTTTTAATTTCGCTAATAATTAGTATGTCAGATTAAGTCAGTTTGTCAAATTAGCACTTATGTATCAATGGAATAATTAATGCACTTAGTTAATCCGACATGAATCATGATTAAAACGTGACAGTCAATCAGACTCCTGCTCGTCAGCTTGGGCTACTGAGCACTGTCACCCTGCCGCTCCCATCGGTCAACCACTCGAATGGCTGATAATTATGCCTCCAGTTAGCGTGGTAAGAATCCACCGAAAATTGGTGCAAACTCAAACTGTTTCCGGTTGATCCAAGCTGGCAGTTGCTGAATTTTAAAATCAAGACGTTTTAACCATAGTTATTGCTAAATAATAACGAGTACAACAAGTAATAATTAAGATTATATTAAATAGCGTAATACTACACTATTACACTGTGATTAATAGTATACTTTGTTTGTAAAATACCTTGAAGTGGTTATTATTAGCCGCTTAAGGTTTAGGGGGATTCCAATATGAACACACCACTACTGACCGTCACGCAATTAAATCAATACTTCAGTCACCAGCACATTTTAAAAGCCCTGACCTTCACCATTCAAAAGGGGCATATCGTCGCCTTAGTTGGTGCAAATGGTGCCGGCAAAACGACACTGATGAAATCAATCTTAGGGCTCACTTCCTTTACTGGTCAGATTTATTTAAATGGTCAGTCAATTACGCCATGCCATCACCAAGCTTTAAGCGCTGTGGGCGCCCTAATTGAATATCCCGGACTCTACCCATTCTTGACTGGCCGGCAACAACTCTCACTGTTCGCAACCGGTGCCAATCGTACAGCACGCGTTACCAAAATCATTGAAGCACTTAGCATGCAAGCATTTGCCGATATACTAACGAAACACTACTCACTCGGTATGCGGCAAAAATTGGGTGTAGCCTTGGCTTTGCTCAATCAGCCCTCACTAGTCATCTTAGATGAACCCATGAATGGTCTTGATCCACAGGCCACAAAAGAATTACGCGATTTAATTTTATGGGCGCAAGCTCAAGGCACCACCTTTTTAATTTCAAGTCATCTCCTGAGTGAACTGCAACGGGTCGCCAATGACGTCTTAGTTCTTGATCACGGGCAACTGATCGCCAATATGAGCATGCCAGCGTTTCTTGCCCAACAGCGCCCCACTTATGAATTAGTAACTAATCAAGATCAACGGGCTTATCAGCTATTGCGTTCTGCTGGATACCACCTAGTTGCAGCAACACCAATTCGTGTCTTAATAACGCCCGGATTTCAGCTTAATCCATTACTGCAACTACTTTTGACCAATCAGATTCAGTTACAGCGGATTCAACCCCACACTGAAGACTTAGAATCATCCTTATTAACCATGCTGAAAACGGTCAACCACTAAGGAGGTCAATCTAATGTTCACATTGTTACGACAAGAAAATCGAAAATTAATGCACCATCGTGTGATTCAACTGTTTATTCCATTTATAATGATTTTTCAATTCATAATTGCGATATATGCCGCTCACTACCCACAGCTACTAACGCCATATGATGCATTTGTAAACAACGACTACGGCTTTATTCCGCTACTATTTTTGGCAATCACAATTGGCAGCACTTATTTAACGAATGAACGGCAAAATGGCACGTTACGAGCGCTACTTTATCGCAGTTATTCGCGGACCCAAGTCTTAGTCAGCAAATGGCTCACGATACTCGGTCTGATGATTGGCTTATCTGGCTTTAGCACCCTCATGAGTCTCGGACTGAAGTTGAGCTTCTTTCGGCGGTTACCTAATTACGGTACAATTTGGCACACTTGGGGTCTGAACATGCTATCAACAGGACTGACCCTACTATTTTTAATGAGTGTCGTCTTACTATTGGGCACCCTATTCACCAGTTCAACACCAGCCATTCTGACCGGCATCATTGGGTACTTTATTGTGACCATTTTCAATCAACTTTGTTTTTATTTATACGCCAAAGTCAGCTGGTTAAAGTGGAATCCGCTCAACATGATCAATCTAGGCGAGCAAATCCAAACACCACAACTACAACAATTAACCCGACTAAATCTATCCACGCTGGCGATTGGTTATATCGCCTATCTACTGTTATTCTTAACGCTTGCCAACTATTCTTTTCAAACCCGTAACGTTTAAAAGCATCCAGCCGGTCAAATAAGATTACTGACCGGCTGGATGCTTTATCGATTAATTGTTAATTTCATCATATTAGCGTAACTGTCGCACAACTTGCCAAAAGTAGCGACTCCAGCGCGGTTGATAAATCCAAGCAATCAGACCAATTAATGTTGCTGACCAAACTACTGCTACATATGACCAACTCGTCTGTGGTGCCAGCATAACGTCGGTAATCAATTTAGTCAGTATGATGCTCAACCCTATCAGCATTGGTACCCGCCAAGCCGGTAACAAAATCGCTTGGTGGTCACGCTCCGTGATTTGCTGGGCGCTCAAATACCGACCAAGTATCCCGCCCAAGCCCCAGACTAGACATCCAATTGCGATACCCAACAACCAGTGTTGATTGAGGAACGCCAACAAATAATTACCAGGTTGACCGAATGACCGTATCAATACAAACCAACTGATTGGTTTAACGACTGCATAGCCGACGAGCATTGCCATTACCAGGTTAGGCGTGACCAATAACACTAATGCAGAAGCGGTCATCAAAATCAGTGCAACGAGCGTGGTACTGATTACATTGCCGCCCCAGACCCACCAATTGAATTGCGCGAAATAAATTCCGGGAATATTCTGTACCAGCACCAGCAGAACCATTAATTTCGCCAAACTATACGCAATGATCGTCGTTAAACTATAGCTCAAAAACGTCGCACCAAAAATAGCTGCTCGGCGAAATCCTAAGCTCTGTAACCACTCATTCTGATGCCGGTAACGTGGAATGGCAATGAGTGCTATGCCCACTAAAATACTGATTCCCCATAGAAAATCATTTGGTTCAACATTACTCCCAACGCGCAAATTCGCCAATAATCCCCGCCGATCAGCATGATAAACTTGTAAATATTGATTCAAGTACTGCTGTTTCGAAGGTGCTACTAAGCCATCTACATCCTGATACTGTTGCCGCCGGTGGTCGTATTTAAGACCTGAAATTAGCATGTCATGATTCTGATCTAGCATTTGCCAGTGTTGATTCATTCTGAAGCCAGTCCACGCCCCCAGTGCTATAAACAAAATCAGCATACCAATGAGAAGTGGCGCATGCTGCCAAATAATCAAGTGCCCCAATTTTTTATTCATCTCACAACTTCCCCCAGTTGATGGTAACGACGGCCAACACGATAGACGAGCAGTGCCATCATAGTCAGCACGATTCCGACCAATTCATACCACGGCGCAATTGTTCCCATCAAAGGCAGTAGTAGGATGTCCCCAAGTGTTGAGCCAATACTCAAACTAATCAAAGCACTGGCGATAACCCCATTAAATAGCGATTGTTGCCGCAATGTGGTGATATCCGCTGACCATTGACGACAGGCCACCCAAGTTAATCCTAGTAGCATCAGCAAGCCCACTAATGCCATGATTGCCGCTACCCCGTAGTGAACATGTAACCAGATACTAGGCAACGACTGAATGTGAAACCACCGCAACCACATATTTGTCCGCGTTAACATTCCCGACGCCCAACGCCAGGTCAGAGTGCTGATCAGGATTGCTAACCATAACCGCTGATTAAAGCTCCCCACCAGCCAAGCAAGCATAATTAGGCACCCACTGACCATCGTCACTGCCACACTACTTCCCAAGAGGGCGGCCCCGTTACGGTATTGCTGATAAACTTGGGGGATTGCAGCCGTGATCCAGCCATAATAAATCACTTGACTTACAAAAACGGTGACCATTAATAGCAGCCCGAGCCGCAGCTGTTGCCACCAAATTTGCCAACGCGTAACACCTAAACCAGCCATAAACTCGAAGCGGTGTGTGCGACGACCCCAGAATGCAAGCAGCAAACCGCTGACGAGTCCCAAAACATAATACAAACGGTTGGGTTGTTGGGCCCGCACTGCCTGATTGGGATCCGTAGAAGTGTATTCGCCAGGCCAAAAAAAGCTGGTCAAGATGTTCATAATAAACATGCAGGCTAACCGCCGGACGACCGGCAACTTTATAGTCTTTCGGGTGTTTAACAAAATCCGCAGCGTTGATCCGTTCACCACGTACACTCCGGGCATGTTCCACCTGCCAAGTATGTGTCACATTAATTGCCATTAATAAGCTCACTAACAGACACGTTGCCGTCACAAGTCGCACCCAAGGCCGATTTTGTTGCCACCATAACCGTCTCAATTTTACAGTTGCCATTCTACACACCACCCCAAACAGCTTGCCGGTCGCCCAATTTAACTCGGAAAACATCTGTAATGGTCAACGGCTGGACGGCCATCATCAATGGTTGAGTTTGTTGGAGCGCTGTCTCAATTGTCGGCGTGTAGTCCGCAAAGTACACTTCTAAGACCCGACCGTAAACTTTAATCAGCTGCCCATGCTCTTTCACAACCGCTGGTATATGCTTATCTGCAAAAACAAGCTGAAACTTGCGGGCCGTTGCTCGTAAACTTTCTAGGTCGTAATCAGCAACTAATTCATGATGTTGCAAAAACAGCACTTGGTCGCATAAACCGTCAAGTTCATCAAGATTATGTGATGAAATCAAGAAACTGACGCCGTGTTCGGCGACCTCCTCAACCATATAGGCTACAATCCGCTCGCGCACGATGATATCCAAACCATCAAACGGCTCATCCAAAATAATATATGGCACGTGACTCGCTAACGCTAGCAAGATTTGAAATAACATCTGCTGACCCTTTGATAACCGCTGGTAGTAGCTTTTGGTTGATAAATGCTCGGCCACTAATAACGCTGTTAGTTGCGATTGGTCAAAGTCATCGTAAGCCAACGCGTATGTCGTTATGATCTGTCGCAACCGTTGACCACCAAAAAAGTGACGTTGTGTATCAATATAAAATAATTTTTGCCGACAGTATGGTTGCTGCAAAGTCGACTGCCCCTCAATCACTAATTCGCCTTCGTCCGCCAAATAGTGATCAGCCATCGTCCGAAAGAGCGTCGTCTTTCCAACGCCGTTCCGCCCGACCAACCCAACGATTCGACCTGGCTGCCAAGTAAAAGTAATCCCCCTTAATATTTCACGATTATCAATCCGCTTACTTAATGCTTTAACTTGGATACTCATCCCGTGACTCCCCCTTTTGATAAGCCGTGGTCACCCACGCCTGAACTTGCTGCGCACTGATTCCTAAAAATTGTGCTTCCGTTAACAGTGATTGTAAGCGCGTCTGAAGATCATCAACCGCATTCGAATCAGTTGCAATCTGACTCGATTCACTCACAAACGTCCCCCGACCTTTTACAGTATACACGGCTCGCTGATGCTCCAAGATTTGATAAGCCTTACTGACCGTGTTCGGATTAAGGTGCATTTCTGACGCCATTGCTCGAATTGAAGGCAATTGATCCCCTGGTCGTAAGACTTCCTGAACGATCTGCTGCTTAATCTGCATAACTAACTGTTCGTAATACGGTGCCCCATTAGTTGCAAACGGCATTTTATCACCTCGGTATTGTGTACTACGTGTATTACTACAATTAGTACACTAACATACTAATTTGAGTTTGACAACTCAACAATCATATTCCTGGCACAAAATGATTACCTCAAACGTGAGTGCGACATCATTACAGTATGCCAAATTACTGAAAAGAGTCTTAAATTTGGTTGCCAGTTCATCAGTGCTTGTTCATCCTATTCCGACCTCCGGGAACCCTGCTCGCATGACAGATGAACGGCCACTCAACTTAGTGCAATTGGTCGCCGAATTCAATTACTGCTTGGAACATTGAACAAACGTTAATGTGGTCTCAGTTGTTTGGAATCTCAGTCATAATATGGTGACTGAGAATTAATGAACGAATCACAGTTCGATTATCAAACTGACAGTTACTGATAAAATTGCTGTCTCTAAAATAGCAACGACCAAGCCAGCAAAAGTTGGGGACATCCCTGTCAGCCATTCGAATACCTTCCCAACTGGAAGGCATTTCGGCCAATGCTCAGCACTGCCAAAGTGTGTGGTTCAGACGGCTTGAGACTGAGGATTAGCCCAACTAAGGTGTTAAGCGGTAAACTCATCGCGTCGCTACCCGGAAGGCTCATCGGACCCGAACACGTTTCGTCAATATGGCATTAAGACGTGGGTTGCGGCTTAAATCAGTGTCCACCACGTTTTAACATCTACATAAGCAAAAAAAACGCCTGACCAATCAGCACCTTTAGCTGGTTAGTCAGACGTCATCATCTGGTGATTATTCCAAGAAATCTTTTAACTGTTTACTACGTGATGGGTGGCGTAACTTCCGTAGCGCCTTGGCTTCGATTTGGCGGATCCGTTCACGGGTCACACCGAAGACTTTTCCAACTTCTTCCAGTGTCCGGGTCCGACCATCATCAAGTCCGAACCGTAAGCGTAAGACGTTTTCTTCCCGGTCCGTCAAGGTATCAAGGACACCTTCCAGTTGTTCTTTCAACAATTCATAAGCCGCGGCATCCGCTGGTGAGGTTGCGTCTTGGTCTTCGATGAAGTCACCTAAGTGTGAATCGTCCTCTTCACCAATTGGCGTTTCCAATGAAACGGGTTCTTGTGCGATCTTCAAGATTTCACGAACCTTTTCCGTTGGCATGTCCATTTCAGCCCCAATTTCTTCAGGAGTTGGTTCGCGCCCTAAATCTTGTAACAGTTGCCGTTGAATTCGAATTAATTTGTTAATAGTTTCGACCATGTGCACTGGAATCCGAATGGTCCGCGCTTGGTCGGCAATTGCCCGCGTAATTGCTTGGCGAATCCACCAAGTCGCGTACGTTGAGAACTTGAATCCTTTACGGTAATCAAACTTTTCAACGGCCTTCATTAGCCCCATGTTACCTTCTTGAATCAAATCAAGGAATTGCATTCCCCGACCCACGTAACGTTTGGCAATCGAAACGACCAACCGTAAGTTGGCTTCGGCTAATTCTTGCTTGGCAGATTCATCACCTTGTTCGATTCGGAGTGCTAAAGCGACTTCTTCGTCAGCCGTTAACAAGTCGACACGACCAATTTCTTTCAAATACATCCGCACGGGATCATTGATTTTAATTCCAGAAGCCGAGCCAGCGTCACTAAGTTCCTTCTTAGAAACTTTTTTGACACTTTTGACCGCTCGAGCATCAGGATCACCTTTTTCATCAACAACACTAATCCCAGCATCTTCAACCTTTTGTAATAATTTATCAATGCCACTAGCATCTAGTTTGTAAGGCGCTGCTAATTTATCTGATAATTCATCATATTGAATGCTACCAGTTTTCTTATATTCCTTAATTAATGCTTTAACGGCTTTGTCGTATTCCGTCGTTGCTTTTGCCTTTGCCATGTAGTAGCCTCCTATTTAGTATGCATCTACCAGCTGATCGGTTGCAATACCGAGCCAACCTTAAGTATATCATTTTCACGCCTAGTTATCAGCTCGTTGGACCTGCTGTTGTTGCCGATATAGGTCAATTAATGCCAACGTTAACTGCTGAACCAAATCACGATTACCGATCTGCTTGGCTGCCATTAACTCGGCCTTCTTACTGTTGATTTGTTCTACCAGCGGCTGTTGATTCATGATCACGTTGACTAGATCAGCAATCTCTTCCTTGGAAGATTCATTGGCAACGTCCATAAATTCCAAACTCGTGACGACAGGCTGTAAATCTGAATCCGTCATAAAATCCGTAAAGTTGCCCAAATCAAATTGATTATGCGTTTTAAAATAAGCCTCCGCATACACCAAGATTTGTTGATACGAATCATGAACAAAATGAAAACCAGCAATCGCCATCACTCGTAACCAAACATCGTGGTCATTCAACAAACGGTACAGTAACAACCGCTCCGCTTTCTCTACCCGACTTAACGGGCCACTGTTCGTACTGCCATCCACCGTGGCTGGGGGTGGCCCTAGCGGCGCAGGTGCTGGTGGCGGAGCTACTTGCGTTTCATCCGAGTGACCACCACCACGTCGAACGGCCTGCTGACCGACCAGTGATCGTAACTGTTGCTTTAAATCATCCTTATCAAGATCAAACTCCGCCACTAATTGGTTTAAATATAAATCCTGTTCGACACTAGAGGACAGTTGTGCTAATTGTTGCAAAACCGCCTGTAAATAAGTCAATTGATCGGGCGTGTTTTGCAAGTTCAAATCATGTTTTAAATACTGCATTTCAAATGCAGTGGGCGTTTGCTTACCGTCTTCAAATACTTGGACAAACTTCTCCTGCCCCTGAGCACGCAAATACTCGTCGGGATCCATCCCATCAGGCATTTGGATCACACCCAGATTAAGGCGACTGTTACCACCTAGCAATTTCAGAGCACGATCAGTCGCCTTTTGCCCCGGCATATCGCTATCGTAACAGACATATAAGGTGTCGGTAACGCGCTCAAGCATGTAAATCTGCTCATCAGTTAAGCTCGTCCCCATTGATGCGACCCCGTTCTGAATACCAGAACGATAAGCCGCAATCACATCCATAAAGCCTTCAAACAGCACCACCGACTTTTGTTGTCGAATGGGGCCCCGTGCTAAGTCAAAGTTAAATAATACTGAACGCTTGTTGAACAGCTTCGTTTCCGGACTATTCAAATACTTAGGTTCATTAGGTGACTTTTTGAGGATTCGACCTGAGAAAGCAATCACCCGACCACTCGCGTCTTTAATCGGAAACAAGACCCGGTCAACGAAGCGATCACGTAAGTCACCCGCTTGATTTTCAATGAACAGTCCCGACTGCCGTAGTAGTTGGTAGTCGGTCTGGTGTTCTTTAAAAAAATCTAACAAGAGCTGATTAGCAGGTGCATAGCCGATACCAAACGTTTTAATCGTCTCATCATCCAGCCCGCGCTCGTGCAAGTACTTAAGCGCCGGTTCACCCAGTTCAGTATTCACTAAAATATGTTGATACATCTTAGCACTATCCGCGTACAACTTTAACAGATCGGCTTGTTGCTGATCCTTAGGTGCGGCCGGTTGTGACTGCGCCGTATAGCTCGCCGGCAAGTCAATGTGCCCAAAATCGGCCACCTTGACGACTGCTTCCGGAAAAGACAAGTTTTCGAGATCCATAATGAAGCTGAACACGTTGCCCCCACGGCCACAGCTAAAACAGTGAAAAATCTGCTTTTGCTCATTGACCGAAAAGGATGGCGTGCGCTCTTCGTGAAAGGGACACAGGCCAAATAAATTCTTACCAGCCTTCTTCAACTGAACGTATTTTCCAATAAAATCCGCAATGTTGACTGCTGAGCGGACTTGCTCAACCTTTTCCTCGGGAATTCGATTGGCCACTTTGCCACCCCATTTCTACTAACTAAAGTCTGACAAACCAACCAAATCATTGCCACAATCAAAAGCCGCATCACGAAATTTGGATGCGACTTTGTGCGTGCAAACTCTTACAGAATATATATTACCACAAGTTTGACAGCAGTGCAATAATAAGTTGCCCTTATTAGACACATTTGTCAAATTTGTTTGTCAGCAAGCTAAAAAAGAAGCTACAGCGCGCTTGCTGTAACTTCTTTTGATTATCCACAGTCCGTGCTTATTTAACGATTAATTGATTCAAGTCACCCATCACGTTGATCATTTGGGCGATCGTCAAGAGTTGCTTTAAGTGATTATCCCGCACCTTTTCATCCTTACTCATCACCATCGTCTGTTCAAAGTAATCGACGATCAATGGTCGTAAGGCGGCCAGGGCTTTGAAACGGTCCTCCATGCTCATCGCTGGGGTAAATTGCTTTTGCAATTCAAGAACAGCATCGTACAAGTGTTGTTCCGCTTCATTTTCAAATAAACTTGGATCAACAGTCAAATCACCGGCTGCCAGCTTAGCTTTCGCCGTGATCCGCAACAGACGAGTAAAGGCTTCAATTGTGTCCTTAAACTGCGGATCATCTTGATGCGCATTCAGCACATCGGCTGCTTTGAACATTTCACGGATATCCTGACGACTCCCTTTGATAACCGTATCGACGATATCGTAGCGAATCTTACGGTTGTTAAACCATTGTTTGACGCGATCCGTTAAGAAATCAGCAACTGGTGCCGTTTGCTTTTCGAAGTCTAAGTTGTACGTAGCATCATGGGCCACTAATTCCTTTTGAATATCGGCCTCGAGTTGACGAATTGGGAAATCCCAACCTTGTTCCCGTACGATCCGTACGATTCCAAACGCTTGACGACGCAAAGCAAACGGATCATTAGAGCCACTAGGAGTCAAGCCAACGGCAAAGAAGCTCGTAATGGAATCAACTTTGTCCGCAATAGCTAACACCGCGCCGACCTTGGACTTAGGTAAGTCGCCATCAGCGCTGATTGGCATGTAATGCTCACGAATAGCTTTACCGACTGCTGGATCTTCACCCTTCAAGACAGCATACTTGTCACCCATGACCCCTTGTAATTCAGGGAATTCGCCAACCATCCCTGTCACTAAATCAAATTTATAGATTTGCGCTGCCCGGTGGAGTTGGTTCTTTTCAGTCTCAGTCAAACCAAACCGATCAGCCAAAAAATCACTGATAACCATGACCCGCTGCATCTTCTCATACATCGTCCCGATTTTATCATGGAAGCTAACCTTTTTGAGTCGTTCCACATATTCTTGAATCGAGTGTTGTTGATCTTCATGATAGAAGAAAGCTGCATCTTCTAAGCGTGCCGTCAATACTTTTTGATTACCTAAAGCCACGTTTTCCAAGTGATCCGTGTTCCCGTTTCGAACGGAAACAAAGTGTGGTAATAAGTTATCCTCGGCATCCGTTACGTAGAAGAACCGTTGATGATCACGCATCGAAGTAATCAAGACTTCATCCGGGATCGTTAAGTATTTGGTATCAAAATCTCCCGCAAATGCAGTTGGATATTCCACCAAGTTATTAACTTCTTCCAACAAGTCTTCATTAACTTTGATTTGCCAGTCGCGTTCATTCGCCAAGGCCGCGATCTGTTCACGAATCGTTGCCTTACGCTTAGCGGCATCCGCAATAACTTGAACACTAGCTAAGTCAGCTTCATAGTCCGCAGCAGTAGCAATTTCAACGTCATGGCCCAAGAAACGGTGGCCCCGTGAAACACGGCCAGCCGCAACGTCCAGAATTTGAACCGGCACAACCTCGTCATCTAATAATGACACGATCCAACGAATCGGCCGAATATACTTGAAACTGTACGTCGACCACTTCATCATCGTTGGGAAATTCATCTTGGTGATGACATCCTTGATTCCGCCCGTCAATACTTCGGCCGCCGTTTTACCAGCCGTAAAGGTTTGTACAAAGACATACGGGGTACCCTTAACATCTTTAAAGACGATGTCATCAGTTGACGCCCCTTGGCCCTTAGAAAAACCAATCGCTGCCTTTGTCCAGTTGCCATCCGCATCCTGAGCAATCTTCTTAGCTGGACCCCGAACTTCTTTTTTCACATCAGCCTGCTTGTCAGCTAAGCCTAACACCTGAACCGTTAACCGGCGTGGTGTTGAGAAGGTTTTAACATCTTCAAAATCAAGCCGGGCATCCTTTAAGAACTTGATCATTCGTTCTTTAAGTTGTAACACACTCGGTGTAACGACGTGGGCCGGCATTTCTTCCAAACCAATTTCAAGTAAATAAGTTTTCGCCATTATTTCGTCTCCTCCTGTGCGTGTTTTAATAACGGGAAGCCACGTTTTTCACGTTGCGCCACGAATTCCTTGGCAATCGACTTCGCCATGTTTCGGATTCGATCTAAATAGCCGGCACGTTCCGTGACTGAAACCATACCGCGAGCATCCATCAAGTTGAAGGTATGACTACATTTAAGACAGTAGTCGTACGCGGGGTGAACTAAGCCGTTCTTAATTTGCCGCTTGGCTTCCTTTTCATATTCATCAAATAACATTAATAATAATTCTTCGTTGCTATCTTCAAAAGCGTACTTAGAATTTTCAAATTCTGGTTCCAAGAAGATGTCGCCATACTTCACGCCATCGCCCCATTCAAGGTCAAATACGGAATTTACATCCTGAATGTAAGATGAGAGTCGTTCCAAACCATAGGTGATTTCAGAAGTGACGGGATCAACTTCAAGACCACCAACTTGTTGGAAGTACGTGAATTGGCTGATTTCCATCCCGTCGAGCCAAACTTCCCAACCAACACCGGCACAACCCATTGATGGGTTTTCCCAGTTATCTTCCACGAAACGAATATCGTGTTCTAGCGGGTTAATGCCAAGTTTTTCCAAACTTTGTAAGTATAAATCCTGCACGTTTTCTGGTGAGGGTTTCATGACCACTTGGAATTGGTGGTGTTGGTACAACCGGTTGGGGTTCTCACCATACCGACCATCGGCAGGCCGACGTGAAGGTTCAACGTACGCCGCGTTCCATGGTTCGGGACCGATTGCCCGTAAGAACGTGTAGGGGCTCATCGTTCCGGCCCCTTTTTCTGTATCATATGATTGCATTAACATACAACCTTGATCCGACCAAAACTTTTGCAAGGTTAAGATAATCTCTTGCACTGATAACTTTTTGCTCATTAGTATCCTCCCAAAATTAGTGACTGAACGGCTGATGGCTTTGAAACGGGGGCATCGCTATTCCCAGACTTATGGCACAAAAAAAGTCCCCTGTCGTCGACAATAACGACATAGGGACGATTGGTTTCGCGGTTCCACCCTACTTCTGAGTAACCTCAGCAGCTTAATTACACGGTATTAAAGCTCCGAAAGCGCCAATTAACAACTTTGACTGACCGTTTTTCACCATCACGGTCTCACTGTAAGTCGAATCCGTTAACCTTCTCTCATCAACACTTAACTATTCAGTTCTTCATCATCATAGCTGATGGTCGTTCGTTTGTCAATCCTCATTCTTCCGGGGCGCCAACGGTTGGTACCAACTGCCCATCTGATCGATGAAGCGTTTAGATTTCAATCGAACGCCCACTGAGTTCTGATAGATTTCATCCAAAATCCGGCGTAACTCCGCCGCTGTCCGCGGTTTGACCTTGATCGAATGAACCTTAGCCAAATCCAACACGGAAAACTGACGTAGATAAAAGATCGCTGCTGGACTAGCATGCAAGCGGTGGGGATCCAAATGCCAGTGCTGTTGACAGAGCAAACCGCCGTAACTTTCAGAATAATCTAACGGTAAATCACTTCGACCGCAAACCGTACACCAACGCAACTCTGGGGCCACCCCAAACGGTTGCAGTAACTGAATTTCGACCACGTTAGCCACCAATGCGGGGGCCACATCTTGATCAATCAGTTGCAGCGCACTGGTCAACTGTTGGTACCACCGCCCCACCGGTTGATTATCTGGAAAAGCGACGTCCATTAAGTTCATAACGTACGTGGCATAAGCGTTCAAAGCAATGTCTTGACTAATATGTTCAAGATACTGTACTGACTTGACACTATTAATATACGAGAGACCTTGATCACGTAAATCACCAACGTATTCCCCCATCGTGAACGGCAATAACTCCGCCGCCATTTTGAAGCCACGCCGACGCGCACCGCGGATAAAAAACATCTTCTTGCCATACTCGGCAGTTAAAAACTTGATTAGCATATCGCGTTCCCGGTAGTCCCGGCGAAAGAGCAAAATGCCGTTAAAATTCGTGACCATTTGTTGGGCCATCCGGATCACCTAGCGATTCTAATAGTCATCTTGCCGATAGCCATAGCTGGCTAGCAAGTCTTGACGGTCCTTCCAGTTCTCTTGGACTTTTACCCAGAGCTCAAGGTAGACCTTATCCCCAAGTAAGTGTTCAATATCACGCCGAGCTAACGAGCCAATCTTCTTGAGCATGCTACCACCCTTACCGATGATGATGCCCTTTTGCGAAGACCGTTCAATAATAATCGTGGCCTGAACGTGAATTTTTTCTTCATCTTGACGTTTGATCGAATCAATCACGACCGCCGTTGAATGGGGAACTTCTTGACGAGTCAATTCAAGAACCTTTTCACGAATCAATTCAGAAATGATAAACCGCTCTGGATGATCCGTAATTTGGTCGGACGGATAATACTGCGGTCCTTCCGGCAATTGGCCCTTCAAGGTCGTCAGTAGTTCATCAACGTTATTTCCTTCAAGCGCGGAAATTGGATAAACTTCCTTCCACGGCAAAGCGTCTTTATACTGATCCATAATCTCCAAGAGATGATCTGGATGGACTTGATCAATTTTATTAATCACTAAATAAATCGGTTGTTTAACCGTTTTAAGACGATCGATAATAAAGTTATCCCCGGCACCACGCCGTTCGTCCGCATTAATCATGAATAGTACGGCATCCACTTCACCCAAAGTTGACAAGGCGGACTTGACCATAAAGTCACCTAATCGACTATGCGGTTTGTGAATCCCAGGGGTATCAATGAAGACCATCTGCGTATCCGCAGTGGTATAAATCCCCTGGATACGGTTCCGCGTCGTTTGGGCTTTGTCAGACATAATGGCGACTTTTTGCCCAACGACCCGATTCAATAGTGTTGATTTACCGACATTGGGACGACCAATAATCGCCACAAAGCCGGAATGAAATGCTTGTTGTTCTGCCATAATTAATTCCTTTCAATCTTGTCCAATCGTTAACCAATTACTAGTTTAACCAACTGACAATTAAGTTCCAAATTTTAGGTGCAAACAACACTAACCCAACTAAGACGGCAAAGGCCGCGGCAAACACTACCGCACCAGCCGCAATGTCCTTAATTTTTTTAGCTAGGGGACTGAAATTAGGCCCAGTGATCATATCGGACAGGTTTTCTGCAATCGTATTGTTAATTTCACATAAGATGACCAGAAAAATCGCTAATGCTAGCCACAGCCATTCGTTAACGCTCAAGTGAACCCACCAGCCAGCAAACAAGGCCACCGCCCCCAGTACAAGGTGTGTTCGCATATTACGTTCTTCAATCACAACCGTTTTAAGCCCAGTCCACGCGTGTAGCCAGGACTGCCAAAACGAGTGATTTTTGCCAACCTGTAGCCGATCTGGTCTATTTTTCGAGGCCATAAGCGTCCAAAATCTGGCGTTGCAATGTAAACATTTCGGTTTCATCCGCTGGCTGAAGATGATCATACCCATTTAAATGTAAAAAGCCGTGAACGACCAAGTAACCTAGCTCGCGCGCCTCCGAATGGTTCAAAAAAGCGGCTTGTTCGCTAACCTTATCAACTGATATCATAATATCCCCGAGATTTAGTGGCATTTCCGCCGCCATCTCCGGATCCATCACAATCAAATCATCCTCGTCATCGTCGTGCATCGCAAAACTAATAACATCAGTTGGACGATCGACACCCCGATACTGTTCATTGATTTTTTGAATAGCATCGTTATTCATCAGGGTCACCGAGACCTCGGTATCATCCCGTAACTTTAACGTCTGACCAGCAAGATCAATTAAATCCCGAATCAATTGCAACTGTTCTGGCTGCGCTCCCGTTGTTGTTTGGTCGTATAATTCTAAATCCATAAGTGCCCCCTAGCGTTGTTCCACACGATCGTACGCCGTAATAATCTTGGCAACGACCGGATTTCTGACCACATCATCCGCCGTAAACTTAACGAACGCGACATTGCTAATGCCGCCCAAAATCTGTTCGGCTTGAATCAAGCCACTCTTAGTATGGTGTGGTAGATCAATTTGTGAGATATCACCATTAACAATCATCTTGGCACCGAAACCTAGCCGCGTCAAAAACATCTTCATCTGGGCATTCGTCGTATTCTGTGCTTCATCCAAGATGACGAACGCATGGTCAAGCGTCCGTCCCCGCATATAAGCCAGCGGTGCGATTTCGATGATACCACGATCCATTAAGCGCTGCGTATGTTCAGCGCCATAAATATCGTACAACGCATCATAAATTGGCCGCAGGTACGGATCGACTTTTTCCTTTAAATCACCAGGTAGAAAGCCAAGACTCTCACCAGCTTCAACCGCTGGCCGCGTCAAAATCAGCTTCTCGACATCGCCCCGTTTTAAGGCTGCAATTGCCATCACAACGGCAAGATAGGTCTTCCCAGTCCCGGCTGGACCAATACCAAACGTAATATCACTTTTAGCAACGGCTTGCACATACTGCCGCTGACCAAAGTTTTTGACACGAATGGGCCGTCCACGATTGTCCTTAATTAAGGTCTCTGAATAGAGGTCTTTAAAGTAATCCAAAGTCCCCCGGTTGACCATCTTAATAGCGCTAATAACATCTGGCGCCCCAATCTGAATACCTTGTTTAATTAAACTCGTTAAATTATCTAGTACTGCTTGCGTATTATGAACAGCAACCTCGTCATCACTGCTGATCGTCATTTGATCCCCAAACACGTGCAATTGAACGTGTAACCCATCCTCAAGCAAAGCTAAGTGGGCGTCTTCTGGTCCTAATAGCGCGACTGACTGGGCCGGATCGGCAATGAGAAATTTTTGTTCATATTTTGAGTTTTCGGTCAAAAACATGGACTCCTTTATTGACAGATTTAATCACCATTATTTAATAATGGCACCCGCAGTTAGCGTGATAACCACGCTGATTTCAGCAGGTATTTGTTAGTTAATCATAGCATAAAAGCCCCCATCGAACCAGTACAAGGACGCCTCGGCATTCGACAACGATTTTCTGAACAGCATTTTTCTTTCGAGCGATTAAATTGGCACGCTATCAATCAACGTAAGCCCAGTTAGATCAGTCCCTGCACCCATTGCTGATACTTAATCTGAACAACCGGTACTGCATTTCTGATCAACCAGAAGAAACAAAAAAACCGGAGAAAAATTTCTCCGGTTAACCGTTAATTCAATAATGATTTAACTGTTTGGTTGATCAGCTTGCCATCCGCCTGACCTTTAAGTTTTGGCATCACTGCCCCCATCACCTTGCCAAAGTCACCTTTACCAGTAGCTCCGACTTGTTGAATGGTGTCAGCAACAATCTGTTGAACTTCTTCGTCCGACAATTGTTTTGGCATGTACTGCTCAACAATTGCAATTTCTGCTTTAACGCCGTCGACTAAATCTTGACGACCCGCATTTTCGAATTCACTTAATGATTCGCGCCGTTGTTTCAGTTCACGTGAGAGCACGCTTACTTCCTCATCAGCCGTTAAATCATGGCCAACATTAATTTGTTCATTCATCAATGCTGACTTAAGCATCCGTATAACGCTGAGGGCTTGCTTATCGCGTGCCTTCATCGCAGCTTTTAGATCACCATTGAGTGTATCGATTAAACTCATTGGTTTTCCCTCCTCGTTAGGTCATTAGTAATCAATACTAATTACTTGAAACGACGACGGTTCTTACGCTTACGTGCTGCTTCAGATTTTAACTTCTTCTTCACACTTGGTTTTTCGTAGAATTCCCGTTTGCGGTATTCTTGTAAAGTACCACTCTTTGAAACGGTACGCTTAAAGCGACGAAGAGCATCATCAAGAGATTCGTTTTTACGAACGACTGTTTTTGCCATGTTAAATTCCCTCCCTCCGAGCTCAAAAAGTAACCGTTAAATTATGCATACTTACACATAACGCAACTGTTCTAGTAAATTATACATAAATTGAAAAAGGCCGTCAACCAAAGTTTACAATTTCCTTAAAATAAATCGTTAAGAGCAACGTCAGTTCGGACAGTAAATCGTTTTCATCCCCCGCCAGCTATGCTACACTAAGACTATTATCGAACCGAAATGAGGTTATTCTATGTCAGCAATTAAAGTCTTTATTTTATCTGATTCCATCGGTGAAACAGCTCATAACGTGGCCTTAGCTGCCGCTGCACAATTCTCCGACTATGACATTCGCTATCAGCGTTTCCCATTTGTCCGCACCGACTCACTGCTCCAGACGGTTTTGTCGCAGGCACTGAAGGAACACGCCGCCATCTTTCATACGTTTGTCGATCGCCGGCTCAGCCAAATCGTTAACCAATTTTGCGAAGCGCACGAGTTGCCTTATTATGACGTCATTACACCAGCTTTAGATACTTTTTCACAGATTACGCACGTCCAACCGTCCAATCACCCCGGTACCGTACACGCGTTAAACACCAACTACTTCGACCGGATCAACGCGATCGAATTTGCGGTCACTTACGATGATGGTAAGAATCCGAGTGGCTTTTTAGAGGCCGACGTGGTCTTACTGGGTGTCTCCCGGACCTCTAAGACTCCCCTGTCACTCTACTTAGCTAATCGTAACCTGAAAGTCGCCAACTTGCCACTAGTTCCTCAGGCCCAAATTCCTGACGAAATTTGGAAAGTTGATCCGAAAAAGATTTTTGGCCTAACTAACGATCCTGAAAAGTTAAACGATATTCGCCGGCAGCGAATGGTCCAATATGGGCTTAATCCCGACACCATGTATTCCAACACGGATAAAATTAAAGCCGAGTTGGAATACGCCGACAAGATCTTCAAAAAGATTGGGTGTTTAGTTATCAATGTCGCTAATAAGTCAATCGAAGAAACCGCCACTTTAATTACCGAAAGCTTGAATACTGACGACACTAACAATGGCTAGTATCACTAATTGCCAACTCACCGATGCCGCCTAAGTTTTCCTGACAATCAGCGCGTGCCACCTTCTAACGGTCAGCGCGCGCTTTTTTGCATCATTTTTCTTATCATTAATTAGGTCAGCTACTAATCATCAGTCGTGTCACTCACACGAGCTCGACACCACCGTCAACGTGCAACACTTGCCCAGTCATAAACTCATTTTGCATCAAATAAACATACGCCGACGCGACTTCGGCGGGCGTTGCCACGCGTTTCAAGGGATTACCAGCACTGACGGTCGCAGCCTGGGCCGCCAATTGTGCGTCCGATAGTTGGCGCCAAAGACCAGTCGGCGTCCAAGTCGGTGCAACTGCATTGACGCGATAGTCAGTCGCCAACTCTACGGCAAGTCCAACGACCATCGTATTAATGGCTTGATTGCCAACAATCGCTCCGGAGGCATTATCTGGCCGCCCACCAGCACCCGAAGTAAAAATCAGCGAACCGTGTTGGTTAAGATGGTGGCTGGCTAATTGGGCCACTTGCAGATTTGCAAAAAATTTATCTTCAACCGTCTGCCGAATCGCTGCAATCGAATTGTCCAAGAACCCCCCACCCATTGCACCACCTAACATTGAGACGACGTGGTCAAATGCGGGCTGAACTGCAAAAAAAGTTTTTAGTTGCGCCAGATTTTGTGCGTCTAACGCCGTTCCAGTCAAATGGTCTGATGGGCCTAATTGGGTGATGGCAGCTGTTACGTGCGCCGCCGTATGACCGATAATATGGACATCGGCGCCTTCCTGTAAGGCTTGGCGAGCAATTGCCATGCCGAAACCCGAAGTACCACCAATCACTAATAGCCGCTGTTTTTTCAATTGCATCGTCATTTTCCTCCTTCTAAAACAAAAAACGACAACCGACTAGCGATTATCGTTCAATTCTCATTAACGTTGCTGTTCAATATCTTCAATCAAATGCGGATTAAACTCCCCGGCCCGAAGCATTGCAATCTCATACTTATAAGGTGGCAATTGATGTTTCTTATCTTCCCCGACATACGGCGTTTCTAAAATCTTGCTGATGTCTGGCAATTGTGGATGATGGGCGACCTTATTCAAAGTATCAAAGCCAATCGTTCCCATACCGATATTCGTGTGCCGGTCCTTGTGAGCACCTTGAGGATTCTTAGAATCATTGAGATGGATCACTTTCAAACGATCCAGCCCAATCACATGATCAAATTCATTCAGGACACCGTCGAAATCGTCCTTAATCGCGTAACCGGCATCACTAGTATGGCAAGTATCAAAGGTAACCGATAACTTTTCATTATAAGTCACCCCGTCGATCATCTGTGCGAGTTCTTCAAACGTCCGGCCAACTTCAGTTCCTTTGCCAGCCATCGTTTCTAGCGCGATTTGAACGTGCTGCTCTGGCCGAATAACCGCGTTCAGTCCCTTGATGATCTGCGCAATGGCAACATCCGCTCCGGCACCAATATGTGCTCCCGGATGGAGCGTTAATTGTGTTGCGCCAACGGCATCTGCACGCTGGATCTCTTGATAGAGAAAGTCCGTTGCAAACTCAAAATAACCCGGCTTTTTCGTATTACCTAAATTAATGATGTATGGGGCATGTACGACGATCTGCCGGAGGTCATGAGCCTCGATTATCGGCTGTGCTTCGTCAATTTTCAGTTCGTCAATTGGTTTACGCCGTGTATTTTGGGGTGCGCCCGTATAGATCATAAATGTGTTGGCGCCGTAACTTGCCGCCTCATTGGCAGATCCGAGCAACATGTCGGGTGCCTTCATCGAAACATGTGAACCTAATCTAAGCATTGTAGTCCCATCCTTTTCGCAAGTTTACTAATTCCTGTCATACCTTAAAGTTGCCGGATACATATGATACCGGCATGATCACTCATTATCCAAATAAATCTGTCAAGTTATTCTAAGCGGTTGTGGTCACCCGTGGATAAAAGTACGCCAAGGTCCGCTCAATCGCATGACCGTCATTACGCGTATTCCATAACTGATTAAACTGGGTTAACTGTAACGGCGCACCCGGCATTGCTAGGACATGATTCAAGTCCACCACCGTCCGGACTAATGGTCCCGGCGCCCAGTCCCTAAAATCAGCTTGCAGGCCCACTTCTTGCTCATAGTGGTCCCAGTCAAAGACATAAAAAACGATTTTTTGACAATTTGGTAACAACGCGTAGTCAAACACAACTGAGGAGTAGTCACTGACCAAAGTATTAGCGACCGTCAACAATTCATCGGTACTAAACTCAGGTACCAATGTCACTAGGTCCGGGTAACGGGCTTGCAAATCACGTTCCTGCTCGGCCAAATGGGGATGTAACTTAATAATCAAGTGTTGATCGGGCCGCAACTTTAATTGCTTAAAATCAGCCGGCAACGCAAATTGAACACCGGCTCGATAAGTCGGCGCATACAAAATAACTTCCTGTTGTTTAAACGCCGGATACTTCTGATAAATGGCCGTTGCGGTTTGCATCACCCAGTCGGACTTACAATACCGATCCGAACGAGGATATCCCAAGACCCGCATCCGCGTCTGTGGGACGTGATAACTCGCTGCAAAAATCGTTCCCATCTTCTCAGAACCAACCACGTAATCAGTAATCTGATCATACACGGTCTGAAACCGACGCCGATCATCTGCGGGCCGCTGTGCCGTCTGTGGATCACCCCAACCAAATGTTTTGACCGCGCCAGCAGCATGCCAGAGTTGAATCAGTCGTTGTGGGGCCTGCCGCGTCAAGCCAGCGGTAAAGCCATAATAATTATCAAGATAAACGTCCGCTGCCCGGGTAATGACGGGAATTCCCGTCAAGGCAAATCGAACTGAATCATGAAACGGCCGTGTCACAATTCCCGCCTGTGCCAGTTGTGCCGCCCCGGTGGCTGCACTCGGCAAGTAATAAACAGTCAAGCGCCCGGGAACGCGCTGGTTCAACTGCTGAATAAAATCCAAATTGTCCGCAAAGCTCATCAAATAAATCACCTGATCATTTTTGCTAAAGTGCGCTAGCCACGATACAACTCGCACCAGCCAGACATAAATTACTTTCTTCACACTGGCCATCCTTTCATTTCATCATTAATTATTGGTAAAGCGTGCCCTACGTGACAATCAAAAATGTGCCAGCTCAATTACGCTTAAAAAGTTCAGATTAGCGTCAACTTACTTGAGCCGTCTGCCTTAGTCCACTAAATATAAACAACTATTTTTCAAGTCTGTTCCCCGTTAGTTGTTCATTAGCTCTGGGTCTAACTGATATGCACTTATGATCCAGCAATAACACAATGCTTGTATTATATAACAGATGCCCACACTTCGGCTAGTCGGGTCACTATTAATAGTGGTGTAAAAGTCGTCCCCGAACGCCTAATTAAAAAGTGCTTGCAAACAAGTCCCGAAAGTCCTGTTTGCAAACACTTTTAATCTGATAAATTCATCAAGGCTTCGGTTCATAAAAGTGACCGAGAATCTTGACCGTATCTGAAATGCTAACGAAAGCGTGCGGGTCAGATTCGGCCATGGCCGCCTTCAACTCGCCCATTTCGTAACGCGTGATGACTGTAAATAAAATCGTTTTATCATCATGTTGATAAGCACCTTCAGCGTTGTGCACGATGGTAACGCCACGACGAATCCGATTTTGAACGCTATCAATCACCGTTTTAGGGCGACTCGTAATAATCATCACTTGCATCTTCTGTTGGCGCGTATACGTCATATCCATGACCCGACCATTTACAAACAACCCGAGTGCGGAATAAAAGGCATATGGCCACCCGTAAACAAAGCCAGCCGCAATGACAATGATCGAGTTGAACGCCATGTTGATCGTCCCAATACTGCGACCCGTTTTACGGCGTAACACGATACCGATAATATCGAGGCCACCGGTTGAAATCCCATTTTTGAGGGCCGTTCCGGTCCCGAAACCATTAACAGCACCCCCAAAAATCGCACAAATGATGGGGTCATGGGTCAAACCAACTGGGGCAATCAGTTTGATCATAATACTAGATAGCGTAACAGCTAAGAACGTATACAACGTAAACTTATGCCCAATCGATCGCCACGCAATAATAAACATTGGAACATTCAAAATAAACAGTAACGCCGCAGTTGAAATCTGAACGGGAAGAAACTTGCTCATCAAACTATTAATCAATTGTGCAAGCCCAGTGATTCCTGAAGAATAAATATGCCCCGGCGTCCAAAAGTAGTTCATGGCAATGGAAACTAAAATGGCGTATATAAAAGCAGTTGACGCTTTCACAACATCACGATGGTGTTTGGATAACTGCTGAAAATCATCCATGAATTAAGTGTGCTCCTT
The DNA here is from genome assembly GCF_049745435.1 of Lactiplantibacillus sp. YT640. Classification (NCBI taxonomy): domain Bacteria; kingdom Bacillati; phylum Bacillota; class Bacilli; order Lactobacillales; family Lactobacillaceae; genus Lactiplantibacillus; species Lactiplantibacillus sp. YT640. The sequence continues at coordinate 145,861 of NZ_JBMNVY010000003.1, forward strand.
TACGTTTTTGCTTTCGTTATTGTAACACGCCGATTCGCAAACGGCCGGTCTTTTGCAGTATTCTGCTAAAAGTCTCACGTTTCTCAGCAAACTCCCATTAATCAATCCGACTAATTTCCAGAACGAGCCCCGCTACGATAGTTATTATTAGATCACACCTATCGCGATGACCAGCAACTCACGCTTAGTCCACTTTAGGTGCATCGGCCCACTGCTCGGCGATGAAATCAGCGCGGCCACCCGCTTCTTGTTCCGCAAATACCACTGGATTATTTTTATAAAAGCGTTGGTGGCGTGCCTCGGCTGGATAAAATGGTTTAGCATCCTCAATCGCCGTTACGATTGGTTTACTAAATCGTTCGCTCACCTGTAATGCCCGTTTAGACGCTTCCGCGATCCGCCGTTGTTCCGGACCATTCACAAAAATGACCGGCCGATAATTATCACCACGATCTTGAAATTGCCCCATTGCATCGGTAGGATCCGTTTGATGCCAATAAATATTGACTAATTCCGTGTAACTAATGATATCGGGATCAAACGTAATTTTGACAGCTTCAGTATGACCCGTCGTATGCGCTTTGACGTCTTCGTAAGTGGGATTTTTCGTGTGTCCACCAGTATAACCCGAGACAACACTGTCGATTCCGGGTTGACTATCAAAAGGCTGAACCATGCACCAAAAACATCCACCCGCAAAAATTGCTGTTTCCATGAGAATTCCTCCAATTAAATATTAATATAAATTTAACACTAATTAAAAAGAACGTCCATTTCTGGACGCTCTTAATATTTTTATTCGGTTGGTTCATCATCCGTTACGGGATTGGTAATATTCAAATCCAAATCAGCTAATTGCTGGTCAGAAACCCGCGATGGTGCATTGGTCATTGGTTCTGACGCCTTGGAATTCTTAGGGAAGGCGATCACTTCACGAATGTTGTCGTTACCTGATAATAACATCGCGAACCGGTCTAACCCGATTGCTAAGCCACCATGAGGCGGAAAGCCCATGTCAAGGGCATCCAGTAAGAACCCAAATTGTTCTTGGGCTCGTTCCTTAGTGAAGTCCAATGCCTTGAACATCTTTTCTTGTAATTCGCGGGTATGAATCCGGATCGACCCGCCCCCGAGTTCATAACCATTCAAGATGATATCATATGATTGTGCATGGGCTTTGTGTGGATCTTCGCCATCATTCAAGTAATGAACATCTTCTTCATTGGGCATTGTGAATGGATGGTGAGCTGGTACCCAGCGCTCGATGCCTTCATCATATTCAAACAATGGCCAGTCAACGATCCATAGGTAAGCGTATTGATCTTGATCAATCAAGTCAAGTTCCTTAGCAATCGCGGTCCGTAAGTAACCCAGCGTGTCAGAAACTACTTTGAAACTGTCGGCAGCAAACAATAATAAGTCGCCTGGTTTAGCAGCAGCAGCACTCGTAATGGCTTCAAAGTCACCATCGTTCTTGAAGAATTTCGCAACGGGACCACTAAAGCCGTCGTCAGTGACCTTCATCCAAGCTAAGCCCTTAGCCCCAAACCGTTTAACGTACTCCGTGTACGCATCGATTTGCTTTCTAGAATATTGATCAGCACCGCCAGGAACTGCAATCGCCTTGACCAGGCCACCATTAGCGAGTGCATTATCAAAGACTTTAAAACCGGCGTTAGAAACGGCCGCGCCCATGTCTTTGAGTTCCATACCAAAGCGCACATCCGGCTTTTCAGAACCAAAACGGTCCATAGCTTCTTGCCAAGTCATCCGCGTAAACGGCGTCTTGATGTCAACACCCTTGACGTCCTTCATGACTTGCTTAATCAAGCCTTCAGTATAGGACTGAATTTCCTCAGCCGTTAAGAAGGATGTCTCCATATCAATCTGGGTAAATTCAGGCTGACGGTCACCCCGCAAATCTTCATCACGGAAACAGCGTGCAATTTGATAGTAGCGATCAAAACCGGCCCCCATCAGCAATTGCTTAAAGAGTTGTGGTGATTGTGGTAACGCGTAAAAATGCCCTTGATAGACCCGCGAAGGCACTAAGTAATCCCGGGCCCCTTCTGGCGTCGACTTCGTTAAGAACGGCGTTTCAATATCATAGAACCCGTTGGCATCAAAATAGCTATGAACTGCTTGGGTGATGCCATTACGAATTTTCAATCCACGTTGCATTTCTGGCCGACGCAAGTCCAAGTAACGGTACTTCAAGCGCAATTCATCTGATACGTTAATATCATCTTGAATATAAAATGGCGGGGTTTTCGCCTTATTTAAGATTTTGGCATCGTGAATCTCAACTTCAACTTTACCAGTCTTCATGCGGTCATTAACAGCGTCAGCATTCCGATTAACAACGGTTCCTTGCACTTCAATGACGTATTCGCCCCGTAACTGATCTGCTACCGCCAAAGCATCCGCTGAAAATTCCTGACTAAAGACTAATTGCACAATTCCTTCACGGTCCCGTAAATCAATAAAAATCAAACTCCCAAGGTCGCGGCGTTTTTGTACCCAACCTTGTAAAGTGACCGTTTGGCCTAAATAATCCTCATTGATGAGACCCGCATATGTGGTCCGTTTCATAAACGCTTCCTCCTTATAAATCGGCAAACTTGCCGTTCACACTACTTATCTAAAACTTGATGAGCATCTTGATAGATGTCCGCCATCGCAACCTTGGTTTCCTCACCAGTAGCCATAGCCTTCAAGTTAACGACCTGATCAGCCAGCTCGGTTTCGCCCACCGTCATCGTGTAACGGGCATTCAAGCGATCAGCACTCTTGAACTGAGCTTTAGGCTTGCGATCCAAGTAATCCCGTTCGGCCTTATAACCGGCTGCCCGTAATGCCTGTACCAGCTTCAAAGTCGTAGCACTAGCAGTGTCGCCAATTCCCACAACATAGACGTCCAACTGATCATCAGTTGGTACCGCAATGTTTTCAGCATCCATCAACACTAATAGTCGTTCAACACCTAGGCCAAAGCCAACACCCGAAACTTCAGGGCCACCTAATTCCTTAACCAATCCGTTGTAACGACCCCCAGCACAGATCGTCGTGTAGCCCTTGCCTAACGCTTTTGAGTGGGTCATAATTTCAAAAATCGTATGGTTATAATAATCTAATCCCCGGACCATCGTGGCATCAATCTCGTACGGAATTGCTAATGCATCTAAATACGTCTTAGTTTGATCAAAATGCGCTTGAGCTTCCGGAGACAAGTAATCTAAAATCGATGGTGCATCGGCCACAAATTGTTGATCTTCCGGTGCCTTACTATCTAAAACCCGCAATGGATTCTTGTGTAACCGTTCCTTGGAGTCATCACTCAATTCATCAAAGTGTGGTTCCAAATAATCAATCAAGGCTTGTCGGTAATCATCACGCGTTTGTTGATCACCCAACGTGTTGATGACCAGTTTCAAATCAGTCAAGCCAAAGGTTTTAAGTAAGTTATAGCCCATTGCAATTACTTCAACGTCTAGGGCAGCACTTTCACTACCAAAAGCTTCCACGCCTAATTGGTGGAACTCACGTAACCGACCTGATTGGGGCCGTTCATAACGGAACATTGGTCCCATGTAATAAACCTTGTATGGTTTGAGAACTTGCGGACCGTACAACTTGTTTTCAACGAACGCCCGGACGACGCCGGCAGTTCCTTCTGGGCGGAGCGTAATGTGCCGGTCACCCTTGTCATGAAAATCGTACATTTCCTTCGTTACAATATCAGAAGTATCCCCCGCTGAACGTGAGAAGACCTCGAAGTTTTCAAACATCGGTGTCCGGATCTCTTTGAATTGATAAGTCTTGAAGACGGCACGAGCCGTTGCTTCAACGTATTGCCACTTTTCACTATCGCCAGGCAAAATGTCGGCGGTGCCTTTAGGCCGTTGATATCTCATTAATAGTTCCTCCCTTGATTGCAATCGACAAAAAAAGCGCCCTTGATTATTTACCAAGGGCGCTATTAGCGCGGTACCACCTTTTTGAGTACTAATTGATAACGTCTGTAATCACAGGCGGAACGCTGCCGTTCACCTCAAAAGCGTCTCCTCATTGCGCACTATCCGGAATTCTCAGCACTACCGGTCTCTGGTTATAGTGGCGTACAATGCTCTTACTTTCTCTGCGGTCGATTGATTAATATATGGTTAAAGTTACACGAAAATCACTTAAAAGTCAACGATTCTAGTTAAAATTATCTCAAGATTTCGTCGGTCAGCTGTTTTTTTGGTATACTATTTGCAGCACTTCAAATTGCAATTATCTTAAATCTAGTTGGTGACAGAGCATGCAAGTTTTAAAACAATTTTGGCGTCAAATCACAGTCACGGTTATTTTTATCGGCCTAGTGATTGGCTTTGTAGTGCTATTAGCGACTAATAACACTGCGACTGTTAACATTGCCAACGTCAATATTCGTAGCGGTCCAGGCATGAGTTATGCGATCGAGGACGCTACGTCTAAGGGCACCAAGGTCCACATTATGAAACGCAAAAATAATTGGCTATACGTCCGTTATGCGGATCATAAATTCGGCTGGATTGCTAGTTGGTTAGTCAACGAACATAACAGTCAGTTGACTAAAACCACCAAAATCTCTGAAGCCACCATCGTTTTAGATCCCGGACACGGCGGTTCTGATTCCGGGGCGCTCTCGAGCAAGGGCAAGATGGAAAAAACGTACACGTTACGGGTCGCTAAAGCTGTAGCTAAAAAGCTCCGGACTGCTGGCGCACACGTTGTTTTAACCCGTGATTCAGATGAATACGTCGGCCTGAGTGCGCGTCCCGCAATCGCAAACAAGCTTCATGCAGACGCCTTCATCAGCTTCCACTTTGACAGCTCACCAGAAAAAAACACGGCTTCTGGGATCACGACCTATTACTATCATAAGTCAACCTCACTAGCACTAGCCAAGGCGTTAAACAATAACGTCTCGACCTTGCCAATTCCTAGTAAAGGAACGGACTTCGGTGACTTTCTGGTCATTCGTGATAATTCACGACCATCCGTATTGATGGAACTGGGTTATATTAATGATAAGTCGGACTTCAAGACGATCAGTTCTAAAAAGTACCCTCAAGAAGTAGCGCACGCGGTTTACGCCGGATTGAGTACCTACTTCGCCAATCAATAATAATGCAGTCAGCATGAAGTCTTTGAAAGTGGCCGTTATTCCAGTGACTGGGATAACGGCCACTTTTCGCGACTACTCAATCGATGAATCGCATATCAACTGACGCGGTTTACCTAAATAACCGTCTATTTGCCTGCACTTTAGCTCCGTACCGGACGTCTAACCTCATTTCACACTCTTACGGATCAGCGCCACTAATTGTTAATAACAATTAATTGCGTTACAGTGATGGTAACCGTATTTAACATCGCAGCAAGGAGGAGTTAACATGCACTTAACAAAAGCTTGGCTCGCACAACTACCACTCACTGACATTCAGCAAGTGCAACCAGTGAGCGGTGGCGACATCAACGCGGCCTTTCAAATCATCACCCTTCATCACCAATATTTTTTAAAGGTCCAGCCGCACAACGACGTTACTTTCTTTGACCACGAAGTCGCTGGATTGCGACTACTTGGTGCAGTGACTAAGACACCGCGTGTCATCGCCAGTGGCACGATTGCCACGGACGGCTATCTCTTATTAGATTGGCTAGCGACCGGGACTGGCAGTCAATCCGCACTGGGAGCGGCTGTCGCCAAAGTTCATCATCAACACCACGCCCAATTTGGTCTTGACCACGACTTCACAGCTGGCAAGTTACCGAAAATTAATCATTGGCAGACTGATTGGGCAACTTTCTATACACAACAACGTTTAGATGTATTAGTCAATTTGGCTAAGGAGAACCATTTATGGTCAGAAACGCGTGAAATACATTATCACCGCTTACGACAACAACTGTTGCAAGATTCCCACATGCATACGGTAAAACCAAGCCTGTTACATGGCGATTTGTGGTCAGGTAATTACTTATTTGACACGACCGGTACACCCGTTTTGATCGATCCCGACGTGTTTTACGGTGACCGAGAGCTGGATCTGGCCATGACGACGATTTTTGGTGGTTTTGATGCTGATTTTTATCAGGCCTACCAAGCGGCCTACCCGGTTGCGCCCGGTATGCAAGACCGCCTACCAAGCTACCAACTCTATTATTTACTGGCCCACCTGAACCTGTTTGGTGAAACATACGGACCAGCCGTTGACCGAATCCTCATGCAATATTAATACAAGCCTCGTGACCGAATCCTCTCAATGAGCTGTACGGGTCGCGAGGCTTGTATATAATTTTTTAGCTACAATCATCAGTTATCACAATATTTCGAGTGTCTAGACTAGTCGACAAAGGTCAATAAGTCGTTTAAATCCGTAACTTGAACTTCCGGGGCACTAGTCACCGTAATCAGGCGGTCAATATCAAATAAATATCCGGTAATCCCAGCATTGTGACCGGCATCGATGTCCAAGTTGCGATCACCCACCATAACGGCGCGTTGACAGTCGACCTGGTGTTTATTCAATAAATAATTCAACGCAGCTGGATCAGGTTTACGTGGGAATGGCTGAGCAGCCGTAACCGCATCTGTGAAATATTGGGCTAAACCCGCTCGTTGTAAATAGGCTTGTGCGCTTTCGTCACGATGGGTCATCAAATAATTGTGACCACCAACTGCGATAACTTTTTCAAGCACCGCTTGAGCACCCGCAAAGGCGGCCGGTGCATGCTGTAATTGTGGCTCCCAACGTTGATAGCCCGCCCGTAAATCATGCCAATCCCAACCATACTGAGCCGCAACCATTCTTTCCGCATAACCAACTGACTGTTGCCGCATCAGCTGGTACGTTGTATCAGCCGGAATAGTCCCACCTAACTCGGCAACTGCTTTTTGGAAAGCTTGGACCATGGCTGGATAAGTATCTAACAAGGTTCCATCGAGGTCCCATAAAAACTCACGCATCTCATTCACTCCCGCTAATAATTGTAATAGCCAAAAAGCTGAAAGTACCGGATTGGTCTTTCAGCTTTTACTTCAACGTTGATCAGTATCATAACAAATCGTGACCGGCCCATCGTTAACCAAGGAAACTTGCATATCGGCACCAAATTCACCAGTCGCAACGGTCACGCCACTGGCAGCTAATTGCTGATTAAATGTATCATACAATTTGCTAGCCAATTCAGGATTACCCGCCGCTGTAAAACTTGGTCGATTACCATGGCGCGTCTCCGCGTATAACGTAAACTGCGATATCGACAAGATTGCTCCACCGACTTGTTGAATATTCAAATTCATTTTTCCATCTGCGTCACTAAAAACGCGGAGGTTTAAAATCTTATGCGCGATGTAATCCAATTCGGCTTGACCATCGCCATCTTGAAAACCAACCAATAGGACGAAACCGTGGTCAATCGTGCCCCGAACTTTCCCATCAATACTAACTTGTGCCTGCTGTGACCGCTGAACAATGACTCGCATAGAAGCCTCCTAAAACATTTTCCGTTCGACAACGTAAAGGTCCTGAACATTTTTCAGACTGTCAATGATTCGTTGGAGATGTTCCAAGTTGCGAACCCCCAACGAAACACTAATAATGACCATCTTGTTGTGATCGACCTTACCGTTGACATTGGTCAAAAATTTCGTGTGATTATTGATAACTTTCAACACATCGTTGAGCATGCCATTACGGTTATAACCTTGAATTTCCAAATCAGAATTGTAGTTCGTTCGGTCACCCTCGGGATTCTCCCACTGAACATCAATCAACCGTTCACCATTTGCTTCTGCGCTCTTAACGTTCGGACAATCAACACGGTGAACCGAAACACCGCGCCCCTTCGTAATATAACCAACAATCTCATCACCCGGAATTGGAGAACAGCAATGACTTAGACGTACGAGTAAGTTGTCGACGCCTTGAATAATCACCCCACCAGAAGATGAGACCTTTTGCCGCTTCCGATCCTGCTTCTCCTGATCCTCATTATGATGATCTTTCGATTTCTTCTTCGCTGGCGCTTCCGTAGAGTCTGCCAAAATGGCCTCCTCACGTTCACGCTGCCGATTAGCCTCGCGCTGTTTACGAACATCACTCGTTAACCGGTTAGCAATCCCTACCGGTTGGACGTCACCAAACCCCAAGGCCGCGAACAAATCATCCTCACTACCGTAGTGCATCTTTTGAGCGACCGCCGTCACCTTGTCCTTAGTCATGATTTCTTTTGGATTAAACTCTAAATCACGTAGCTGCTTCTCAAGCAAATCACGACCCGTAATGATGTTTTCCTCACGGTCAGCATTGCGGAAGAACTGTTTGATTTTATTACGGGCCCGCCGCGTATAGACTAATTTCTGCCAATCACGGCTAGGACCAGTTGAACTAGTGGACGTTAAAATATCCACGATATCACCATTTTTGATTTGGTAATCCAATGGAACGATCTTGCCATTGACTTTCGCACCAGTCGTATGGTTACCCACTTCCGTATGGATCGAATATGCCATATCCAGTGGTCCAGCGCCCTTTGGTAATTCTGTCACGTCACCCTTGGGCGTAAAAGCATAGACCCGGTCACTAAAGAGGTCGCCCTTGACGCCCTCCATAAAGTCGGCAGCGTCCTTACTTTCATCCTGTAGCTCAATGATTTCTTTGACTAAGTTCAACTTGTTGCCCGACTGAGTCTCTTGGACCTCGTCGCGTTTACCTTCCTTATACGCCCAGTGTGCTGCGACCCCGTATTCAGCGACCCGGTGCATTTCAAACGTCCGGATCTGTATTTCGAGGGGCTTACCTTCAGGACCGACCACCGTGGTATGCAAAGATTGATACATATTGGCCTTGGGCATCGCAATATAATCTTTAAAACGCCCCGGCATGGGCTTCCATTGTGTGTGAATCGCACCTAAAACTGCATAACAGTCCTTGATTGAATCCACGACTACCCGAATTGCCAGCAGATCGTAAAGTTGGCTAAACTGTTTGTGTTTGTCCCGCATCTTCTTATAAATTGAATAGATATGCTTCGGACGACCATAAATTTCAGCTTCTGGTAGTTCCAGATCATGGAGCGCCTTTTGAATGTCTTGAATGGCAATCTCGATGTACTTTTCACGGTCCTCACGCCGCGAATTCATCAAGTGGACAATGCGATAATACTGTTGAGGATTCAAATAACGTAGTGAAATATCTTCTAGTTCCCATTTAATCGTGCTGATCCCTAATCGATCGGCAATGGGGGCGTAAATTTCCAACGTTTCATTTGCAATTCGCCGCTGTTTATCGGGCCGCAGATGCTGCAATGTCCGCATATTATGCAAGCGATCAGCTAATTTGACAATCATGACTCGAATATCTTTAGACATCGCCAACAGTAATTTACGGTGATTTTCAGCAAGCTGTTCTTTGTTGGACTTGTACCGAATCTTACCCAGCTTGGTGACCCCGTCAACAATAACGGCCACGTCATGACCAAACAGTTCTTCAACGTCTCCTAAAGTAACACCAGTATCTTCCACAACGTCGTGTAAGAAACCCGAAGCGACGGTTTCAGGGTCCATCTTCAATTCAGCTAAGATACCAGCAACTTGAATCGGATGCATAATATACGGCTCACCAGATTGGCGATACTGATCCTTATGCACATAAGTTGCAAAATCACACGCCCGTTTAACTAACGCGACGTGATCACTATTCATATACTTTTGAACCATGTCCAGGACATCCTGGGCAGTCCAGGTAGGTTGTTTGGGCATTTTATCACCACGACTTCCACAAAGATTCTATTTAATAAAAGGCACGTGAGGTTCCCACCCAACGTGCCTTGACAACCGTTTTAACGCAAACTCGCGCGGGGACCAGTTAACCCATATGCTAAGTAGGATATGCCTAAATCAACTAACGCTAAGTAATAGACATACGTTGGGAAAAATAGATAGAGCCCGACAAAACAGCCCACTGGGAATAGCCAGACTAACCAGCCCGTCCGTTCAGTCCGACGAATCCACCAGCCAACGACTGCTGCCAGCACAAAGTCAACTACAAAGAGTAGCCATACAATCTGATGAAACCGGCTAATACTCGTAAATCGTAGCAACCATGGTATCATCACCCCAACGACAAGCGCAATCAGCCAATACTGGCCATTAAACTTACGAATTTTTTCCGTCAAACTAACTCCCTCGCTTACGCTTTATTGCTAAATGACTATGATTATTTATTGTACACCACCGACCGCAAAATTACACTAGTTCGCACCAAAAAGAAACGCTACTTAGTAAGTAGAGGGGTGCCGTTTCGGCCCGCATGATTCGTGGACCCAGGCCCACTGCCGCGATACCAGCAGTTTGTAATGTCGCCACTTCTTGTGGTGCCAAGCCCCCTTCAGGACCAAAAATCGCCAGCAGTCGTTGTGGTGCGGTCATCGTTTTTAACGTCTGCACCAGTTGGCTGCTCTCACCTTGTTTGGCTGATTCCTCCCACGCTACGACCCCGGTATCATATGACACGTGTGCTAACAACTGGTTTAAATCCGTTGCGTAGCTCACACTAGGAATCATCGTCCGGTGTGACTGTTCAGCCGCGCCCTGCGCAATTTTCGCCAAGCGGGCCAACTTGCGGGCCCGCTTATTCGCTGCCCATTTAGCCACTGCCCACTGACTATCGAAAAACACGAAGGCGCTCGCACCTAATTCAGTACCACGTTGTACGATCTGTTCGGGTTTATCGCCTTTAGACAACCCACAAGCAATAGTCACTGGCAACGGCAATTCAACATGGGGCGTCGTAACGGCCGTGATTGTCGCTGTAGCTGTTCGACCATCGCTTTTCACCAAATCCGCCAGCACGACTTGATGTGTCGTCGTAACAAATTCCGCAGTGTCCCCCGGTTGTGCGCGCATCACCTTGACCCAGTGTTTGACCGTCTCACCCGTGATAGTGAACGTTTGCCCAATCGTTGTCGTAATCGGTGTTGATAAAAAGTATCGTTGCATTTCAGTCCCCCACTAATCTTCAGCTGTTGGTAGATAAGCCACAATACCGTGCCAGTCACCCATTTGCGTATGTTGTGTAATTTGGAAGCCCGCTTCCTTAATTGTCGTCATGACGACCTGGAACTTATCATCGATGATGCCAGAGGTAATGAAATAGCCGCCCCGTTTTAAGTTTTGACGGGCTTGTGGTACCAACGGAATAATAATTTCAGCCAAAATGTTGGCAACGATAATATCAGCCTGCGTGTCAATCCCAGCTAGTAAATCATTGGCAGCCACGTGAACATCTTTGGCAACTGGATTCAAGTCCAAATTCGTTTGAGCTGATGCCACAGCGACATCGTCAAGATCGTAAGCTTCTACTGCACCGACGCCCATCGCTTTGGCCGCAATACTCAATACCCCGGACCCAGTACCCACATCGATCAAGTGTTCACCACCATTGATCACAGTTTCAAGCGCCTGCAAACAGAGCTTGGTTGTCGGATGCGTTCCGGTACCAAAAGCCTGACCAGGATCTAGTCGCAACACAAGCTCACCTGATTGCACTGGTTGGTACTGTTCCCAACTTGGCACAATCGTCAAATAGCGCGTAACCCGGACGGGGTGATAGTATTTTTTCCAGGCCGTCGCCCAGTCTTCATCCGATAAAGCCGTCATACTGACTTCATTAGGTGCTGGATTCAACCCAAAATCAGTCAGCTGACTAACCCGCTGCTTGATCGTTGGAATGACTTCCGGTACAAACACCGTCTCAGGATAATAAGCAGAAATCTTCGCCCCACTGGTAACGTGTGGAATCGTCGCCAAATCGATGATCTCACCATACCGATCAGGCTTTAAATTCTGATAATCCAAGGCATCATCAATTTTGACGCCACTGGCCCCGGCTTCCATTAAAATGTTTGCCACCGCTTCGACAGCTTCATTAGAAGTACTGACCGTTACTTCAGTCCATTTCATATCTTTATATTTTCCTCCCATCGAAAGCTAGAGCGCCAAGCGCCATCGCTTAAGACTATCACGTTTTTCTTAGTAACAATTATATAACAAGCCTGATTAACTTGACAATCACCTGGTCATCCAACCATGATGTTCATGATCGATAGTCCGGCGAGAAATCTTGGATACGAATGGATTGCCGGCCACAAAGTACCGCAATGGTGCCGTTGTCCATTCACCCTTGTTGACAATTCCAATTCGCGGAGTCGCCATAACTTGTTCCGGTTGGCGATAATGACTCAAATCCAATGATAAGGTCGCCGGTTGCAGCGTTTGTCCATTTAACGTTTTATCTAACCCAAGCGCCTGCATTAGCTTGCCCGGTCCGTTGGTCAAGTTCGCAATGGGCACTGGCCGCTGCTGTTGCATTCGTTCAAGCCCCACATCTGGTTCAATTCCGCGAATCAAGACACATTCTGGCGTACCGGCAGCTTGTGTCACAATATTCAGTAAGCACCAGGCCCTCATTTGATAAATATAAATCGTTCCCGCTGATTGCCAGAGTGCGCGATTGCGCGGCGTTTGGTGGTTCTGGTACGCGTGAGCTCCTGCATCACGGGCGCCAAGATACGCTTCTGTTTCTGTGATCCAGGCGGTCAATACACCGCTAGATGTCTGTAGGTGCAACTGTTTACCCAGTAGGCTCGCCGCAATTTCAGGTGTCGTACGTGTGCTTAAAAATCGTTCGATTGCTGTCATAACTTGTTTTACTCGCCCCTAATAGAAAACGGACTAGCCACCTTGCTAGTCCGTCCTCATGTTCATTTAATCATTATTTGCGGTCTTTTTGGTTAGATGCTTATTCAAATACTTAATCATGTCGGCTTCATGCTTAAAGATCCGCGGGTGCTTTTGCTTGTGCAACCGAACCGCGATCTCATTGATTTTGATTCGCCCGGTCCAAGTATGACTGTACTTAACGACCACCCGATTGTTGCGATGGTCCTTACCGAATTTCAACACGTAAACGCTGTCGGGCACCATCAGCGGTCTAATATATGTTTTATCGTAGTCATAATGTATTGATCGCAGAAACTGTTTCGTGCGTTTTAACATGTCGTTGATCTCTCCTTCACAATGTGAAATTGATTAAATAATAAATTAATTTATCGTTAGTATATTTTCATATCTAGCTATTATTATAGCAGACTTTAAACAAGTAGTGTACCAATTTGCCATTGGTTTAGCAAGTATCGAACTTTAATTCTTATAAATTTGCTAACCATTTCAGAATTGTTTTTGCCGCATATCCGGGTATGGTAAAATATGATTAAATTAGTAAGGTTATCAATATTAGGGGGAATTTACTGATGATACTCATCGAAAGAATTTATCGTCGTGGTCATGAACAGTTGACAACGGTCGACCAAATCGAAAAATTTCAAACCAATGACGGTTATGTCACATCCAACGAAGTCCTCGCCCGCGAAATCGGTGCGGATAGTGAAAACTGCTTCTACAAAAATCAAGAGGGCAAACGCAAAAAAGTCGTTGCGACCAAGGACGATCAGGGCACTTGGCATTTAAAGACCATCGGCACAACTGACCCGACTAGCGATGGCTTATTGCAACTACCGCATATGGATGATGTTTGGGGTTAATTGGTGCTTCGTTTAGAAGAACTGATAATTAGTGTTCGTCAGTTAGAACTACCATCAAAGACTCAGGTTTCTGATGGTAGTTTTTTTATATACATATCGTACGGTATACAAGCAACGTAATTAATAGCAATTAGTATTTTTATTGAATTCTAATCTATCAATGATACTTGCATTGATATAATCTAATAAGCATGCTCTTTTTTATTGTTGGCACAGTCTGACTTCAATGTCTTTGGAGCCAACACTCATAACAAGCTAGAAGTCATTAAAAGTCAACTTGAAAAACACCTTATTTGGAGGAGTCTTATATGAAAAAAGTAGTCACTGGGGCTGCCATTGTTGCGTCATTATTTATATTAAGCGGTTGTGGTAATAGTTCAAAAACATCTACTCAATCAAGCTCACATCACAAAGAAACTGCGACCAATGTCAAAAAGGAAAAAACTATTACGGTTAATCATTCGAGCATTGTCACTTCTGACAATAGCAAGTTCTCAGTTCAAGGAAGAACGGAAGAAAATATCGGTGTTTATCTTCTCAATAAGAGTGGTCAAGTTAAGGATACGGTTACAAGTGATTCTAAAGGCCTATTTCATTTTAATGAAGACAACGATGATGCAAAGACTGTCCCATATTACCTTACAATCGATGATATTGACGCAGATACTGATCCTATTTCCAACGAACCTAATAAAAATAACGTTAACAAGCTTAAGGTTTATAAAAAAATAATTGTTAAACCTTCTTCTGAGGCCGTTAATTCTTATAAATCTTCATCTAGTTCGGCTATGGATTCTATGGTTGCTGCCAATTCTTCATTTGACGAATCGGTATCCAAAAATAATTCTAGTGATAGTTCGTCGTCTGCTGCTAAATCTACTACTCGTAGTATCCATTATGATAAAGTTGACTTAGAAACATTTGCAACTGAAACTGATAAATACATCGGTAAAAACGTCGAAACTAGTGGAGAAGTTGCCTACATTCAAAAGAATCCAGATAATACAGATATCTATTATGTTGTTATCCTCCCTAAAGATGACCATGCATCTTCAGGCTACTCATACGGGACTGTTACAGAGATCAATGTGGATACCTTTGATGAAACTAACATTAATGAAGGCGATAATATTACTGTAAAAGGTGGCGCACTCACATCTACCATAAAATTAAATGGTAAGACCTTAAAATCTGATATTGTTGTTGATTCAGTATCTGTAAATTAGAAAATTGGCCCCCAACACGGGCTTTTATTTAAAAGTAAAAAAGAACATACGTTTGGACATTAGGAGGATATTATCATGATTATTCAAAAAATTACCGGAAAAGAACAAAAACAATTGGAGCTGCAGGACAAGTTTTATCCCGGACCAGGACGCTCAAAAACTACCGGCTACATCGTCGATGATAAATGGTCCGTGTACATCACCTACGTACCATTTACAGGCTATCACGTTTCTATTGGGGATCATCGCTATGGACTTGTCCGACCCAACTATATCACCGTTGACGCTATTGCACGGTTGGACCTATTCCCCTATCGCAAGAACTACATGCTTTATTCTGCTGGTAGTGAAGTTGTTCATTTTGACATTAAAGACTGAAAGGAAGTATAAAAATGCGAGGATCAATTAGAAGACGTGGCAACCGCTGGTATTATGCATATGAAGGCCCCACCATAGACGGTAAACGGCAGCGAATCGAGCACGTTGGTGGTCGGACCCGTGAAGAAGCAGAACGGGCCCTGCGCAAAGCAATTGATGAGTTTGAGCGCGGCGGTGTTGTCATCAAGTTGACAGAGATGAGTGTAGCAGACTACTTCGATTATTGGCACGAGAATTTTGTTGTAAAGACTCTTAAATATAACACGCAAACGAATTATCGTAATATTATCAACAATTACATTAAGCCCGATATCGGCATGTACCGAATGAAATCAATTGGTCCAGCATCAATTCAAAAGTTCGTAAATGACCTACCCACAGACAAACTCTCAAAGCACACTATTGAGATCATTGTTTCAGTCTTACGTAAGGGCTTTAAGATGGCCGTCTTCCCTTACCAATTAATCAAAGAAAATCCAGCAAACTACATTGTAAAGCCCACTAATAATAATGATGATGAAATAACCCAGCAAGCTGCTCGAGATAAGCTCAAAATCATCAATATGGGCCAGTTCAAGCAGATACTAGCACTTGTTCCTGAATCTAACCCCTTGTATCTCCCACTTATTATCAGCTTCAACACTGGCTTGCGCCGTGGTGAGGTTTCAGGACTCACATGGGACAACATCGATTTTGATAACAAAACCTTGACCGTGAACAAGCAAATGATTATGAAGAAAAAAGAATTTGACGTTACGTCACCCAAAACTAAGGCAAGCTATCGTACAATTGCAGTCGGAAATTCACTGCTAACTGTTTTAAAGCGTTTCAGAACTTACCAGAAGGAAAATAAAGTGCGTTACGGACAATTTTACTTTGATAGCCCATTTGTTTGTACCAAACAAAATGGTAAGCCGATTACCCCTAGCGTAATTAAATACTACACAACTAAACTATCACAGGAATTAGACTTTCCATTTAATTTTCACTCATTACGGCACACACACGCAACGATGCTGCTAGAAAATGGAGCCAAGTACAAAGAAATACAGCAACGCCTTGGTCACTCACGTATTTCAACAACGCTAGATATCTATTCCCACGTAACCAATAAGATGAAACGTGATACTGTTGATATCTTCGAAAATATGTTAAAAAACAACAGTTAAAAAGATGATAGACACTTTTTCGATATATGTATATTTTGCCAACATCACAGTTTCAATGTTGGCAAAATGTTGGCAAAACGGAAAAATAAAAGAGCTCCGCTTACGCGGAACCCTATCAGTTCGGCTTTTCGTCTTCGTCGGTTTTCAGAACAGCCATGAACGCTTCTTGCGGGATTTCGACTTTACCGACAGCCTTCATACGCTTCTTACCAGCTTTTTGCTTTTCAAGTAGCTTCATCCGCCGCGTCCGGTCACCACCGTACAGATGGGCCGTCACGTCCTTACGGTAAGCTTTAATATTCGTCCGAGCAATGACTTTAGAACCAATCGTTGCCTGTACCGGAATTTCAAAGTTTTGCCGGGGGATAATCGTCTTGAGCTTGGCGGCAATCTCGCGTCCACGCGCAGGTGCAAAGTCGCGATGTGCGATAAAACTCAGAGCATCAACTTGGTCACCGTTTAATAAGATATCGATCTTAACGAGGTCACTGGCACGGTAGCCGTCTAAATCATAATCTAACGAGGCATAGCCGCGCGTGTTCGACTTTAATTTATCAAAGAAGTCAAAAATGATTTCGGACAACGGAATGTGATAAACCACGTTGACCCGATTACTATCCAAGTACTCCATCGTATCAAACTCGCCCCGTTTACGCTGGGCTAATTCCATGACCGCACCAACGTAATCATTAGGCACCATAATCTGAGCTTTCACATACGGTTCACGAATTTCCTTGATTGCAGACGCCTCAGGCATTTCAGCCGGGTTTTCCACCTTTTTCTCCGTGCCATCAGTCATCCGCACATGATACGTTACGGACGGCGCCGTGGTAATTAGTTCAAGATTAAATTCCCGTTCGAGGCGCTCCTGAATGACGTCCATGTGTAGCAGTCCCAGGAATCCACACCGGAACCCAAAGCCCAGTGCTTGTGATGATTCCGCTTCAAATTCCAATGCGGCATCGTTCAATTTTAATTTTTCCAACGCTTCCCGTAAATCGGTGAATTTGGCATTATCAGTCGGATAAATCCCAGCGTAGACCATCGGATTCATTTCACGGTAACCCGCCAATGGCTTTTCGGCCGGATTTTTCGCGTTCGTGACCGTATCACCTACTCGGGTATCCTGAATATCCTTGATGCTAGCCGTAATGTAACCAACATCCCCCGCCATCAAATAATCCCGTGCTAACGGTTTCGGTGAATTAACGCCGACTTCCGTCACTTCATATTCACTACCACTGTTCATCAACCGGATCCGATCTCCTGGACGAACGATGCCTTCATGAATCCGAACACTCAGCACCACGCCCCGATAATCATCATAGACGGAATCAAACACTAGGGCCTTGAGTGGCGCATCAAGATCCCCCTGAGGAGCCGGAATCTTATGCACGATTTGCTCGAGCAGATCTTCGATACCAATACCGGCTTTCGCTGAAGCTAGAACAGCATCTTCCGCATCAATCCCAATGTCATCTTCAATTTCTTTGCGCACCTTTTCAGGTTCAGCCGATGGCAAGTCAATCTTGTTGATCACCGGGACAATTTCCAAGTCATCATCAATGGCTAAATACACGTTGGCTAGCGTCTGGGCTTCGACCCCTTGCGCCGCATCCACGACTAAAACCGCCCCTTCACAGGCTGCGAGGCTCCGTGAGACTTCATACGTGAAGTCAACATGTCCAGGTGTATCGATCAAGTGGAAGATATAAGTCTCCCCATCCTTTGCTTGATAGTGTAACTCTACCGCATTCAATTTGATCGTAATCCCACGTTCACGTTCCAAGTCCATTGAGTCCAACACTTGGTCTTGCATCTCACGTTTGGAAATCGTATCAGTTAGTTCCAGAATACGATCCGCCAACGTCGATTTGCCGTGATCAATATGGGCGACGATTGAAAAATTCCGAATATGTTGTTGTCGGTCTTGCATTGTCGCTTTATCCATTGATTTTCCTACTTTCTTCCTAAATCCTAATCCCTACAATTATACCAAGTTAGTGGCACAAGCACAATTTTTCTATCAGACCGCTCCAGACACCCCGCTGCGCCACTGAATAAATGACGTAACAAAAAAGTACAAGCCAATATGGCCTGTACTTTTTAGTAGGTTATTCAAAATCCTTGATTTCACTGGGTTTGAGTAATTGCCATTCTTTTGAATAGAAGTCGTCATTAATCTGATAATGAACCGGCTTCGTCTTCTTAGTCAAGAATGGATCAACCTTTTGATCCACGGCTAACCAACCACGCCAGCCAAGATGAATCGTATCAGTCATGAAGTAGTCCTTACCACCGTCCTGGGTCAGGTCCAAGACGTTATTAAACCCTTGACTCTTCAACTGGTACTGAATCTTCTTGTCAAACTGAGCAATCATCTTCATTGACAGTCCGGTATAAGCAGACCAGCGCTGATTGATTGGTGGAATGATGAACAAGACATCGGTGTGTGTCTTTGCAAACTGATTCAAAACCAGTTGAAAATCGGCAAATTCTGGTGACTTCGTGTAATTCAAGTGTCGCTGTGAATCTTTGAGTCGCTTGTAATTACGTTTTAACTTCGTGTTCCAAAATTGATTGCTGATTTCAAGACTGTTCGAGTCCGTTTGCGCCGCACCGATTTTACCGGCTAATTGGTTTAACTGATTAAAGTTATATGTCGCTGGTAACTTGTTAGCTTGCGCATTGACAGTCCGTAAATTTTTGCCCGCAATTCCAAAACGTGAGAAGAACTCATCCTCACTGCCAAGGACACGTGCCTTATAGTTAATATACGTCATTTGTGCGCTCGTTGGTTTAAACCCAGCTGCCACACGTGCCAGGGCGCCTTCCAAAATGCGATCAGAAGAACCCGATGGCATCTGTAACAAACGTTGAGCGGCATACCGGTCCATTGCCGTATTCTGCTCATCCTGTAACCAATCAATAGTCTGCAGTGGTGAGTAATAGTACGAAAACGCATCTTTCCGCGTTCCTTGTGGCACAAACCATTGTGGCGAAATTACAAAGACGGCCTTCTTATTTGTAATCTGCTTTTTCACCGATTGCATCGCGAAATACTGCGTCAACGACTGGGTCCCCCGCGCACCGAGTAGAAATGGTCGGTAATTGCGGTGATATTTTGTTGCCAGTACGGACGGATGCATTGGATCAAATCGTGACCATTCTGAAGAACCAAAGAACGGGACATAGCCATCATCCAGCGCCTGTCGTTTAACTAACCGACCTTTTAATACGTTGGCTGACAAGGAAACGGCCGCTTTTTTCTCAGTATCCTTAGAAATATGGTTTAATCCAAATGAGAACGGTGAAAGCAGTACGGCCAATAATAAGACGGCTGCCAAAATAATTGGCCCAAAAATCTTAAAAAGGCGTTTGGCAACGTTCATTGCAAGTTCTCAACCTTTGCAACAATCTTAGCCGGTGTATCCCATTCTGACCGTTGAAATTCAGAGACCGGCACTTCGATTCCTAATTGATTTTGAAGTTCCAATAAAAGTTGGACGGAACCCATTGAATCTAAGATTCCTTCATCAAACAGGTTAACGTCCATGTTACTGGAAACATCTTCCCCCGTTAAGTCTGCTAAAATTGATAAAACCGTTGCTTTTGTATCATCCATTGTCATTACGCTCCCTTATTGTAATTATATTATGGCCGGGCTCCAAAGAATAACGTGTTCAAGAATCCTGAGAAGATCAAGAAACTGAAACAAACGACGTTAAACGTTAGGAAAATCGCAAAGTATTCCGTAAATTTATTAGACGGCAACTGCGCTTGATGTTTCTTCTTGTACCGTAACCAAGCATCGTTGACAACCATTGCTAAACCATGGAATAGCCCATAAACGATGTAATACCATGTTTCCCCGTGCCAAAACCCCATGATCAACATATTAATAACGTATGCCACGTTGGCCGTTGTGATCCGGCTCTTAAAGACCTTGTGTTTCATCATAAAGAATACCAACCGCATGTAGATGAAATCACGGAACCAGAAGGACAACGTCATGTGCCAACGATTCCAGAAGTCTTTGATGTTCTTTGACTTAAACGGTTGATTGAAGTTCATCGGAGTTTCAACACCCATCAGGTAACTGATACCGACGGCAAACAAACTGTAACCCGCAAAATCAAAGAATAAATCCATACTATAGACGTACATCACACCGACTAACGCCCATGACATGCCGTGAGCTTGCAAGGCCGCGTGTTCAACGACAGGTAGCATCCGCGTACCAAAGATATAAGCCAAAATGAACTTATATAAGAATCCCAAGAAAATGTAGCGGACCCCTTTTTCAACTAACCCGAGATACTTTTCACGGGTCGGGACACTATCGTAATCCTTAACGAACCGCCGATACCGGTCAATCGGCCCAGACGAGATCGTTGGGAAAAACAGCAAGAACTGGCCAAACAGTACCGGATGGAATTCTTTAATCACCCCATCACGGGTCTCCATGATCATCTGGACCACTTTGAAAGTCAGGTAGGAAATTCCTAAGAAACCAATAATTGAATTAGCACCATGTGCCACGGCTGGTGTGATCTTAACGACAGCTAGTGGAATAATCGCTAAAATCACACTGACAACGAAAACCCAGCCCTTATTAGGTGAATCTGGTCGTTGTCGATACTTTGAGTACAACCAAACTAGTGTGATCTGATAGACCAAATAGATAATTAACGCGATCCCAGTGCGCCACTTAACACCGCCAAAGGTCAGCATTAAGAAGATAAACGATATCAATGATTCATACCAATGGGATCGCCGACCATATAACAGACCAATCATTAACGGTAACAACGCGATAAAGAGCAGCACAAAGTACGTTGGGTTACCATATGGGTCAAAAGAAATCATTCTGGGTTAACCTCTTTAATGATCGACTTGACATCAATCTTACCGTTAGGCGTTAATGGCAAGCTCGTTTGATAGACGAACCGTTGTGGAATCATGTATTCCATCATCATTCCTTGTAGGTCCTTTTTAATTGCAGTGGTCAAAGCAAAGTCACTTTCGAAGTCATTCGGCTTTGGTACCACGTACGCAATCATTTGCGTTACTTTGTGCTCTTTATCGTATTTTGGAACGGCAACGGCTTGTTTAATATGCTGTTGCTGTGCTAAGAAGTGATCCACTTCTTCTAGTTCGATGCGGTAACCATGCATTTTAATTTGAAAATCAACGCGGCCACGATAACGGAACAGACCGTCCGCATCCATCGTGCCAATATCACCAGAATGATAGGCGGGTTGCCCGTCTAATTCAAAGAAAGCCTTGGCAGTTTTTTCAGAGTTGTTCAAATACCCCTTCGAAACGGATGGTCCGGCGATAATCAGTTCACCTTCCGTGCCATTTGGAACCGCCTCACCATTTTCATCAACCACAAGTATCCGCGTATCAGCTTTGGCATAACCAATTGGTAGCCGATCATACTGCGCTAATGCGGCATCCGTAATTTCAATTTGAGTTACCGCGACGCAGGTTTCAGTTGGCCCGTACGTATTGAAGATCCGGGCATCTGGGAACCGTTTCTTGAGTGTCGCCGCCGTCTTATGTGTGAGTTCCTCACCACAGAACAAGAAGTGCGTCAAAGTTGGCAAGTTTTCAGCATTAAACTTTGGTTCTAGCAAACAAATGTCCATAAATGATGGTGTTGAGACCCAAACGTTGATTGGTAACGTCGGCAACGCAGCAAATAATTGTTTGAAATCATCTGTCACGGCCTTCGGTAATGCGTATAGTGTCCCACCTAACGCTAAGGTTGGGTAAACGTCCATCACGGATAGGTCAAATGAATATGGTGGTTGCGACAGCGAGTTCGGCTGGTCAGGCAATCCGAAGTCATCACTCAACATCCAGTCAACGTAACTGACCAAGTTATCATGACTAATTTGGACCCCCTTTGGCATCCCAGTGGTACCAGAAGTAAAGATAATATAGTAATTATCATCGCCACTAACGACATGATCCGCTTGATAATCAACGGGAGTCGCAAAGATAGCCGCCAATTGATCTGGTGTAATCACGGGGGTTGTCCCGACACCGGTTGGCAAATCAGCAACAGCAATAACGGCAGCTGGCTTAGCAATCTCATTAATCATTGTTAACCGCTCATTTGGTGAATGTGTATCGATTGGAATATACGCCCGACCTGACTTAACAACTCCTAAGAAAGTCGCAATCATTTCAAACGTCTGACCACCAAACACAATAATTGGATCCTTGGCTGGTAAATCGAGCGTGTCAAGATGCGCCGCCAAGGCATCTGAATAAGCTTTTAATTCCGCATAAGTGTGCGTTACACCTTGCACATCATAAACCACGTTATTGGGTTGCGTCCGTGCATAATCATCAATCGTTGTAATGATGTTCTTAATCATAATTAAAACTCCCCCCAAACAATAGTGTTACTGCATCCATTTTTAAAATTCGTTGTAAATAAACTTCGCTTGGTTGATCCCACTATAACCGTAAAGATAAACCAAGGCGAGCATGACAGCAAAGTAAAATACTGTAAGTGCAATGAATTGAACGACCGGACGTTGAAACCAGCTTTTCAACTTTGCAAACATGCCATCACCTCCTCCACTAACCCAATGTCAGTTACTTAATATCACCCTTCATTAATTCCGTAAAAATCTTGTTGGCTGTTGCTTGAATACCAGCAGCTTTGCGATAGTAGTTACTCATTAATACAACACCAGTCTTCCCATCCGGTGAGAGGAAGATGCTGGATTCATAGCCATAACCAAGTCCGTGTGACCGAATACCATTACTCATGTTATAAACACCACCGCCATATTCACCTGTGGCTGTGCGCGTGTGCAAAATTGCAACGTTCTTTTTTGACAGCAACTGCCCTTTAAGAATGGCACTTTCAACGGTAAATAAATCCGCGGTACTCATATAAACTTGCCCAGTACCTAACTCATTGGCCATTTGTGATTTGCTTTCTGGCATTGTTTGATCATAATTCGGAAGTGTTTGGTCTGCAAGCGCTCGGTAACCAGTTGTCGCATCTTGACCTTGACCATGAATCAAAAAGCCCGTTTCATTCAGATTCAACTTGTCAATAAAATGTGTTGTAAAGAAGTGCTGATATGATTGACCAGTTACCTTGCGAATAATGCCAGCTAGCAACAGAAAATTAACGGATGAATAATTATAAATTCCATTTTTATCTGGGTAGTAAAAAACATTGTGAGCCGCAAAATCAATCACTTGATTTTCTGGTAAGAATTCTTTTGAACCGCTCTTCAAACGGAACCCTGTTGTCATATCTAACATTTGGCGAAGCGTTGTCTGACGCCCATGCTTTAAAGTTGGATAATACTTCGAAATCGGATCAGTCAGCTTAACTTTCCCCGCCTGCACCAACTGCATAATGCCAACCGCCGTCATTGACTTTTGAATCGATAAAATTTGATACTTTGAATTGACTTTATTACGTTGATTTTTAGCCTTGTTTGCGTAACCAAAGGCACGATTATAAATGACATGGTCATTCTTAACAACTAATGCTGACCCCACAAAATGGCTTAGGTTTAAAGCCTTAGTCACTTGCTCATCCGTGTTCTTATTATTCGAAAACGTTGTCTGGTTAATCTTACGACTAAGCTGGCTATTTTTTAATGCCGCTTTCTTATTCAATGCTTTGTCAGTTTGACGCTTTTTAGCAATCGCTGCTTGCCGCTCTGTATGATAAACATAGTAGCCGCCACCAGCACCCACAATCAGCAGTCCAAGCAAAACTGTTACTAAAAGTTTGCTTTGCTTCACAATGATTGACCTCCCCATTAGCTATCAATTACGAACCGATTGGTGATATTAGCTACGCCGCCAATAGGACGTAAGTTCAAGTTATAGTGTAACAACCTACCGACCAATAACGGTTAGGCCGGCTCAAAAAGATCAAAATCCTGCATTTTCGTTCGCTGATACGACATATTTGTAACGGTTTTGTAACATCAACGTTACGTCCCCCGTAAGCTAGCAGCGTATTACTTCACCTCCTTGACTAATTCTAGCACTCACTAATCCCCGGACGACAGGATAACGAAACAGTTTGCACAAAAACCGTGTTACTGAAAGGTCACTTAATAAACAGGCCGGAGTGCTTGATTGACACTAAAAAAAGCTGAACAATCCTCATCACATTTTTGTGATGGGCATCGCCCAGCTTTTTGTATATTTCTGGAATTAGTTCGCTCGGTTAAACACCCCGAAGCTTGTCAAATAACGAACTCTTGCCATTGCCAGCAACTGATTTGCCGCTAGCTTTAGCAAAGGTCTTCAAAGCTTCTTTTTGACCCTTGTTCAAGTGCGTTGGCGTTTCAATATTAACGGTAACGCGTTCATCGCCGTTGCCATTGCCACGTAATCGTGGTGCACCTTTACCACGTAACCGGAAAGTTGTCCCCGTCTGAGTACCAGCTGGGATCTTCAACTTAACGTCCCCGTGAACCGTTTTAACTTGAACTTCATCACCAAGAGCGGCCTGAACGAAGTCGATCGGCAACTTGAAGTAAATCGTCGCGCCATCCCGTTCAAAGTCCTTACTTGGCTCAACTCTGAAGATAATGAATAAATCACCATAAGGGCCACCATTCGTTCCCGCTTCACCTTGATTTTGAAGCCGCATTTGTTGGCCTTCTTCAACTCCAGCAGGAACCGTCACTTTGATGGAATGACTTTGTTCAGTATGACCAGAGCCACCACAAGTGGCACACTTGTCCTTGATTTCTTTACCAGTTCCATGACAAACGTCACAAACTTGTTGGCTCATCATTCGACCGAGTGGCGTATTAGTCTGTACCTGAATATAGCCAGCACCATGACATTTCGAACAGGTCACTGGTGACGTTCCTGGCTTGGCACCAGAGCCACCACAAGTCTCACACTGTTCCTCACGATTGTAGGTGATGGTCGTCTTCTTACCAAAGATCGCATCTTCAAACTTCAGTGTCATCTCATACTGTAAGTCTCGGCCTTGTTGCGGGGCCGTTGGGTTAGAACGCCGTGAACCACCAGCGCCACCACCGAAGAAGGAACTGAAAATATCTTCAAAGCCGCCACCGCCGCCGAAGCCACCAAAGTCTTGACCGCCGAAACCGCCGGCGCCACCGAAGCCTTGTTGGCCACCAGTCGATCCGAATTGATCATACTGTGCCCGCTTCTGGGCATCGCCTAACGTTTCGTACGCTTCATTGACAGCTTTAAACTTTTCTTCCGCGCCAGGTTCATGATTCAAATCAGGATGATACTTCTTCGAAAGCTTGCGGTACGCCTTCTTGATTTCGTCCTGACTGGCATCCTTTTCAACACCCAGAACCTTATATAAGTCTTGCTCTGCCATTGTAACCTCCTAATGAACCTTAATTAAGTCTCATTAATACTAGCATATTTAAAGCAAAAAGGCCAAAGCCACGTGGCCTTGGCCTTTTTGTTCTGCCGGTGCTACTTCTTATCCTTGTCTTTATCCAAGTCTTCGAAATCACCGTCAACCGTGTTGTCATCACTGCCCTTGGCTGAGTCGGCATTGCCAGCAGCATTACTGTCGGCACCGCCTTGTGCACCCTGAGCTTCTTGAGCTTGTTGATACAACTTAACTGATAAGTCCTGAACGATCTTGTTCAAATCGTCCTTCTTGGCCTTCATTTCGTCAATGTTGTTATCATCTTGAGCTTTCTTCAAAGCATCACGAGCATCTTTGGCTTTCTTAACTTCATCTTCTGAAACCTTGCCTTCAAGATCTTTCAAAGTCTTGTCGGTAGTAAAGATCAATTGGTCAACTTCGTTCTTCAAGTCAACTTCTTCTTTACGTTTCTTATCGGCTTCTTCGTTTTCCTTGGCTTCCTTGACCATTTGATCAATTTCGTCGTCAGAAAGACCCGATGAACTCTTGATGGTAATCTTTTGTTCTTTATTAGTTCCCATATCCTTAGCAGATACGTTAACGATCCCGTTCTTATCGATGTCAAACTTAACTTCGATTTGAGGAACACCACGAGGTGCAGCCGGAATATCCGTTAATTGGAAGCGACCTAACGTCTTGTTATCCGCTGCCATTGGCCGTTCACCTTGGAGCACGTGAATGTCAACAGCTGGTTGGTTATCAGCCGCCGTACTAAATACTTGCGACTTGCTGGTTGGAATCGTCGTGTTACGGTCAATCAACTTAGTGAAGACCCCACCCATGGTTTCAATACCAAGTGAAAGTGGCGTAACATCGAGCAAAACAACGTCTTTAACATCACCAGTGATCACACCACCTTGAACAGCGGCCCCTAAAGCAACCGCTTCGTCAGGGTTGATAGAATGGTTAGATTCTTTGCCAGTCCACTTTTCAACAGCTTCTTGAACAGCTGGAATCCGAGTTGACCCACCATTCAAGATGACAACGTCTAAGTCACTAGCCGATAAATCAGCATCCTTCAAGGCATTTTCAACAGGAATGCGCGTCTTTTCAACTAGGTCAGCAGTTAATTCATTGAACTTAGCACGTGTTAACGTGGTTTCCAAGTGCAATGGGCCACTAGCACCAGCGGAAATAAATGGCAAACTAATTTGAGCTTCAGAAACACCTGAAAGGTCCTTCTTAGCCTTTTCAGCAGCATCCTTTAACCGTTGTAAGGCCATCTTGTCTTTTGATAAATCAACACCGTTGTCAGCTTTAAAGCCATCAACTAACCAGTCGATAATCTTTTGGTCAAAGTCATCACCACCAAGGTGGGTATCACCATTTGTGGATAATACTTCGAAGACCCCGTCGCCTAATTCCAAGATGGAAACATCAAAAGTCCCACCACCAAGGTCATAGACTAAAATCTTTTCATCTTTGTCGGTCTTATCCAAACCATAGGCTAAAGCTGCCGCCGTTGGTTCGTTAATAATCCGTTCAATGTTTAAGCCGGCAATCTTACCAGCATCCTTAGTTGCTTGCCGTTGGGCATCATTAAAGTAAGCTGGAACAGTCACAACGGCCTTTTCAACCGTGTCACCCAAGTAATCTTCAGCAAAGCCCTTGATATATTGCAAAATCATTGCTGAGATTTGTTGTGGGGTGTAGTCCTTACCTTCGATGCTAACTTTGTAACCAGCTTCACCCATGTGACGCTTGATTGAAGCTACCGTATTCGGGTTAGTGATTGCTTGCCGCTTGGCAACTTCACCAACTTGAGTTTCGCCATCTTTGAATGCCACAACTGAAGGAACCGTCCGGCCACCTTCAGGAGTGGTGATAATCTTAGGTTCATTACCTTCAAGAACCGCTACCGCAGAGTTAGTAGTCCCGAGGTCAATCCCGATAATTTTATTACTTGCCATAAATTAACAAACCTCTTTTTAATTTAGTATTTTTATTGATTAATTACTGTGCCACAACAACCATTGCTGGACGGAGGGTCCGGTCTTTCAATAGGTAACCCCGTTGTAAGACTTGTACTACCGTATCAGCTGGATGATCATCATCAACTGGCACCGTTTGAACAGCTTGGTGAATATTGGGATCAAACTTTTCGCCCGCAGCCGCAATTTCGGTGACCCCATGTTTTTTCAAAGCATCCTGTAAATGGCCATAGACCATTTCGACACCCTTCTTCAACTGTTGGGCCGCTTCATCGTCAGCTGGCGTTGCCAAAGCCCGTTCCAAGTTATCCAGAACTGGTAAGACATCCTTTGCAAGTGCTTGACCGTCATATTTCAACAGCGCCGCTTGTTCTTTTTTGTTGCGGTTTTGCATGTTGACGATCTCCGCCTGTGCACGCAATAACTGGTCATCTTTCGCATCTAATTGCGCTTTGAGATCAGTAATTTGTTGTGTCGGATCGACCGCTGTCGTTTGCTCAGCTTGATCATCAGTCGCACTCGTCGCTGCCTGTGTCGCTTCACTGGCAGTTGACATTGCTGCTGAATCAGTTGTTGACGCTTGTGAATCTTCCGGCGTCGTCCGCGTTGATTTCTTTGCCAATGTTTTCATCTCCCTGTCCGTCACTCGTCAAAGTACCGGTAATAATCTAATAATTTGCGGGCTAATTCTCGTTGGAACGCACCCATCAGTCCAATCATCCGTGAATACGGCATGGCGGTCGGCCCGAGCAAGGCAATCACACCTTGTCCGTGTTGATCAACATCGTAAGTCGCGGTAATTAAACTGTAGTTCTTCAACAAATCGTTGGTGATCTCATTACCGATTCGGACTTGAATCCGTTGACCGGGTGGACCAATCACGTTAGCTAACCGGTCCGTTTGGTCGAGTAACGAGTACAATGACTGTAACTCTTTAGGGCTCTGCTGGTCCGTATAGTTGAACAAATTCAACTTACCACCAACATAAAAGCGCTCGGAAGCTGCCTTGGACAACACACTGCCAAAAATATCTAAGAAACCATCTGGATCTTGCAAATACTGTGCAAGTTTTAACGGAATCTCATGCGTTAATTGGCGGAGGACGTCTTGTAACGGCAGGCCAACCAGTTGATCGTCGATGAAACGAACGACCGGTTCCAGCTCATCGCCGGTAATGTCACTAGGAATAGTAAACGTCTGGTTTTCAACGTCACCATTATTCGTCACTAGAATCGCCATTACTTGATGATTCCCCAACGGAACGAGTCTGAAACCACTCAACCGACTATCTTTAAGTTCAGGTCGCAATGTAAAGGTCGTGTAACTTGTCAGTTGCGACAAGATATCCGCCGACTGAGCAACGATCTCATCGATCTTGTGAAATTCACCGCCTAATGAATGTTGAATCACCTTCAAGTCTTTGCCGTCCACCTTTTCAGGCTTTAGGATATGGTCAACATAGTACCGATACCCCTTAATCGATGGAATTCGCCCTGAAGACAAATGCGTTTTGACGATTAATCCTAAATCTTCTAGTCGGGCCATTTCATTACGAATTGTCGCTGAACTGACCTTGATCGGTAGTTCTTGAACTAGCGATTTGGATCCAACTGGATTACCGCCCTCGGTATAGTCACGGACAATGGCCTTTAAAATTAGGCTTTGTCGTTCAGTTAACGTGATCATCACCTCTTTTTAGCACTTAACTTAATGGAGTGCTAACACAATTACTAATATAACAACCACCCTGATGAAAGTCAAGGAAAGACAAAGTATTTCTAGAAAAGAATGCTTAAATTATTAGGACCCCAGTCCCACTATGACTGGACTTATTTGACCGTCGCCCCCCAATTAGCACTCCTTACTTACGAGTGCTAATATACACCCTCACCCTTCACAATGCAAGCATGGTGCCTAGCAGACTACTCGCTTTTCTGCTGCCATTACTCAGCACACCAGCCACAACAAAAAAATCTCAAGAGTTACAGACTCTCGAGATTTTTGACTAGCCTGATGTACATTGCCAACAGACATTCTAGTGAAACCTGGCCTTAACGGTAATCAGCTTTCAAACTAATCAACGTTCAGCTTTATTAATGGCATGATCAATGGTTTCATTATCAAATTGTTCTTGTAAGTACGCTTCATTGTCGATTGGCAAGTGCACATGAAAGTCAGCAAAATGTTGAACTTTCAGCGTCGCTTGTTCGACTTCAAACCCCAGCAAGTGTCCACCTAATTGATGGTCTTTACTTAGAAAGTGTAAGTGAAAGCCACCGACCGTAGCGCCTTGGAACAAATGCGGTGCGTAGTAGCCAATAATCGTTCCGTCAACATGTTCACCGGTGAATTCCGGTTGTGTTGCCGTTGCCGCGACTAATGTTTTGTACGGTGGCTCCTGACGAGGCGCGACTCGCGTCTTGACTTTTGCAAAGGTCCCATCGACGCGAATAGCCGCAAACACGTTGGTCAAACGATAGTCATGAACCACTTGTTGCTCGAAATCAGTTTGTGTGATTGCAGCTAATTGCGCACTAATATCAGGCTTTTCAAAGTGCACCGATGCAAATGGTAACGTCTCTTCGGGCTGAATTTCCCGAATTTGACCATCCTCACGTGCTTGATAGGCGTGACCTCCTAGAATAATCACTTCACCATTGAGACCGTCTAACGTCCCAATACCCGTATCACCATGGGTTAAGAGTTCACCAGCCGTAATCGTCCCGTCAAATAATCCGGGAACAAGTAAGCCTAATGTGCCGTGTTGAAAAATTGTTGTTGTGTCCATTCATTGTGCCTCCAAACGATTTGATTGTTGTGCAACTTGAATCCGGGGTGTGACCACAAAGGGATGCGCCACATAATAGTCACGGGTGTTTTGTTCATCCCGCTTTAATTGCGCAACCAAGGCATCCGCCCCAGCAAATTTAATTTCACCGCGCATCCGGTGCCCCCAACGCACCGTTAAATTGTGGCCATAAAGATCTCCTTGGAAATCTAATAAGTATATTTCAACCGTGATTGGTCGGTGATCACCAAACGTGACATTTCGTCCAACTGAGGCCATTCCCATAACCCAGCGTGTCCCAATCTGCACCATCGTCGCGTAAATGCCAATTCCGGGAACCCGGGTATTGGGCCCGTGAGCAACGTTGGCCGTTGGAAAGCCGAGCGTTCGGCCCCGCGCTTCACCATGAACTACTTCGCCGGCAGTTTCATATTGATAGCCCAGTAACCGGTTAGCCGTATCGATATCTCCCGCGTCCAAAGCGCGGCGAATCCGCGTGGAACTGATCTTTTCAGCATCTAATTCCGCCTTAGGAACTTCAATGATTTCAAACCGGTTATGACCATAGTCATTCAAACGCTGCATATTTGCAATTTCAGCTGGCCCGTACGTGTAATCAAAACCAGCAACCACCGTTTGTGCGTGTAATCCAACAATTAACTGATCGACAAACGTTTGGGGTGGCATGGCACCGACCGTGGCATCAAAGTGAAGTACATATAAGATGTCAACGCCGAGCTCACTCATCAATGCCGTTTTTTGATCAATTGTCGTTAAATAACGGACTTGCTGCGGATCAGTGTGTTTAAAAACAACTGACGGATGCTGGTCAAACGTCATCACCGCTAGTTTGGCGTGTTGCGCCTGAGCGGCCTGGCGTGCCGTTGCAACGACTTGCTGATGTCCACGGTGAACGCCGTCAAAAAATCCTAAGGCCAATACGATTGGTCCTTCGGGAATCTGACTAAACGCCACGGGATACTTTAAATTAATCACCTGCATGACAAAAACTCCTTAATTGACCGCAAACATTTTGAACGGCTTGTACCGCTGTTCGTCCGGTCGATAACTATATAGACATTTTAGGCTGTTTTGGTAAACTAACGCAACCATCGTGTTCGCATCTGGATCAGTTTGTTGCCCTTCTGCCGCCGTAATAAAGGCCCCATTCTTGACCCGTTGCCACTGCTCATCCGTTAACGTGACTCGCGGGTACTGACTTAAAGCTTTATCAATTGGCGCCAATAATGCTCCGGCCGTTCCAGCATCGACGTGGGCCGCGATTTCCTCAAAGGTCACGGTTTCATCTAAAGTAAAGCCGCCACTCTTTAATCGGGTCAAATCACTCATCACAGCGGGTACCCCGAGCACTTTGCCGACATCCACCGCTAGCGTGCGAACATAAGTCCCTTTACTACAAGCGACCGTAAAATAGATCGTCTGAGTCTGGGTTGCCGAGTCATAGGTAGATGCCTGCCGTTGCTTGAAGCTGCTAATTGTGACATGCCGTTCTGGGCGCTCGACAGTTTCACCACTGCGCGCATAGTCATATAAACGCCGCCCATTTACTTTTACTGCTGAAAACATCGGTGGAATTTGCGTAATGGCCCCCGTCATCTGTGCCAGCGCAGCATCAACTTGGTCACTTGTGAACGGCTCTGTGACCGCTTGGCGCGCAATCTCCTCACCATCTAAATCTTCAGTAGTCGTTGCAAATCCGAGGGTAATGCTCCCTTGGTATTCTTTGCCAGAAGCCACTAAAAATTGCACAACTTTAGTCGCATTCCCAATACAAATCGGTAAAACGCCATCCACATTTGGGTCCAGTGTCCCTGAATGACCTACTTTGCGGGTCTGATAGAGTCGTCGGATTTTAGCGACACAGTCAAAGCTCGTCATCCCACGAGGTTTATATAATGGTAGAATCCCGTTCAACATAAAAAACGCCTTCAATCATTTAAATTCGGTTTCTAGTGGCAGCCAATCGCCGTGCCACGGATTCGATCGTTCTTAATCGACGGTTTTCAGTATACCACACCTCACAAATATGTAAGCGGATTATCACAGAATTCAAGGCCCTGAGCACCGCAACTAAGATACCCCAAATCGACACGCTGGTCCGGTGCCACTGACGACCACGTATGTGCCTGGCAAAGCTGTATTTAACTCATTGATCCAGAAAACCGTGAGCTTAATCCCTATTAGTCAAATAAAACGACTGAAAAACAAGAATCGCACAAATTAGTCCCCTTATCAAAAGGATACCGCGCGGGACCGTCCCTAATTACGCCGATGACTTTCAACATATGCTGCCATCAAAAAAGCGTGCAACGGCCTTAGTGTGGCTGATGTACGCTTATTCAATGTTATCGTCTTAAAATGCAACCGGCACGCTAACCGCAGTTGACAGCTACATGGTTCTTCAAGCTTGGAGCGCAACTGGCTGCTGATTCAACCACTGCTGAATTTGACGGGCAATCTGCTGGGGTGTCAGTTGATCGGTTGCGATCGTCAAATCGGCCGCATCAGCATATAAGGCTTGGCGCCGCTGCTTCAACGCAATCAGTGCCCCTGTATCCAATTCATTGACAAGTGGTCGGCTAGTATCATTTTTAACACGGTTAATAGTGGTTTGATCACTAGCCGTCAACCAGATAACTGGCACCGCGCTTTGTTTCAGGCTAATTGCATTCATTGCAATGGTCGGAGTACCACCACCGGTCGATAAAATCCCGGGTGTTTCGAGTGCTTGGAGCAAAGTCTGATGCTCCAATTGCCGGAAGTACCCCTCTCCTTGCTCCGCAAAAATAGTCGTAATCGACCGTCCCGCCCGCTGAACAATCAAATCATCTAAATCAGCATGTTTAGTTGCTAACCCGGCCGCCAAAAGCCGACCGACCGTTGTTTTCCCACTACCCATAAATCCAATTAAAATTGCTCGCATTCTTAATTCCTCCTTACAATCTGATAACCCGCATCAGCTAACAACGACGATGCTTGCGTTCTCGTCTTTAGATCACTAAATGTCAGTTGCAAGACACCATCAATCTCTTCACGAATCTCTAAAATATGAATATTGACTAAGCTCAGCTGAGCCTGTGCGAGCCGCTGAGTGACATCCGCGAGAGCGCCAACACGGTCGGGGACGTTCAAAAACAAATCATAAAAGTTTGGTAGTCCTCCCAACTGTTCCGGTCCCAAGTGATCACGCGTCACCTTAGCTGTCGCAAAAAATTCGTACAATGTTGCTTGATCATGCACCCTAATGGCTGTCTTGATGCGCAACAGTTGGTCAATATAATCCTGCAATTGATTGGTTATTAGTTCAGCATTAGTCATCAGGATGGCCGCCCACATCGTGGGGTCCGAACTGGCAATCCGAGTAATACTTTTAAACCCACCAGCCGCTAATCGCAACCCGAGTGCCGAATCTGCCAAAGCCACCTGAGTCTGATCAACTAAAGCCGCAGCGACAATATGTGGCAAATGACTTAACTGTCCTACAATCCGGTCATGCTGTATTGCAGTGACCGTCAACCATTTGACGTGAGTCGCTTGTAACAATGCTTGCAGCCGTTGAACGGCTGCTTGATTAGTCCGGCCCGGCACCAACAAGTAAAAGGCGTTCTCGAATAAGTTGGCGCGGCCAGCCGTCACACCCGATTTATGTGAACCCGCCATTGGATGACCGCCGATGAAAGTCACACCGTGCTGTTGTATGGCAAGCGCGGCATGCATCACCACTTGTTTAGTACTCCCGACATCCGTCACAAGCACCCCTGCCTTGAGTGGCATCATAGCCAGTCGGTGCAAGTCAGCAACGATCACATCAACTGGCCCCGCTAAAATAATCACATCAGCGTCGCTCGCGACCGCGGCCAAATCAGTGCCACTAGCATCGATCATACCCTGTTGACGCGCATAACTCAGGCTGACATCGTCACGATCAATCCCAATAATGTGCACCGTGGGATGGGCCTGCTTAATGCTTAGTGCCAACGAACTGCCAATTAGCCCCAAACCTTTGATCAATACAGTTGTCATCTTCACACCCCCTGGCTTAAACGTGCTAAATCTTCAAAGAACGTCGGGTATGAAATGTTCACAGCTTCGGCGGACTCTAGTTCGGCGGGAGCGGCTAATCGCAACGCTGCAATCGCCATCATCATACCGATTCGGTGATCGCCATGGCTGGCTAATGGCTCGGTCGGCTGCCGCCAAGACTTGCGACCATCAATCACGAAGCCATCCGGTTGCGAAGTGATCTGCACACCAAGTTTTCGAAGCTCGGTCACAATCGTTGCAATGCGAT
Organism: Lactiplantibacillus sp. YT640; assembly: GCF_049745435.1. Lineage (NCBI taxonomy): Bacteria > Bacillati > Bacillota > Bacilli > Lactobacillales > Lactobacillaceae > Lactiplantibacillus > Lactiplantibacillus sp. YT640. Next base: position 180,724 of record NZ_JBMNVY010000003.1, read on the forward strand.
CGGTTTCCTTGACTCGTAATTCAGCAGCCCCATTGATTGTGCTAATACCATTCGCAGTCGCAGCCAACAATGCAACTAGTGGCAGTTCATCGATTACGGCAGGAATTTCAGTAGCAGTGACTTGGACCGGGTGCAGTTGTGCAAACCGCACGTCAAGCGTGCCAACTGGTTCGCCCATTCGGTGTCCATGATCGACCGTCACTTGACCACCCATCCGGCGCAAAATGTTTAAGAAACCCGTTCGTGTCGGATTCAGTCCCACGTTCGTTAACCGGACATGTGAATTTGGAATAATCGTCGCGGCTGTCACGAAAAAAGCAGCCGAGGAAAAATCGCCAGGAATCGTTAGTGACCGACCAACCAAGGCTGGCTGCGGTTGGACCGTGATTGTTCGCTGATCAGGCGCCGTTTCAATTTGACCACCAAATTGTTGCAACAACCGTTCAGTGTGGTCACGAGTCGGTAATTTTTCAATAATTGTACTTGCTTGATCGGCCTGCAAGGCTGCTAAAATCAAGGCGCTCTTAACTTGTGCACTAGCGACCTGCATCTCGGTACAACTACCATGTAAAGTCCGACCAGTGATCGTCATCGGTAAGTGCCCGGCTGTTAATTGTACCTGCGCCCCCATGGCTTGTAATGGTTGACGCACTCGCTCCATCGGCCGTTGACTAAGAGACGTATCACCGACCAAGGTCGTCTCAAACGGTTGACCGGCTAACAACCCAGTTAATAAGCGAGTGGCCGTCCCCGCATTCCCCATGTCTAATGGTTGTTGTGGTTGGGTCAACCCATGTAAGCCGCGGCCACTGATTGTAACGGTCGTATCGACACGCTTGATTGGCACCCCTAACTTTTGCAGCGCCGTTAAAGTCGATAGGCAATCGGCGGCTGGCAAAAAGTGATGCAAGATCGTCGTCCCTTGACTAATTGCCCCTAAAATCAAGCCTCGATGTGAGACACTTTTATCGCCTGGTACACTTAAGTCACCTTGTAACCCACTAGCTGGTTGAATACTTAGTTTTTTTATCATTAATCATCATCACCTAATTTATTTGATAGACGCACCACACCATCGAAGGTGTCAAACGTGCAAGTTCACGTTCATGAGTCGTCAGTGTCACGTTTTTCTCATTAGTTAGCACGTAGGCCGCCTGATTACGTTGATAAGCCTGATACGCTAAATATTTACTGGCGACTGTTTGCACCACGACCTGATGCACGACCCTCGTCAACAATTGGGCGGTCGCTGCATGCGTGTAACCAATTTGATTATCGGCATTTACTCGTTGGAGCACGACAAGTGGATCGAGCTGGGTCATAAAACAACTGCTCAACGTTAATTGGGACAATAATGCGTAATGTATATCCCCCCAGCTGGCATTCAGTGTGTCTGATTTGAAAGCAGCTGGTATCACCAGTTGGTCACCAGAATAGGCCGTTAAATCAGTTAAAATGGTTTCAAAGCTCGGGTGTTCGACAATCACCGCTTGGTCCTGCCAGTTGCGATGATTATAAACTTGCGCGGCCGCGTAACTATCCGTGGCGGTCGGGCCTAAAGTATGAATCTGCATAAGCCCTCCTAATATTGTCGGAGTTCTTCGCGGTATGCCGTCACTGTTTGCTGGAAGCGAGCTAAGTTACTCCCGTCAAACGTTGCCGTCAATGCTCGCGTTAATTCAATCGCTACCACACTTTCAACCACAATCGAGGCGGGGACGATGGCCGTCGTGTCTGAACGCTCTACGCTCGCCTTTTGGCTGACTTTGGTCGCGATATCCACACTTTGTAATGGTTTGTAAAGTGTTGGAATCGGCTTCATGGCGGCCTTAACAACAATCGGCATTCCATTAGTCATGCCACCTTCAAAGCCGCCCAAATGATTGGTCAACCGTGACCAGCCGGCGTGTTCATCCCAACTAATCTCATCCATCACTTGGCTACCATAATGGCTGGCAGCCGCAAATCCATCACCAATTTCAACACCTTTCATGGCGTTGACTCCCATCACTGCTGCAGCTAACTGTCCATCTAATTTGGTATCCCAGTTCGTGTAACTGCCCAAACCAGCCGGCACATTTTCGGCAACGACCCGGATAACACCACCCAAGGTATCCCCGGCCTTCTTCGTTGCTGTGATCAGCTCATGGATTTCGGGAACCAAGGCCGCATCTGGTAATCGCAAATCATTTTGCGCGATTTGGGCTTGTAATTGATCAACGGATAGTGTTAAATCGGCCGTCACTTGCTTAGGGCCAATTTGTTGAACGTAGCCAACTAGGTGAATATCTAGCTGCGCCAATAATTGCTTACAAATCTGACCGATAGCCACTCGCATGGCTGTCTCACGAGCTGAGGAACGTTCTAGCACGTTTCGTAGATCGCGATGACCATACTTCATTCCGCCTACTAAGTCAGCATGCCCCGGACGTGGACGAGTGACTTGCCGCAACGTATTGGTTGCCGTAGCTGGACTTACCGGATCCATGATTGCTGCCCAGTGCGCGTGATCGCGATTCATAATCGTTAATGCAATCGGGGAACCTAGCGTAACACCGTGCCGCACGCCACCAGTGATTTGGACGGTGTCATGTTCGATCTGCTGGCGATTGCCGCGGCCAAACCCACCTTGCCGGGCTGCGAGGCCTGTATTAATGGCATCAATGTCTAGCTGTAAGCCAGCCGGAATACCGGTCAGCACCCCTGTCAATTGAGGCCCGTGCGATTCGCCTGCCGTAACGTAATTAATCATGATCAATATCCTCCTTGTGTAAATTCGTGTGTAAATCCGTCTGATATGCGCGTGAGTTATGCATAATTGCTTGATAAATAGCTTGTAAATAAGGGGTATGCGCGGTCTGGGTACTCTTCACCGCAACTTGTTGTAACACCCGTTGTTCACGTTGCTGGTCTAATACCGGAAGTTGCTGTTGTTGCTTCAACTCCCCGATGGCTGTAACCGTCTCAAAACGTTGATTGAGTAATCGGACGATTTGCTGGTCAATATGATTGATACGTTGGCGTTCTTGACTAAGTGTGGTTGGGACATGTAGCGCCCATACAGCTAGGCCGACAAAGGCGAGACCACTGACAGCAATAACTAAATCAAAGCGCATCGCGGTCGCAATATTTTGCTTTGACAGCCACCCAGTCACGAGCGGAATCGTGAAGGAAGCAATACTGCCAAACGTGAAATAAATTCCTGTGATTCGGCCCTTGATGTGGGGATAGCCTTTGATAAATAAATTGAGGCCGACCTGCATCACGCCACCCGCAGCAGTAAACCCAAACCCGAAAGCCGCCAGCATGGACAGCCCAGCCGCTGGACTATAACAGATAACCGCTAACGCCAGCAGCGAGCCGCCATTCATTGCCAACAACAATTTGGTTTCTGCCACCCCACGACGTAACAACCAGAAAATCACAATAACGCCGGTGATTGACCCAATGCTGTAAAGTGAAAGCAACCAGTGCGCTAACACTGACGAAAAATGCAACGTCGTAGTGGCAAACAAGCTGACCCACTGCGTGTAGAGGATCATAAGTGCCATCGAAGTATACCCATAACCAGCTAAACCAACTGTCGCCAACCAGCGCCGGTTCTTAAGTGGTTGCTGGGATACGCCCGTTCCGGCTTGAGCAACTTGATTTTTTAGTGGAAACTGCTGCCGGTTCAACAGGATACTGTTGACCACTAGGATTGCCGCGGCCAGGATAAATGACCAGCCATACCAGATTCGTTGTGCTTCAAAGTTGGCAACGAGCAGTGGTAATAAGAATTCACCGGCAGACATGAAGGCCTTTAACAAGACATTGGCTGAGCCTTGCCGCCCACCCATTTCAATAAACGTCGTGTAGGTTCCCGCATCCAACGCGGAGTTCGCAATACCGGCCAAAATCGCCAAACCGTATGCCAGCTGAATATTAGTGACCAATGCCATCCCCACAAAGAACGTGAAGTAGCAAGCCATGCCAAGATTGACGAAGACTTTACGGCCAAAACGATCTGATAAATTTCCCAGAATAAAGTAGGCCAGTAAGCGCCCAATGCCAATCCCAGAAATGACATAGGAAACCGTCGCTAACGGGGTCTGCCAGTGTTGACTTAACGCTTGCATGTTTTGCGTTAAAATAATTAAGCCAATACCATGAATAAAGTAGTTTAAGTAAAGACTGATTGATAATTGGTGCTGACGCATGAATAACAACTCCTTCGTGGAAATAAAAAAAGCCGGCTAGATTGTGAAAATCTAGCCGGCTCATCAAAATTTAATCCTAATTGATGATATTATTCCAGCTAGACTCACGGTGTCTAGCTGGCCAAGATGAATTGACTTCGCTTAGACACGAACGTAGGTGTCGTCCGTATCTAAGGTTCCAACACGGGCGCTACCTAAAATAAGCAAAGCCATAATAATAAGTTGCGTTGAATGCTAACGTCGTCACAATCATCTATCCTTTCCGTTTCATTGATTGCTTATATTAAAACATTCTCATTTTGATTCGTCAACCCTAATTTCATTTTAATTTTGCAATTAAGAAATCATTTTCGCTTGTAAAAGCGCCACGATGCGTAATTCGCCTCATCCTACTACTATTTACAAAAATCGTCTTCAGTACGACTACTCATTAAACCAATTGTTTGCGACGGTCGCGAGCAGGCTACCTTGATTAGTCAGTCTACCGACAACGTTCAAGCAGTGTGTGAATGACTAGTGTGACCCTACAATCAGCACCATCTAAACCGCTTAACCTCAGTGATTGACAGCGAACGGCTCCATTCAATTTGAACACAAAAATAGTCGCTGTCAATCCATCTGGATTCACAACGACTATTTTTCCAGCGCCTAATCTTGACGCTTTAAGTTATTAATTAATTCATCAATCCGGCTACCGTATTGAACCGAGTTGTCGCGTTCAAAAGTTAATTCCGGGGTTTTATAGATGCTAAGTCGTGAGCCTAATTCACTACGAATTAATCCCGTCGCCTTAGTCAATCCAGCCGCCGTCTTTTCACCATCGGATGCCTTATCTGACAAAATACTGTAGTAGATGGTCGCTTGTTGAAGGTCGCCAGTTACCGTTACACCGGTAATGGTTACACCCGCAACCCGTGGATCACGAACCCGTTTTAACAAAATATCATTAACTTCGCGTTCGATTTCCTGTTCCAAACGACCAACTCGATAATGTTGTGCCATCTGCTAATCCCCCTTTTAAAGGTTATTCAACTGGAACTTCCTTCATCACGTAAGCTTCAATGACATCGTTGACTTTAATATCGTTGTAATCTTCGATTCGAAGCCCAAGTTCAAAGCCTTGTTTAACTTCCTTAACGTCGTCCTTGAAACGCCGTAAGCTAGCTAACTTGCCATCATAAATAACGACACCATCACGAATGACCCGCACACCAGAATCCCGGTGGATGACACCATCAGTGACCATCCCACCACCAATCGTACCGATCTTAGAAACCTTATAGATTTCACGGATTTCGGCTTGACCAGTGATTTCTTCTTTATAAGTTGGTTCGAGCATTCCCTTCATCGCGCTCTCGATTTCATCGATCGCGTTGTAGATAACTTGATGCAAGCGAATATCAACATCGTCAGTATCGGCTTGGGCTTTGGCTTGTGGTGTTGGCCGCACATTGAACCCGATAATAATCGCGTTACTTGCTTCCGCCAAGGCCACGTCACTTTCGTTGATCGCCCCAACCGCTGTATGGATGATATTGACCCGCACACCTTCAACGTCGATTTTACGTAAACTACCAGCTAAAGCTTCAACAGAACCTTGAACATCAGCCTTAATAATCACGTCAACTTCCTTAAGTTCACCTTGTTTCATTGAATCAAACAAGTTATCCAAGGTGACGTGAGCAGTTTGCTTCCGTTCTTCCATCAATGCCTGCTTAGCACGTTGTTCACCAGCATCACGGGCCGTCTTTTCATCATCAAAGACCACGAAGCGATCACCAGCATCCGGCACATCATTCAAACCAGTGATTTCAATTGGCGTCGATGGCACGGCTTCCTTGATCCGCTTACCATGGTCATTGGTCATCGTCCGGACTTTTCCGTAAGTATTCCCCACAACAATTGGATCACCAACATGCATGGTCCCTTGTTGAACAAGTAACGTTGCGGTAGAACCTTTTCCACGGTCAAGACTAGCTTCCAATACAGATCCCGCAGCATTTTGCTTAGGGTTGGCCGTTAATTCGAGCACTTCTGACTGAAGTAAGATCATATCCAACAATTCATCTAGGTTCTTACCGAACTTCGCTGAAATCTGAACAAAGATCGTATCGCCACCCCAATCTTCAGGAATCAGACCATATTCAGTCAATTGTTCCATCACGTGGTTAGGGTTGGCACCCGGCTTATCAATCTTGTTAACGGCAACGATGATTGGTACTTTAGCAGCCTTAGCATGGTTGATGGCTTCGATTGTTTGTGGCATGACCCCATCATCAGCAGCAACAACTAACACGGTGATGTCGGTGATGTCAGCACCACGCGCCCGCATTTCAGTAAAGGCCGCATGTCCTGGCGTATCCAGGAATGTAATAACCTTACCATCATGCTTAACTTGGTAAGCCCCAATAGCCTGAGTGATCCCACCGGCTTCGCCCTCTGTAACGTGAGTATGCCGCAATTGGTCCAATAGGGTCGTCTTCCCATGGTCAACGTGTCCCATGACCGTAACAACCGGTGCCCGTGGCGCCAAATTGTCGGTATTATTAACTTCATCATCAAAGAACTTGTCCAAATCGGTCACATCAACTTGGACCTTTTCTTGCGCATTGATCCCGTAATCAGTGGCTAAGATTTCAATCGTATCTTTATCCAAGGACTGATTTTGGTTAACTGCAACACCTAACATGAATAACTTCTTGATAATTTCAGCAGGCTCACGGTGCAATAATTTACCCAAATCCTGGGCATTCATGCCGACCGTGTAAACCAGTGTTTCTGGCAACGGCTTGTCCTTACGAACTGGCGCTGGCTTATTATTGACCTGGCGGATCCGTTGATTCTTATTGTTCCGGCTCTTATTGTTCCGGTTGTTACGCCGACGGTTATTGTTGTTACCGCCACGATAACGACCACCACCGTTATTGTTGCTATTCAAACTACCACCAAAGCGACCGCTGCCATTACGCGAACTATTATTCGACCCATTGCTCCGGTTACTGTTGTTATTATTGTTGTTCGTCGTAGTCCGGTTGTTGTTCCGGTTCTGACCACCATTATTGGTGCGATTACCGGTACTGTTGGTACGGTTGTTACTCGTATTTGAGCGATTGTTATTATTAGACCGGTTATTATTATTATTGTTGTTAGACCGGTTCGTATTGCTCCCACCGTTATTACGAGCACTGTTGCTCCGTGAAGCATTGGCCGAACGATTGCCGTTATTACTGTTAGTACGGTTACCGCCATTATTGCTTCGATTACCGTTACTATTACGACTTTGACTATTATTTTGGTTATTATTACGATTATTATTCAAAGAATCACCACTCTGTTGATGACGCGAGTTGGATTGCTGCTGATTAGCAGTTCGTGTCACATTTTTTGCTACGGCTTGCGTAGCCCGACTCGTTTTAGCTGGAGCCGGTTGAGATTTAGGATGGGTAACTGTGGTCGTGCCTTGTAACTGGCGCGCCTCACTGTCACCGAGTGTCGACATATGATTTTTGACGGAGAATCCCAACTGCTGTGCTTGCGCAATCAGCTGTTTACTTGGGACGTTGAGCTCCTTCGCTAACTCATAAATTCGCTTTTTCCCCATATCTTCACCCTCCTTTACTGTGTCATGATCGCCACCATTTTCTTGGCAAATCCGGCATCGGTAATTGCATAAACAGTGCGCTTATTACCAGTAGCCGTATTTAATTCTGCTTTAGTAAAGGTATCGATCACTGGAACATCATAAGATTGGGCCTTATCATGAAACTTTTTGGCAGTCGTGGGACCGGCATCGCTGGCAATAAAGACCAGTTTAGCCGTCTGATTACGAATTGCAGCCAGGGCTAGCCCTTCGCCTGCAATTTGCTTGCTGGCACGCCGTGAAAGGCCCAGTAGGTTTAAACAAGCTTGCTTAGGCGTCATTTCCGAAGAGTTCCTTTCGGGCTTGTTGATGATCAACATAAGCCACTAACTCATCGTAAAAGTCTGCACCCACTTTGATACCAAACGCCTTATCAAAAGTCTTTTCTTGCTTGGCACGTTGTGCAACTTGTACGTCTAAGGCAATGTAGGCGCCGCGTCCCGGCTTTTTACCAGTCGGATCAACGGACACTTCATCCTGCTTATTCTTAACGACCCGGACTAAGTCTTTTTTGGGATGCATTTCACCCGTAACAATGTCCTTTCGTAACGGCACTTTTCTTTTTTTCATAATCCCAGACCTCCTTTAGTTACTTCACTCACTTAGTGACGAACTTATTCAGCGTCACTTGCTGATTCATCCACAGCAGTTTCTGAGGCAGGCGTCGCCACGGCTGCGTCGGACGTTGCTGGTTCCTCATCTTCGCCGGTATCGGACTGCACTGCCGCGTCTGATGCTGCTTCAGTCGTTTCCGTTTCGGCAACTGCAACATCATCAGGGTTTGCATCCATTATATCAGAAGCTTCGGTTTCCGATTTAATATCGATCTTGAACCCGGTCAATTTAGCAGCTAAACGAGCATTTTGACCACGCTTACCGATTGCCAATGATAATTGATAATCTGGAACGACCACGGTACAACCCCGCTCATTTTCAGGATCAAAAATAACATCCAAAACTTCCGCTGGGTTCAATGCATTCGCGATAAATACGGCTTGATCATCCGTCCATTCCACGATGTCCATATTTTCGCCGTGTAATTCATTGACAATCGTTTGAACCCGTTGTCCCTTGGGACCGACGCAGGTACCGACTGGATCAACGTTAGGATTGTTTGAACGAACAGCAACTTTCGCCCGATCACCGGCTTCACGTGCAATCGAAACGATTTCAACGATGCCATCGAAAATTTCAGGAACTTCTTGTTCAAACAAACGTTTCAACAAATCTGGTGCAGTCCGCGAAACGAATACTTGGGGGCCCTTCGTTGCGTTTTCAACTTTCGAGACGTAAACCTTAATTTTGTCATGAATCCGATAAACTTCACCAGGTAACTGATCAGAACGACCCATGACCGCTTCTACTTTGCCCAAACTAACGTAGACAAATCGGTTATCTTGGCGCTCAACTTCACCAGTGACGATTTCATTTTCATACTGGCTGTATTCGTCATAAATAATGCCACGTTCTGCTTCACGAACTCGTTGCATGATGACCTGCTTAGCCGTCTGCGCTGCAATTCGGCCGAAGTTCTTCGGTGTTACTTCAAATCGAATATCATCACCGATTTCGTAGGCTCGGTTGATAGCCAATGCATCTTGCAAACTAACTTCTAAACGTGAATCAAAGACGTCTTCAACCACTTCTTTAACGGCATAAACGTGAATATTACCCTTAATTTGGTCAAAGTCAACTTCAACGTTTTGAGCCTGGCCATAATTACGCTTATAGGCTGAAACGAGTGCCGCTTCTAAGGCTTCGATGACAACTTCTTTTTTAATGCCCTTTTCTGATTCGAGGGTGTCTAAGGCCCCTAATAATTCCTTGCTCATGTGTAGACTCCTTTACTTATTTAGAACTTTACCGCTAAGCGGGCTTGTGAGATTTGTTCTCGGTTGATCGTCACCGTCTTGTGACGTGTCTTATCCAAGTAATCGATGGTCAAAGTGGTCGGCGTCACCGCCGTCAAATCACCTTCAAAAATTTTCTTGCCATCCAACTTCTGGTATAAGCCAACGTGCACGTACTTACCAATAGCATTTTGAAAATCTGCTTCCTTCTTCAATGGGCGTTCCGCACCAGGAGAAGAAACTTCCAAAAAGTAAGCTTGGGGAATGGGATCAGGCTCCATCGCATCTAGCTTTTCACTAAGTTCATCACTAACCATTGCACATTCTTCAATATTAATGCCGCCCGGTTTGTCAATGTATAATCGCAAATACCAGCTTTGACCCTCGCGAACAAATTCAAGATCCACGAGTTCAAACTGGTGAGCACTGACAATGGCTGCGGCCACTGGCTGAATGGTTTCAACAACATTACTACTCAAGGCTGCGCCTCCTATTCAGATTAGTCCAATAAAAAGAGTGAGCATCGCTGCTCACTCGTTAACGAGTTTTAAATTACAACCCATATATTAGCACAATTATGTTGAAACCGCAAGTTTACGCCATTTATAGCATTTAGCCGTTAGCTTTCAAGTCACGGTAAACTTCCGCTTCAACAGCCTGACAATTGCCGGTGTATCAACATTACAGGCCCTAAATCAGATAAATCTGTCTGAGTGCTGTTAAATGCATCAACCACCGCAAAAATTCATCAAACTTTAACAATTGTCGTGTTTTCTAGAACAACGAGAGTTGGTTTTCATCTGGCAAATCACTTAACACACCATTTTCAGTCATAAAGTCGATCAAACTCTTCGACACTTTTCCACGCTTAGACAGGTCTTCCTTCGACAGGAACGGCTTGTCCGCTCGGGCAGCAACGATTTGCTTGGCAACGTTCAACCCTAACCCCGGAACTGCTCGGAACGGCGCAATCAACGTATCACCATCGATCAGCCAATCCGAAGCATCAGATTTGTCAAGGTCGACCATGGAGAATTTAAAGCCCCGCTCCAACATTTCGTTGGCTAACTCTAAAACGGTCAGTAAGTTTTTCTCCTTGGCGCTAGCATCCATCCCTTTGTCAGTGATCGCCTTCATTGACGCTTTGACAGCATCTTTACCATGGGCCATCGCAACCAGGTCAAAATCGTCAGCACGGACTGAAAAATAAGCCGTGTAATAAATCAACGGGAAGTACACTTTAAAGTAAGCCACCCGCAACGCCATTAAGATATAGGCTGCCGCATGGGCCCGCGGGAACATATACTTGATCTTTAGACAAGATTCAATGTACCAGTCGGGAACGTTGGCATCCTTCATTGCTTGTTGCCATTCATCCGGGATCCCCCGACCCTTCCGCACGTGTTCCATAATTTGGAAAGACATATCAGATTCCATGCCGTAGTGAATCAAGTCGGTCATGATGTTATCACGACAACCAATAACTTCGGCCAGCGTAACCGTGCCATCCTTGATCAATTCTTCAGCATTTCCTAACCACACGTCAGTCCCGTGTGAAAGTCCTGAAATCTGAAGTAATTCGTTAAACGTGGATGGGTGAGTCTCTTCGAGCATCCCACGGACAAACCGCGTCCCAAATTCTGGAATTCCCAGCGTCCCCGTTTTCGAGAAAATCTGGTCTTCTGTGACTCCTAAAACTTCAGGACTGGAGAAAATCTTCATGACGTGCGGATCAACTGGTGGAATACTCTCAGGTTGGACACCCGACAAATCTTGTAACATCCGAATCATCGTCGGATCATCATGTCCCAGAATATCAATTTTCAAAATATTATCATGAATCGAATGGAAATCAAAGTGGGTCGTTTGCCAGGCCGCACTCTGATCATCAGCCGGATACTGGACGGGCGTGAAATCATAAATATCCATGTAATCCGGCACAACAATAATACCGGCCGGATGTTGCCCAGTCGTCCGTTTAACGCCAGTCGTTCCCTTTGCTAATCGGTCAACTTCCGCCGAACGAAGTGTTTGATTCGTATCCCGTTCATACGCCTTGACATAACCATAACCAGTCTTATCAGCGACCGTTCCAATTGTCCCGGCTCGGTACACATTTTTCTCACCGAACAAGACTTTGGTGTAATTATGGGCAATAGGTTGGTAGTCCCCAGAGAAGTTCAGATCAATATCTGGCACCTTGTTCCCATAAAATCCTAAGAACGTTTCGAAGGGAATGTTTTGCCCATCACGCACCATGTCAGTCCCACATTCAGGGCAATCCTTAGGTGGTAAATCATAGCCCGATCCATACTCGTTATTCGTATAAAAGTGCGAGTACTGACAATTTGGACACCGATAATGCGGTGGCATCGGGTTCACTTCAGTAATCCCAGACAGCGTCGCTACGATACTCGAACCGACTGACCCCCGAGACCCAACCAAGTAACCATCTTTATTACTCTTAAACACTAGGCGTTGGGCAATTAAGTAAATGACCGAGAACCCGTTACCGATGATACTCTTCAGCTCTTTATCCACCCGTTTTTGGACGATTTCTGGCAACGGATTACCGTACCACGCATGGGCACGGTCCATCGTCAGTTTTTCGATTTCCGCTTCGGCACCCTTCATCCGCGGAGTATACAACTTATCCTTGACCGGTCGCACGATTTCAAATTGGTCAGCAAGCGCGCGGGGCGTGTCAACCACGACCTCATGTGCCGTCTCCGTACCTAAGAAATCGAAATCTTTAAGCATCTCATCCGTTGAGCGAAAATGCACGTCTGGCCGTTCAGTCCGATTTAACGGGTTACCGGGCTGTGAATGAATCAAAATCTTACGATAAATCTTATCCTCAGGATTCAGATAATGCACATCCCCCGTAGCAGCGACCGGGATATTCATCTCATGGCCTAGTTCCACCATGTTGCTGATAATTTCTTCCAAATGATCCGTATCAGCAATCAAACCACTCTCGATCAGCGCCGAATATGCCGGTTTCGGTTGTACTTCCAGGAAGTCATAGTAGCCGGCCTTTTGTCGGGCCTCTTCCTTCCCCTTTTGCATCATTGCAGTAAAGACTTCACCACTAGAACAAGCCGAACCGACCAGGATGCCATCCCGATACTTGTTTAAAACACTGCGGGGTACACGGGGCACGCGGTAATAGTACTCAACATTCGACAAGGAAATAATTCGGAAGAGATTTTTCAACCCCGCTTGGGTTTGCGCATACAATGTCGCATGAAATGGCCGGGCATGGCGGTAAGCCGCATTTTCATTCATATGATCATTCAGCTGATCGTGGAATTGAACCTGATAACGGTCCTCCGCATCTTTCAAAAACAGGTGGTTCAAATGACCAGTCGTCTCAGCATCATAGATGGCGCGGTGATGGTGCTCCAAATTAACGTTGAATTTTTTGGCTAGGGTGTTTAAGCGGTACCCGCGTAAATTCGGATACAGCCACCGCGCCAGCGTCAACGTATCAATAATTGGATTTGTAATCGGCCCCATGTGATGCCGGGCATAGCCCGTATTCATAAAGCCAATATCAAAGGTGACGTTATGACCGACCACGATTGCATCACCATAAAATTCGCGGAAAAGTTTAAACACTTCTTCTTCCGATTTAGAGCCCCGCACCATATCATCGGTGATACTCGTCAAATTAGTGGTTGTTTCCGACAAGTGAAAACCAGGGTCAATAAATTCCTCAAACTGATCAACGACGTTCCCCTTGACCATCTTAACCGCTGACAATTCGATGACCCGGTCATAAATGGCGGACAACCCCGTTGTTTCAGTATCAAAAATAACGTAGGTGGACTCTTTCAAATCAACGTGGGCGTCATTATAAGCAATCGGCACCCCGTCATCAACCATGTTAGCTTCGACACCGTATAAAATTTTGATATTATTTTTTTCACCAGCCGCAAACGCTTCTGGGAACGCCTGCGCCCCCGAATGATCCGTAATCGCAATCGCCGGATGGCCCCATTTAGCGGCTTGTTTGACATAATCACTGACACTGTTGGTTGCATCCATCTGACTCATATTAGAATGCAAGTGCAATTCAACCCGCTTCTCATCTGCCGGTGCCGTGTCTTGCCGACTGGCATGCGACGTTTCGTTAATATCATACGCATTGATCGTTAAATCGCGCATAAAACTATCTTCCTGCACAGAACCACGTACACGTACCCACATTCCAGGCTTCAGTGCCGCGAATTGTGCCTCGTCATCAGCATTCCGTGAGAACTTCTTGACGACCATTGACGAACTATAGTCGGTCACCTTTAGAATCAATAACTGCCGCTGGGAACGTAACGTCCGCACTTCCATATCGAAGACATAGCCTTCCACGACGACCGACCGTTCTTCTTCAGTAATTTGGACCATCTGTTTAGCCGGCTCTTGCGGGTTGATCTGCTTGCCTAATTGGACAGGACCATCAATTGGTGCTGGTGCATCCGCCTGCTTTTGCCGTTTCTCATTGGCCTTTTTGATAGCCGCTTCCGCTTTTTGAGCCAACGCTTGATCAGACTTCGCTTTTTGTTCATGAAATTCCTTGATCTTCGCCTGTGAAGCACTCTCATCAATCATCGTGTGGACGGAGAACTTCGGGAAGCCCAAGCGATGATAGGTACTCTCAATCGGCCCTAATGCTTGGTTAGTTAGAAAATTTTGAATAACTTCATTTTCAGCCAACAAAATGACCCGACCATCTTCATAAGTCGGCACGTTGCTGTTACACAATGATTGGACCAGGGGCGACTTGATCCCACTGTGCTGAACGATCCATTCCCAGTATTCAGCTAGTTCACGACCATTGACCTCGGTATCATCAGTCACGATCGTAAAGGTCACGCGTGCAATTTCTTTAAAGGCGATTTGGAGTTTGTTTTGAAAAGTCATAAATTGTGTATAAGGTAAAACATGTTGGAAATGCAAATGAAATTCCCAAACCTTGGAAGCTTGATGAACGGTCAATTTATCGATCGCTGCTTCTGTAAATTCAGGACCCGTTGGCATTTCAATTTGTTCGAGTAACTTCTCGAACATTTCTTGTTGGTTTAAACTCACCAGTGGTCCTCCTTTTGTTGATTACAATCAGTTAGTAAGACACGCACCGTACTTGTTAATTTGCGCTTGCATATATATTAAAGCAAATCCAATCTTAAAATCAAAAGCCGCTAACCGTGACCCGCTAGAAATAGAATCTCGTTTCAACAATGACTTAGTCGCTAACAACTAACCCAATGCCAAGCAAGACTTTTAATATTAACTAGAACCCCAATTAAGTGCTCAAGGCCGCGGTCCACAGTTGGCACTACTTTGTCAGTTTGCTTAACCGACAGCGTGATGCCTCGGTGATTAACGGCATCTGAAATAATCTTCAGCGAACGCACAAATCGTTCACTTGAAACGTTACTATTTTATCACAGTCTGACCGTTGAGCCACGTGATTAATCGGCAAACAAAAATCACCCAGTCAACAGAATCCAACCAGGTGATTGTTGTTGGCGACTATCAACGGGTAGTTGCCATATTTTTATTAACTTAGTTTTGCAGCATTTTAATCGATATTCTTGAGCAGAACGGCCAAGTTGTTGGCGATTTCTTCCTGTTTAACTTCCAAAGTCTCACCAGTCTGGCGAAGCTTAATCTCGACGATTCCTTCGCTGGCCTTTTTCCCAATGGTAATCCGAGCAGGAATGCCCATTAAGTCGGAATCGGCAAACTTCACACCAGGACGTTCCTTCCGATCATCATACAAAACGTTGTACCCAGCGGCTTCTAATTGTGCTTCAACTTGGTCGGCAACCTCAACCTGGTCCGCTTTCTTCGGGTTAACCGGAATCACGTGCACATCAAATGGTGCAATTGCTTTTGGCCAAATCAACCCATTTTCATCAGCGCGTTGTTCAGCGATGGCAGACAACAACCGTGAGACACCAATCCCATAGCAGCCCATAATTACCGGAATATTACGTCCATTGGCATCCAAGACTTCTGCGTGCAAGTCTTTAGAATAACGGGTGCCAAGTTTGAAAATATGTCCAATTTCGATACCCTTGGTGAACTTCAAGACGCCCGCACCATCTGGTGATAACTCACCTTCCTGAACAAAGCGAATGTCAACGTAAGCTTCCGCGTGGAAATCACGTTCAGGGTTGACGTTCGTGAAGTGATGACCGTCTTCGTTAGCCCCGACCGTAATGTTGACCATGTCCTTCACATACTGGTCAGCGACAATTTTAACGTCATCATGAACGTTAACTGGGCCGAGTGAACCAAAGCTAGCGCCCAAATATTGTTGGGCTTGTTCTGGCGTAGCCATTTCCAAGAAATCCGCACCAAGGTAATTCTTCAACTTAACATCGTTGACTTCATGATCGCCACGAACCAGTGCCATTACTGGCTGATCGTCTGCAATAAACAGAATACTCTTAACCAGTTGGTCAGCACCAACTTTTAAGAACTCAGCCAGTTCGTCGATCGTGCCCACTCCGGGAGTATCGATCTTTTCCATATCCTTTAACGAAGCATGTGACTTCTTTGGGACGTATAAACTCCGAGCCATTTCAAGATTAGCCGCATAATCACTCGCATCCGAATAAACAATTGTATCTTCACCAACCGGTGCGATGGCCGAATATTCACGGGAATCCTTTCCACCCATCGCCCCACCATCACCGATGATTGAACGAAACTTCAAACCGACCCGCTCAAAAATATTCTGATAAGCTTGCGCCATATCTTGGAACGTGTCATCTAATGAGGCCTCATCCGCGTGAAATGAATAGGCATCCTTCATGATGAACTCACGCCCACGAAGTAATCCATAACGTGGCCGATCTTCATCACGATACTTAGCCTGGATTTGATACAAAGTCAATGGCAACCGTTTATACGATTTGATTTCATCGCGAACAATTGACGTAAATGTTTCTTCGTGCGTGGGGCCAAGGATAAATTCTCGGTCATGGCGGTTCTTCAGCTTGAATAGTTCTGGACCGTATGTCTCATAACGCCCAGTTGCTTTCCACAACTCAGCTGGAATGACTGCTGGTACCAGCATTTCCGCTGCATCAATTTTTTCCATTTCTTGCCGAATGATTTTTTCAATATTCGTCAATACGCGGTAAGCCAATGGCAAATAAGCGTACATTCCGGCTGAAATTTGTCGGATATAGCCCGCCCGTAACATCATTTGATGACTCAAGGCTTCGGCATCATTAGGCACTTCCTTGAGTGTTGGGATTAACAATTTCGACTGTTTCATCTACAAATCTTCTCCTTATTGTTCCAAATTAAATATCACTTAGAAGAAATATCGCTGAATATCATTCCAAGTTACTAGAATCATTAATAACATCAGGAGGCCAAAACCAATCAAGGTAATGACACTTTCCGTTTCCACCCGTAGTGGTTTACCCCGAATGCCTTCAACAATGTTTAATAATAGTTTACCACCATCAAGTGCTGGAATCGGTAATAAATTAACAATTCCAAGGTTGATCGACAGCACGGCGAGCAAATAGATCACCGTGCGCACCCCGGACTTAGCGGCTTGCGAGGTCGTGGCAAAGATTGCCACCGGCCCACCTAAATCGTTCAAACTGAACCCGTGAGTGACCATCCGACCAAGCACTTGAAAAATCTGTTTGGTAATTCCCCACGAACCAGTAAAGCCGTATGCTAACTTGGCCCCCAGACTCGTGTCGGTCTTAGTCGCCCATTGGACCCCGATTTGACCGATTCGATTACCAGAGACCGTCTTGGCAGCAGGGGTAACCGCAATTTTTTTAGTCTGACCGGCCCGGTTGATGGTCAAAGTCAACCGTTGCTTCGGGCTGTCTTGAATCAACAGCGAAATCGATTGGGCACTCGTCATTTTTTTACCGTTAACCGCCACGATTTGATCGCCCTTTTGAATACCGGCCGTACGGGCAACTGAGTCTGCTGTCGTCGCCGCTACGTGGGTCGTTGTACTCGTAACACCACCCTGCATAAAGGCAAGAATTGCAAATGTAATGATGGCCAAAATGAAGTTATTCATCGGTCCGGCAAAATTCGTCAACATTCGTTGCCATAACTTGGCCGATTGAAATTGGACGTCGACCGGTGCAATTTGAACTTCGGTACCATCGCTTTCAACGATCGTAGCGTCATGATCGACGGCGTAGTGTTTAACTTCACTTTCGTCCCCGTTCTCATAACCTTCGATCCAGAGTTCTTTTTCGAGATCAGTCGCCGTCACTGACAGTGGAATTCCATTGAACAACGTTGTCTTCTTACTAGCATTGATTGAATGAACAATCCCATCCGGACCAATTTGCAAACTAACTGGCGTTCCGGGCTTGAGTTCTTCATCTTCATCATCGGCCACACCGGCCATCCGTACGTAACCACCGATTGGCAGAAACCGTAACGTATAAGTTGTTGCATTACGACGAAACGCGACCGCCTTGGGCCCCATCCCGACAGAAAATTCACGCACTAGAATCCCAGCCTTTTTGGCAAAGTAAAAGTGCCCAAATTCATGGACGATGACCAAGATTCCGAAAACGATAATGAACGTAATAATTGTAACGATCAATTAAGCGCTCCTTTCTCCCGCGTTTCGGGTACTCAGCTTAAAAGAGGCCGAATAAATGTGCAATTGGAAAAACTAATAACATACTATCAAATCGATCTAGGATACCGCCATGTCCCGGCAAGATCTTACCAGAATCCTTAACACCATAGTAACGCTTCAACGCGGATTCTACTAAATCGCCAAACTGGCCAACTACTGATAAGACTAAAGTAATCAGTACCATACTGATGACGCTAGCATAGCCGACGTGAAACCCAATTGCAAAGGCACTGGCAACGATCACACCAATCACGCTACCCCCAATACAACCTTCCCATGTTTTATTGGGGCTGATCGGTGTGACTTTATGCCGACCCAGTTTGCGTCCGACCATGTAAGCCCCACTATCTGTCAGCCAGACAATGAACATCAGGAAGAGTAACATGTAAACACTGACACCCCGCGCAGCCGTGAAGTAGTTGAAGCCCATCCCGATGTACAGGACGCCTAACGTCAACATTCCGGCATCATCAAATGAAAAGCGATTCCGCGACCACACAGTGTGTAACAGTAGCAAGATAACTAAGAAGTAAACCACGTACTCCTTGTTTAATTGGTCTGGTAAGCCATTGAACCAGTTATTCGGTGCAATTTGAATCATAACTGCAAGCATGCTTACGATTGCTTCAAATGAAATCAATAATTTTTTACGCATCACGAGTAACTCGCTCATCGCAACGGCCCCTAACAGCATGGCCACAATATCTAAGGTTACCCCGCCCACAAAAATGACTGGGATAAATAAAATTAACGCAACGACAGCCGTAATGACTCGTTGTCTCATACCAAAAACTCCCTTTTATTTATGATCCGACAACCCACCAAAGCGCCGATCACGGCTCTGAAAATCCGCGATACAGGCTTGAAGGGTCGCCGCTGTGAAATCCGGCCACTTCACATCAGTAAAGACCAGTTCACTGTAGGCAATCTGCCACATTAAGAAATTTGAAATGCGTTCTTCACCACTCGTGCGAATCAGCAAATCTGGATCATTGTATGGCGCAAGTGGTGCCGTCATCAGTGCTGCGTCGATGGTTGCATCATCGATATCACCAACCGCCAATTGACCATCTTGCACTTGCTGGGCAATTTTTTGCACCCCGGTCACGATTTCGGCCCGTGAACCATAGTTGAGAGCAAAGTTCAGCACCATCCCATCACAATCTTTGGTATCTGCAATCGCATTTTGGACTGCTTTTTGCGTTGCTTCTGGCAAGTGATCAACGTAGCCCATGACTTGCACCCGCACATTATTTTTTATCAAGTCCGGTACGAAAGTATCAAAGAAACTCACTGGCAGTTGCATGAGGTAATTAACCTCATCAGTTGGCCGCTTCCAATTTTCAGTTGAAAACGCGTAAAGCGTCAGGACTTTAACGCCCAAATCACTTGCGGCAATCGTAATCTTTTTGACCGTGTTCATACCTTCCTTATGGCCAGCAACCCGTGGTAAATGCCGTGCTTTGGCCCAACGCCCATTGCCATCCATAATAATGGCGACATGGGCTGGAATACGTTCAGGATCCAATTGCACGTCGGTGTTATCTGCAGGATCATTCTTATTAAAAAAAGCGAACAAGGCGCACCTCCATAAAAATAGCTTAACTATGCACTATTTTACCAAAAAAAGCACTAATTAACTATTCGTCAACAAAAAAAGGCTTGAATTTCTCCAAGCCTTAATAAATTGGTCGGTCATTAACCTTCCAAAATTTCTTTTTCTTTGTCCGCAACGATCGCGTCGACGTCCTTACCCGCTTGATCCGTTAACTTTTGGGCTTGGTCTTCTAACTGATGTAACTGGTCGTCAGTGAATTGACCATCTTTATGGCCCTTCTTCAAGGCTTCCATTGCATCACGACGCACGTTTCGAACGGCGACCTTGGCACGTTCACCTTCCGCCTTAACGTCCTTGGCAAGTTCTTTACGCCGTTCTTCCGTTAATTGCGGAATAACTAACCGAATCGCAGAACCGTCGTTAGCTGGGCTAATACCGAGGTCTGACGCTAAAATAGCCTTTTCGATTTCTTTAAGGGCACTCTTATCAAATGGGGTCACCATTAAGACCCGTGGTTCGGGTACTGTAATTGCCGCCATCTGATTAAGTGGTGTTTGCGCACCGTAATAATCTGCAGAAATCCGATTCAATAATGATGCGTTAGCCCGGCCAGCCCGAATATTACCGAGCTCGCGTTGTAAAGCGGCTTCCGCCTTTTTCATCCGTTCCTGTGCTTCTTTTAAAATTGGTTCTGTAATTGCCATATTATTTCCCCCTGACTGTTGTCCCGATGTGTTCACCGGCGACGACTTTCCGAATGTTTCCAGGTTCATTCAAGTTAAAGACCACGACAGGAATGTCATTATCCATCGATAAGGAACTTGCCGTAGTGTCCATCACTTGTAACCCTTTGTTGATAATGTCGAGATGGGTAAGCGTATCAAATTTAACTGCACTAGCATCCTTGTTAGGATCAGCCGAGTAAACACCATCGACGCCATTTTTGGCCATCAAAATCGCATCCGCGTTAATTTCAGCGGCCCGTAATGCGGCGGTCGTATCCGTTGAGAAATATGGACTCCCGGTACCACCGGCAAAAATAACGATCCGGCGTTTTTCTAGATGGCGCATTGCCTTCCGCCGAATGTATGGTTCCGCGATTTGTCGCATTTCAATGGATGTTTGAACCCGGGTCGGCACACCAATTGATTCGAGATTATCTTGGAGTGCCAAGGCATTCATAATCGTAGCTAACATGCCAATATAATCAGCTTGGGCCCGTTCCATACCCATCTGGGCACCAGCTTCGCCACGCCACATATTGCCACCGCCAACGACGATTGCAATTTGTACGCCCATGTCATAGACGTCCTTAAGTTCCTCTGCCACCGTTTTAATGACGGGGGGATTGATTCCAAAGCCCTTCTCACCAGCTAAGGCTTCCCCACTCAGTTTTAGGATTACACGCTTATATTTAACTTCCGACATCGTTTTGTCCTCCTCGAAATTATCTGTCTATCATTTTACCATATATTTCAATAAGCGTTTGGTATCAGCCGTAATCCGGCGCAAAAATTAACCGAATTCTCTTTTTAAAGCGGCTTCAACCCGTTACTTTACAAAAAGGGACTACGCCGAAAATTGCTTTCCGTCGTAATCCCCAATTAGCTAATCCCTTAGTCAGTAATTAGTCTTTAATTTGGTTCATAACTTCATCGATGAAGTTATCAGCCTTCTTTTCGATTCCTTCGCCAACTTCAAAACGAATGAATGAGCTAACCTTGCCACCCTTTGATTCGACAAAGTGCGCAACAGTTTGATCAGAATCCTTAACGAATTCTTGGTCATCCAAGCTAATTTCTGAAAGCCACTTGTTTAAACGGCCTTCAACCATCTTTTCAACAATCTTTTCAGGTTTACCTTCATTCAAGGCTTCCTTAACAAGCACGTCTTTTTCATGAGCTAACCGGTCAGCAGGAACTTGTTCACGGTTAACATATTCAGGATTGATAGCAGCGACGTGCATGGCAACGTCCTTAGCAGTAGCACTGTCAGCACCGTCTAAGACAACTAAGGCTGCAATTTGGCCACCGTTGTGGATGTATGAACCAAAACTTTGGTCAGCACCCTTTTCAACAACTTGGAAACGACGAAGACTGATCTTTTCACCAGTTACTTGAGTCGTTTCGATGACGTCATCTTTAACCGTCCCGTTAGCCGTCTTCAAAGCTAAGGCGTCGTCAACGGAAGCTGGTTCTTCTTCAGCGATCTTGTCGGCAACTTCAGTTACCAAGTTCTTGAACTTGTCAGTTGAAGCAACTGAATCAGTTTCACAGTTGATTTCAACAATGGCAGCTTTGTTGTCCTTGATTGCAACAGCAGCAATCCCTTCGGCAGCAACCCGGCCACTCTTCTTCTCGGCCTTAGCAACCCCTTTTTCACGTAAAACGTCAACGGCTTTTTCCATGTCGCCTTCAGTTTCAACTAACGCCTTTTTAGCGTCCATCATACCAACACCGGTTTTATCACGAAGTTCTTTAACTTGTGCTGCAGAAATCTTTGCCATAGTTTACTCTCCTTTGAGTATCTTGATTTTAGATAAAAAGCTGCCCGCAAA
Organism: Lactiplantibacillus sp. YT640; assembly: GCF_049745435.1. Lineage (NCBI taxonomy): Bacteria > Bacillati > Bacillota > Bacilli > Lactobacillales > Lactobacillaceae > Lactiplantibacillus > Lactiplantibacillus sp. YT640. Next base: position 203,175 of record NZ_JBMNVY010000003.1, read on the forward strand.
ATCAGGCCGTAATGGTCCGCGATTTTTAGGCAGCCTAATTATTTCAATTAATTATTTGTCAGACTTGGCGTCGTTGTCGCCTTCAACAGCTTCAACGATGTCTTCCAATGAGTCAACGGACTTCTTAGCGTCCTTGTTGTCCTTGAAAGAATCTTCAGTAACATCTTCGTCTTCACCTTGACGACCTTCAATGACAGCATCAGCCATCTTAGAAGTGATCAAACGAACGGCACGAATTGCATCATCGTTTGAAGGAATAATAACGTCAATGTCATCTGGATCAGTGTTCGTATCAACCATCGCAACGATCGGAATGTTCAATTTTTGAGCTTCCTTAACGGCGATTTGTTCCTTACGAGGATCAACGATGAAGATTACATCTGGAATCCGAGGCATGTCTTCGATACCGCCCAAGAACTTTTCAAGCTTGGCACGTTGCTTCATTAATAATGAAACTTCCTTCTTAGGTAACCGTTCGAAGGTGCCATCAGCTTCCATCTTCTTCAAGTCTTTAAGACGCTTGATCCGTGTTTGGATGGTGTTCCAGTTAGTCAAAGTCCCACCTAACCAACGATGGTTAACGTAGTATTGACCTGCACGGGTTGCTTCTTCTTCGATTGAATCTTGGGCTTGTTTCTTAGTCCCAACAAACAAGATAACACCATCATCAGCCGCAGCGTCCTTAACGAAGTTGTAAGCTGAGTCAATCATCTTGACCGTCTTTTGTAAGTCAATGATGTAGATGCCGTTCCGTTCCGTAAAGATGTATGGTTTCATCTTTGGGTTCCAACGACGAGTTTGGTGACCGAAATGGACACCGGCTTCAAGCAATTGTTTCATAGAAATAACAGCCATAATAAATGTGCCTCCAAAAAATTTGTTTTATTCCTCCCCACCGTTCAACTAATCATGGCACTCTCCCGAGCACCGCCATGATTATCGCAGTAGGTGTGAATTGGTTTTAACACCGAAAATTAGTATACCGAAAATTACTAGTGCTTGCAAGCAATTTCATCAAGAATTTGTGAATTCCTGAAAGTGTGTTAAAATACAATCTCGCATAGGGGGCTCACTTAATAATGATAAAAGCCATCATTTTTGACCTTGACGATACGTTGTATGATCAAAAATCACCGTTCACTGCTGCCTTAACTAAAACTTTTAACCAGGCTTTGAGCAGCACTGAATTGGCACAAATTTTTAACCGGTTCCATGATTTTAATGACCGTACCTTTAACCAGGTCACTGATACAACTATGACGCTGGAAGCGTGGCAAACCGCCCGTATTCGACACGCGTTAGCACCCAGCAAAGTCCACATCAGCACTGATCGGGCTATCCAATTTGAAATGGCCTATCAGCAGGAACTAAATCAGATTTGCCTTTTCGATGGGCTGAGTGCGACGCTGACTAAACTCAGTCACGCTTTTAAAATTGGTATCATTACCAATGGGCCAGCGCCGATTCAGCATCAAAAGTTACATCAATTACAAATTGAACATTTCGTGCATCCGGATAACATCTTTATCTCAGAAGAATTGGGTATTGCTAAACCCGACCCATCGATCTTCACGACGTGGGCCCATCAGGTTGGCATCAAGGCCAACGAAGCCGTTTACGTTGGTGACAATGCAGCACTCGACATGACCAGTGCCAAACACGCTGGGTGGCAAACTTTTTGGTTTAATCACCGGCGCAATGACCAGGTGACACCGAGCGTAATTCCTGATCAAATCATCCAGAGTCCAGCGGAACTAAATGAACTATTGCTAGCACTTCTTCAAGCCGCCAGCGCTTCATAGACGCATACTGGCGTTAAAGCTACGAGCAGCTTATGCTGGTAACAACCACGGTAAGTACGTGCTAGCAAGACCTTTACCTAGCAACACTTAATTGTGTTATCGCTAACAAAATCGCTCACTTGTGAAGCCCACAGTCGTGCAACCAGCTCTATTGTGGGCTTTTTGTTATGGATAATAACAGCATTGAAAGTACGCTTGGGGTTAACGCTTCGAAAAGGCCCCATTTAGGTGAAAGCATAAAAAATGGCGTCACTCAGATGAGTGACGCCATTTTCAGTGATAATCGAGATTAATCAAACTTAACTTGTGTGTCAGCTTTACCAGTTTCGATGAATTGTTTGTTACTGTTCATTGAAACGTGCACCATGTTGTGAACGGCAGTTTCAGTGTAGAAAGCCGTATGTGGTGTAATCAAAACATTGTCGCGGTTGAACAAGTTCATGAAGACCTTGTCATCAATCGTTTGACCTTCAAGGTCTTTGTTGAAGATCTTAGTTTCGTATTCATACGTATCAAGAGCGGCACCGGCAACTTTGCCACTGTCTAAGGCTTTGATCAAGTCTTCTGAATCGATGAGTGTCCCACGAGCAAAGTTCAAGATGTAGGCGCCATCTTTCATCTTGCTGAAGGCATCCGCATTCAACATGTGGTAGTTATCCTTCAATGCAGGAACGTGTAACGTGATAACATCAGCTTGGGCGTATAATTCGTCCAAGGTGTCAACGTACATGCCTTCCTTTTCAAGTTCAGCATTCCGGTAAACATCGTAACCGATAACCTTAGCGCCGAAGCCTTTGAAAATATCGATGGCAGCACGGCCAATCCGACCAGTACCGATAACACCAACAGTCATGGTGTTTAATTCCTTGGCAATATCTGGTGCCCAACGGAAGTCTTGCTTAGCTAACTTCTTGTTGAACAATGGGGTTTGACGTAATAATTGCATCAATTGCGTTACTGATAATTCAGCAATCGCATTTGGTGAGTATGCAGGTACGTTAGAAATGTTTAAGCCACGTGCTTTAACAGTAGGAACGTCCAAGTTATCAACACCAACGTTACGAAGAGAGATGTTCTTAACCCCTTCGTCGGCTAACTTGTTCAATACTTCAGCAGTATAGTCCTTTTGTTGGTATACATCGGCACCGTCGAAGCCTTTAGCTAAGTCAACGTTGTCTTCAGTAAGTAATTCTGGAACTAATTTAACTTCAACATCTGGGTTTTCTTTCATCCAAGTATCGAAGAATGGACGTTCGTCATCACGTACAGCATATGCAATAATTTTCATTACAAAAATTCCTCCTATATATTGATACAGTAAATATTATAACAGTAAATGCGAGAAATAGAATCATAAATTGTGAAAACTTCGCTAAATTTTTACATCGTGAGCTGACAAGTATTTTAGCTTGGCAGCTCGCGATTGGTGTTTGAAGGCATATTCAGCCTTTAACGCACTTGATTTGTCACTGAAAGTTTCATGGTAAATTAATTGCAAAGGCCGCCGTGAGCTGACCCGCGTATATTTAGCCCCTTTGCCCGCATTGTGCGTTGCTAATCGTCGCTGCAAGTTATCCGTAAAACCACCATACAACGTTTGATCAGCACATAATAGGACATAAAAATAATATTTTTTGGTTGCCGTCGTGGACGCAGCCGGCTTACTTGTGCTTGCCATAGAGTAATGTGTGCACCTCTTCCCTGTATTCACCATCATCACGATAAACGACAAGCGGTGGCATGATTCGAACACCGTTGCGTTTCCCATCCTTGATCATTTCGATCAGAACCATGTTCGCTTCCCGTTGTGCTTTGGGATGGACGAACCGAATCCGTTTGGGTGCCAACCGATTGGTCGCCATGGTACTGAACAAGTCATCTAGTCGTTCAGGACGATGAACAAAATATGCTTTACCATTCATTTTTAACAAATCACTAGTTACCGCTAGGATCTGATCTAAATTAGCGGACAGTTCATGCCGTGCAATCGCCAAATGAGGATTTGGATTTTTAACGCTCTGCGGTCGATCTTTAAAATACGGTGGGTTACATAAGACTGTATCCACCGAATCTTTCGGTAGTTGGCGCGTAATTTCCAGTAAGTCTTCGTTCAGGACTGTCATTTGTTGGGTTAAATCGTTCAAAACAACACTGCGTTGAGCCATATCGGCCAACCGGGGCTGAATCTCGACCGCCGTAATATGGCCTTGAGTTTTAGCACTGGCGAATAGACCTACTGCGCCATTGCCAGCACAGAGATCCACGATCTGGCTCTTAACGCCCTTCGCAACCTGGGCAAAGTCACCCAACAGAACAGCATCCAGTGAGAACGCAAAGACTTGAGAACTTTGAATGATTTGAATATCTTGACTATATAATTGATCAATACGCTCATCGGCGTGTAACGTGACGTCTGCCATATTCGGCCACCTCTCCATTCAATTCGTCGCACAGCTATCATACAATTAACTTGCAGAATTTGCCAAATTTCGTCATACTGTGAGCAGTTATTAAACGAAAGGAAGATCGTGATGTTTTATTCATTTATGCGCGGACTAGTCCGGCTAATCATCACCATTATTAACGGTCGGCCCCGCTATCAAGGACGGGAAAACCTACCAGAGGGGGCCTATATCTTAGTTGGGCCACACCGCACGTGGTTTGACCCGTTGTACTATGCACTGGCTGGCAGCCCAATGAAATTTAGCTTTATGGCTAAGGAAGAACTATTTAAGAATCCCGTTCTGCGGTTCATTCTCGTTCATGCGAACGCCTTTCCTGTCAATCGGCAACATCCAGGACCTTCAGCAATCAAGACCCCCGTCAAATTTTTGCGCAGCGGTAAGCTTTCACTAATCATGTTTCCATCAGGAACGCGCCACTCACAAGAACTTAAGGGCGGTGCAACCGTCATCGCTAAGATGGCCGGTGTTCCACTAGTCCCAACCGTTTACCAAGGCCCATTGACCTTCAAACAACTCTTTAGCCGTCAGCGGGTTACCGTCCGTTTCGGTCAACCGATTGATATTGATCGTAAACTGAAATTGGATGAAGCTGGTCAAAAACAAATTGAGACTAAAATGTTGCACGCTTTTGACGACTTGGATCGTCAAATCGACCCAACGTTCAAATACGTTGATCCTGCTACAACCCGTCAGAAACATTAAGTTCGATAATAAAAAAGTGTCGGTGATCGCAATTTAAAGCGAGCCGACACTTTTTACTACTTGTTATCGTTTTTAGATGCAGCTTTCATCGAATTCAACATCTGATGTAACTTCTTTTCGGATGGGCGTTGACCCATTTGCATCATCATACTACGAAGCATCTCTTCACTAATTGGTGGATTTTGCTTCAAGTAATTTTGCATATAGTGCCGGGCACCGAAGAAACCACCAGTTAACCCAACCAATACGCCGATAACGACGATTAAAATCCAAATTCCTGTAGACACAGTCATTCCCCTCCCTTATTACAGTCTTCATTAAACTAGTCTACACAAATTAATAATAAAAGAAAAGGAAAATTTGTCAGTTGACAAATTTTCCTGAAATCGGTTAATCATCTCGAAGACCGCGATCGCGTTGCACTTGACGGACCTTTTCTGGCGTAACCTCTTTACCATCTTTATCATAAACCTGAAGCATTTCAACTTGTTGCCGAAAACCGGCGCGAAATTCCTTCAAGTATTTTTGCCGCAACTCTTGACGTTCGGCTTCTTCTAGCTCGGTGAGCCCCTCGGCTTTCGCCTTATGAGCTAACTCATTGATCCGAGCAAGCAATTCTTTTGAAATCAAATCAGCAGCCCCTTTCACTCTTGAAATATACACGAAAGTAGACCCTAAATCAATTAATAGTGTTTGTCAACCGAACATTTGTTTGAAAGCTATGAAACGCTATGCTACAATTGGTTTAACCAATAATGAAAATAAAAAATGAGGTGCCAAGATGAGTAAAACATCGGAAAGCAAACAAATGGCCGTTCTTCGCTTTATTTATGAACGTGTCAATGAAAAAGGATACCCGCCAACCGTTCGTGAGATTGGTGAAGCCGTTGACTTATCTTCGACTTCGACCGTTCACGGCCACATTTCACGGCTAGAAAAAAAAGGTTACATCCAAAAAGACCCAACTAAGCCACGTGCCATTGAGGTAACGCCAGCCGGTTTCGAAGCACTGGGCGTCGAAACTACGCCACATCAAATTCCGGTACTTGGAACGGTAACCGCCGGCCAACCAATTCTTGCCGTACAGGAAGCGACGGATTATTTTCCAATTCCTAAGGAACTTGAATCATTCGGTGGCGACCTTTTCATGCTCACCATCCGTGGCGAAAGTATGATCAATATCGGTATCATGAATGGTGATCAAGTCATTGTTCGGCGTCAAAGTTCCGCTGACAATGGTGATATCATCATTGCCATGACCGATGAAAATGAAGCGACTTGCAAGCGATTCTTCAAAGAGGCCGATCACTACCGACTACAACCTGAGAACGACACGATGGCCCCAATTATCTTGAACAACGTCTCTGTATTAGGCAAAGTTGTCGGTTTATATCGCGACATGCTGTTTCAGTAAACTATCACCCACAAGATGACAATTCAATTTGTCATCTTTTTTGTTCGCCAGTTTTTAGAGCAGGTTGATGGCATGCCTACAGATTCCACTCACAAATATTTACACCCTTCCCGCCGTGCCAGGGACGAGAGCACGTTATTTGCGACAAAAGCACGCCCCCATTCCGAATTCACCTTGCCATAATCCCGCAATGCCCAACCGATTGCCTTCTGAATAAAAAAGTCATCATCACCCCGATTCGTTAGTATCGCCGTTTGTAAATTGGCAATCCGTCCTCTTTCAAGCCTAATCGAAGCGCGATACCTACTCGTCGCACCTATTTATCGGTAGCTCGTAAATATACCACCCACTTGTTGTAAACAACCGTGCGCTGAGAGATACGCTGCAGGCACCTTGCGCCAGGCATCAACACTATCCCACTGTGGCGTTACTGTGATTTGGTGGTAGCACCATTGCTATTGAATCAGCGGCGCCTGATTCTCCCGATGTATCGACAGAAAAAGTGCTGGCGTCAAATTGGTTATTAGTCGGATCTCTTTTCAAAATATTTCAAATCTGTGACGAACAGCCAATAGTTCAATGGTATAATGATTATACTATTTTAAACATTGGGAGTTGGTTACATGTTGTTCCTAGCCATTATGGGCTTGATTGTTTTTCTATTAGCATTATTTTCCGTGATTTACGCACGTCAAACCGGTGGTGGTTGGAAATTTCTAACACTAATTACGGTCCTCAGCGCCCTGGTCACCATCTACGCGGTCGTTAAATTGCCTTACTGGCCATACAACCAGTCACAGCAATCGGCGCGCAAAGCATCATCTAGCACGAGTACTAGCGCTAGTACCAGCAAGTCCAAATCAACGAGCTTGAGTTCCTCACAAGTCGTTTTTAACGAAGCCAGCACCAAACGCGCGGCCGCAACGACTAAGTTGAATGAAGAAAATATCCTTAAACAATTACAATCTAACTATCAATCGATTGGTACCGTTGCATTCACCAAGTCAACGAAAACATATACGATTACGCCAACCAATAAAAAGTACGTTAAATCTTTGAAGACGATTAAATCATATCCATCTCAAAACCAAAAAGCAATCACCACGATTACTTCGAATTTTAAATCGTTGTCAAAATCGCTCCAAAAGAATCTTGCCGCTGGTTACACGATTCAGTTGCTACAACCAGATACCACTGACAAGACGCTGTTGAGTGTCCAAGATGGTCAAATTATGACCAATAACTTCAAATAGGAAAAGTCACTTGTCTAGCAAATTTGCTAGTAACAAGTGACTTTTTTGTTTAAACTTGTTGATCCAAATATTGACGTTGTTCGTTCTTTTGACCGGTCAATACGAATCGATGGGGATCATCAGCATAGCTGACCGACTGATCATCGGCCCGCCATTGCAATTGATGACTGAATAAGGCTTCATACTCCGCCACACTAACTCGGCGACGACGAGCCAACCGTTGTGGTAGGCCATGATCTAAACCGGTCTGATAATCCGGCTGAATAACCCCGGTATAAAATTCACCCTCGGCACCCGAGCCATAACTGAATAATCCGAGTCGATTCCCTGGTTGTAACTGAGGATCAGTCAGTAACTGCGATAACAAGCTCAAATAGAGTGAACCAGTATACAAGTTACCAACTTGTCGATTTAGCTGACGCGCATGTTCGAAGTGCGCCAACCACTGGGCTTGTTTCTCGGCATCAACTAATGGTAACACGCTTCGAAGCGCTTTAAGTCCCATCTTTGTATATGGCAAATGAAAAACCAAGGCCGTCAGTGTGTCTGGACTAGTTTGAGTCGTTTGCAGGTAATTCTTAAACACATCTTGAAAATAATCAATATAGATATTAGACGAGTATTTGCCGTCAACTAGGGCTTCTGTATGATACAACGGTCGCCAAAAGTCCATCACATCTTCGCTCAGTAGACTTGACTCAGTACCCAGTACTAATACTTTAGGATCCGCACTAATTAACATAGCAACCGCCCCACCACCTTGAGTTGGCTCGCCCGGTGTGTTCAATCCGTAGCGTGCCACGTCACTACCAATGACCAGCGCCTTTTTATCTGGATGAACACGCACGTGATCTTGGGCCAGTTGGACACCAGCCGTCGCCGCATAGCAGGCTTCTTTCATTTCAATTGTTCGAACCCGCTGACTCAAACCGAGCAACTTAGCGACGTAAATCGCACTCGCTTTGGAATTGTCGATCCCCGACTCGGTACCGACGACTAATAAATCAATAGCCGCAATGTCAGTCGCTGTCAGCATCGGTGCGGCAGCATTAGCAGCTAACGTCACTACATCCTGACTCGGCGGAATCACCGCCATTTTAGACTGACCAATACCAATCAAATACTTATCAGGTTCTGCCTGGCGAGCTGTTGCCAGTTCCGCCATGTCTACGTATAAATGTGAAGTTGCAAAATGCAACTTGTCGATTCCAATTTTCACGTCTTTTCCTCCAATTTGTTAATGACAATAAGGGATTAATATGCACGTCCGCGTGGCCCTAAGTAATGAAAATCAGGGTCAGTTCCGACCCGATAGCAGCCGAAAGCCCGACTAATTTCATTATGAAAAGTCACAACAATTGCCGGTGTCGCCCAAGTAGACGCCGCCCAAAAAACGGTGTCATCAAACGCCCGGTTGTCATTCGGGTAGCGGTGATAGCCTTGTACATTGTCCCAAATGGTGCCGTGCGTATTCAACCAATCTTCAGCAAGTCCGGCGTCCACCTGCATCATCACGTCTTGATTATCAGCAATCAAACTACTTAGTTTTTGCCAATCGAGTTGCCAATCATGAATATGGGGATTCAGTCCGCGTGTGCCAAGTGGTGTATGCCCCAATGCGATCGGTGTCAATTCTACAAAGTCCATCTTGACCACCCCGTTCGTTAACCATCCTAAGATTTCTTAACTATTATAGCATTTCACGACAAAAATACTGCCCGCAATTGCTTGACCTGGGACGGGTTCCATAATTTATGCTGTTATTAAATAAGGCGATCAAGACAAGCACCAAGTAAGGAGCGCGGTAAACATGTGGTTCTCACGTCATCAAAAACGAAATAGTCTTCAGGCACCTGTCGCTGGTACTTATACGGCGATTCCCACTGCCACATCACCCCAACAAATCGGGCTATTAGCCATACAACCGACCAGTCCGGTGATTAATGCCCCGATTGATGGTGATATCATTAGCCTGTCACCCTCGCGTCTCGTTATCAATTCGCTGAGCAATCAACATATTGAACTGCGTATCGACCGACGAACTTCCACAACAACTGTACCTGGCAAGTACGCGTGGGCGATTCCGTTTCACCATTAACAATTGTAGGGACACTTTATGGATCCTTAAAAGACGTCACCATCGCTGTCTATCGAATTGATACCATTCAGGCCACTAATTGGGTTTCACTCGCAAATAATTAGCTGTTTACGGCTATAGATTCATATCCGCTAATTGGGCATTTCGGTTGTCAAAATATAAATTTGACGGTTGTGAATATTTCTAAGTCCACCTTGACACCCATCGCCCAATCTCAAAAAGATAAATCACAATAATCACTTTTCCAACAGCTTCAACGGGCCATGCTACTGTGCCCAGTTGGAGTTGTTTTTTTGCAAACTACTCAACACTGCCAGGTGTGAAATTTGAAATAACATGACGCATCGCTGTCGACGTACTTGATTGGTGGTGTAATTGACAAGCTATCGTGACATCATTACAATTTTTGTGGTTTGATATTTGATTGCTTTATACCTTAATTCAAGCTATGATATTCATACTGGTTTAAAATTCCTTTCTTTATTAATCAGTAGGAGCCCTGATTAATAGATCAATCTAAAAATTATAAAAAGGTCGGATACAATTATCATGAAAACCATGAGTCTTGTTGTTCCATGCTATAACGAGGAACCAACGATTGAAATCTTTTATAACACCGTTGAAAAAGTCCTGGCAGATAATCCAGAGTCGTTCAAGGATATCACTACTGAATATGTTTTCGTTAATGATGGCTCATCTGACGACACTTTGAACGTACTACGAACTTTAAACGCCGCCCATCCTGACACTGTTCACTATGTCTCCTTTTCGCGAAATTTCGGTAAGGAAGCTGGTTTATTAGCCGGCTTAGAACACACTATCGGCGATTACGTCGCCGTCATGGACGTTGATCTACAAGATCCACCAACTTTATTGCCTAAAATGCTGGCGATGCTTCAAACCGGTGACTATGACTGTATCGGAACAATGCGGGAAAATCGTGTCGGTGAACCAATGATTCGGTCATTCTTATCACGCTCGTTTTACTCAGTTGTCAACAAAATTTCAAAAGTACAAATTATTCCAAACGCCCGTGATTACCGGTTAATGACACGTCAGATGGTTGATGCCATCTTGGAATTGCCCGAATATAACCGATTTTCAAAAGGCATCTTCAACTGGGTCGGTTTCCGAACGACTTATTTGAAGTTTGAGAATCAGCCCCGCTCCGCTGGCGAAACACACTGGTCAATTTGGCAGCTGTTCAATTATTCAATGGACGCTATCGTCGACTTTTCAGATGTACCCCTGAAGATTGCGACCTTCACCGGTGGCTTGCTCTCACTAATCTCAATTATCAGTATATTTGTCGTTATTATTCGTAAAATATTATTTGATAACAGCGTCAGTGGTTGGGCTTCAACCGTCACAATTTTGCTCTTAATCGGCGGCATCCAGCTGTTCTGTCTGGGGATTATCGGTAATTATATTGGTAAAATTTATATCGAATCAAAACACCGGCCCCACTACATTGTGCAGGAAAAGAAGTAAACTTTTCAACCTAAACTGAGACGCATACGACCATATCGGGAAAATGGTATGGTCGTGTGCGTTTCGGCATCTGGATGAAGTTAAAGGTTATGAATGAAATTATTATTTAAAAGCTCTTTTGGGGGCATCAGTCCTTGTCAAGTTGATGAATGAAATAATATGATTTTTAATTACTTTTCAAACGGCTTCATCGCGGTATTCAAATGCGGTAGAGCCGTTTCTTTGTACTATTCGTATGATTTCATTAAAGTATTAAAAGCCTGGTTAAAGGTATCAACCACCGCCTCGCTGGTTGGCTGACTTAACTAAAGATGTTTTAGAGCGCCGTAAATCGGGCTTTGTGCTTGTTATTAGCCCATAAACGACTTCGGTGGAATCGGATAATCCTACTTGGTTAGACTGAGTTACTTGATTTAATTTCTTACTTAGTTTGTTTGATGCGTTGAGGCCGCTTAATACAACTTTAACATTTTAGATGGAGTACAGATACAGACATCAAGTGTTTAACTGAAAACCCAAAACCAATCGATTCATGATGAAGCCACTTATTATAGACTGAGCGCGACAAACCTGGCTTGCTAAACAAGGTGGCCTGAACACCATGAATATCCGAGCCGACGGTTTTGATTCCTTGATAGGCTAATTTATGTTGTGCATTCAATCTTTGTGCTGTATTTTTTGGATTTTTTTAAAAAGAAGTCAAACCTCCTGCTCCTTGATTTGAATCTTAAGTTGACGTTTCTTGAGCCTTAGTCGTTCAACCTCAGTCATTTTTTCAATTGGTTTCGTCCATCCAAGCCGGTCTTTAAGTGCGATGTAACCATTGGTGGTGGTTTTGAGCATCCAGAAACGGATTTGCTGATAAGATACATTGTAATGTTTCGCTGCTCGGGAATATGCATGTTCACTCACCGTAATGTATTCAACGATTCTAATGCGTTCTTCAAAAGTTATTTTTCTACTCATAATGTGGACCAGCAATTCACTGATCCGGTCCTCCAGCCGTCTAGTACTTCTAAGGCCAAATCTGATTTGAATATCCCACAAACTACTTTCATCATTCAAGTACGCTGATATGGCCTGCCGCTTAATCTCTGAGATATATCGAATCCAATTGTGCTGTTCTTTTAATCCTTCCAGACCATCCTGCATATAAAAATTTTGACATCTGATGAAAGTACTTCGAGCGATACCACACGCTTTAAAACACGTTGATTTAGTCAGGTTAGTTTTTTCAAGACCCAGAATAATAGCTAATTTTTCTGTGACCATAAAATTGGTTCTAGATATAATAAAATCTCCTTAAAATTGATAGATGAAGTATATCATTTCATCTATCAACCTTAAGGGGACTATAGCACTTAAAACTGTCTGGCTCGTTTTGGTTACTGAATAGTGTCCACTTGCTAACGATTATCGGAATCTAATGTACCGTGTACATCGTTTCAGTCCTATCTGAAACTCGGAAACCATTTTTCAACGGCACCGCTGCTGGTAATTTACCAATAGTAGTATTACCAGCATGACCTACGTACACATGCGATTGGCCATAATGCGTATCAGCCTTAGCTTCATCAGCCTTACTTTCAACGCTTTCATCGCTGGCATACCGATAATGTCCATTGGTTGTAAAGGTCTGCGAAGGCAAGTCTGGCCGTAGCCCAGCGGCGGCTTGTAGTTGCCGACTCACCTGTACGCGACTGTCCGGATAAACCTCTACCATACTACGGCCAGCAACATCAAACGTTCGCCACTGAAATGTCAATCGTTTTACTCGATATCGCTTAAAAGTTTTACGACTTTTAAACAGTGTTAACATATCGTGATTCGTCAAATTAGTCCTCATTTGATCTTTCAAATCACCGACAACTTTGGCCCCTTTAGACGAAAGCCCTTCCTGATTCAAGCGCTTGACCATTGCGTAAAAGACGGCTTGCTGCCGAAAACCACGGTGTTGATCGTTGTCAATATGTCTTTCGCGTGCATAGGCTAATGCACGTGCACCAGACATCGATTGCAAACCTGCTTTAAATTTTTCTGGTTTTCCCCAGTAATCTTGTCCGATAAAATCACGATCAACATTAACTTCAACGGGACCAATATCATCGATTGCCCTAATAAAACCATCCCAATTAACAGTTAGATAATAATCAATTGGTAAATTCAAATAATGTTCAACGGTCGCTATCGCCGCTGCATCACCACCATAGGTATACGCCGATTCAATGCGCTGATAACCATGATATTGCTGCGAATGGATCTTAACAAAAGTATCCCGTAATAAACTACATAAGGTCATTGTTTTAGTTTTATGGTTTACAATGACTACCATCATTCCATCCGTGCGCGTTGTCGATAATTTGCGCTTGCCACTATTATCTAACCCCATCAATAAAAAAGTACTGACCGGTTGCTGGGTCAAATTATGATGCGACTTAATAACTCGTGACTCATGGAACGAGTGCAACATGTCAAATAACCGAATACCTTGAATTGTGAAAGCTACTAACATAAAGGTTATACAACTCGTTACTAGTACAATTAGTCGTTTTCTTTTCCATTTAGGTAGTTGCCGCCTTCTCATAAACTCAGTCCCCCCGCATTTCATTCATATCGCGCTTAAATTGATCAGTAATTGCCATTGTCTTGGCCCAAATTTGTTGCTCAGTACGTTGATTTCTAGGCGTCTTAATCTGATAAGTGTTCATAATTTGTGCAGGTTTCCCTCCTAGAACATAAATGACGTCTGAAAGACGAACCGCTTCAGAAATATTATGCGTTATCAAAACAATCGCTTGCATTTTAAATTTCCTGCGTTCCCATAATGTGATCAAATCTTGCCCTAACCGCTGCCCTGTTAAAACATCCAGTGCTGAAAACGGTTCATCCAAAAGGAGCAGTTCTGGCTCAACAGCAAGTGCACGCGCAAAACCAACGCGTTGTTTCATCCCTCCAGATAGTTCATAGGGGTACGCATTTTTCAACCCTTTTAAACCAATCAAATTAATTAAATTGTCAATTTGATTGTCAACATATTGACAGTCAGAATTAAGCTGACTTTCTAGGCCAAACATGATATTTTGACGTACTGTCAACCATGGAAATAGCGCAAAGTTCTGAAATACCATACTCATACGGCGATTAGGAGCCGTGACTAAATTACCATCAAAAGTAATGGCGCCATAGCTGGGCCGAATAATCCCCGCAATCATTCGTAATAGTGTTGATTTTCCGACACCAGACGAACCAATAATACTAATAAACTGGTGGGTTTGAACCTGCAAACTAACCGCTTCCAAAATCAGTTCAGACTGCCGTTGTTTTGAAAGTATAAATGACTTTGAAACGTGATCAACATCTAATAAAACTGCTTTTTTCAACTTAAACTCCTCCTCGTATTAATAATGAAAGCGACGTTCAGCAAATCGATATAATGGTTGCCAAATCAACACAACGCATAACCCAACAATGACACAAATAATCAGTACTCCAGTTGCTTCTGCAGGCTTATTATTGATATTTTGGGCAATGTAAGCACCAAGTCCAGTAACCGCATACTGGTGGGTACCCCAGCTAATCAATCCAGCCGCAATATCAGCATTCTAGGCTGCCCCAGCAGCATTAATAATTGCGGTAATGAACGATGGAAACAGTGATGGAATTAAAAAGTGTGTCCACCAACGCCACCCTGACAGGTGAAAAATATTAACAACATCTTTGATATCACTGGGAATTGCCAGATACCCCGCGATAATGTTGAAAAAAAAGTACCATTGAGTTCCAGTCATTATCAATGGAATGACCCACCAATGCTGTGTCGTCCCTGTCAACGTAATCATTAATGCAACAATTGGAATATAAATATCCGCGGGAATTGATCCTAAAACTTGTCCAACCGGTTGAATCAGTTTTAACCGCCGCGCATTACTAGCAACCCATACGGCAAGTGGAATAAAAATAAGCGCCGAAAGTAAAACAGCTATCAACACACGACTAGTTGTTAGGAAGGTCCATTTAAACAAAACACTCAAATTAATCCAATCAAGATATTTTATTAGTAATACACCCAAGCGATATAGACCAACAGCTATTACTAGCCACCATGCAATACGCCAATATACCGTATATTTTTTTTATATTTGTATAATCCGTGAAAAGCCCAGTTTTTGCCATTGCTTTGGAGCACCATATAACCACCAATACCGGATATGACGATGTAATCGCTTAACTAACAGCGGCACTTTAGCCATAACCATCAAATCATAGACTTGCGATTGCTGTGGTAGTTGGCTATCGGTACTCGTACCGTATTTATAATGTGCCGTTCCTTTAATCAGCGGTTGAAAAATAAACACATTGACCAATAACACACAGATAACTAGCGCAATCACTGCATTAATAACAGCACCAAAATTAGCTGTATCAAGCGCAATCTGGATGTATGATCCAATTCCTGGTAGCACTAATGTTTCATTTTTAGGAACCACGATCGTCGCTTGTTCACAAGCGACTAGGGCAAACCAAGCGGCCGATTGAGAAATGACAATATTCCATAGAATGCTTGGCGTCGCATAAAGAAATTCTAAGCGCCAGAATCGTTGCCAGCTATTACAGCCAAATTGCTTAGCCACTGTCATCAAGTCTTCGGGCGTAACCCGAAGTGACTGATAGAGAGCCAACATAATATTCCAGGCCTGTGCAGTGAAAACGCCGAAAATAGCAACGGCCTCAACACCCAGCACATTATTGGGAAACAATCCCATGAACCATGCAGTTGTAAACGTTAAAAATCCCAATAACGGCACTGACTCCAATAAATTAACAATCGGCAAAATAACATAGCGTGCACTTCGATAGCGCGCTGCTAATATGCCAAAAATCAAAGAAAACAATATTGAGTAGCCCATTCCAATGAATAGTCTCGTTGTTGTTCGTAACGCAGCCGCTACTAAATGTGACATTGTTAAGTAGTCTTTACCTCCCGTAGTATCTAAATAACCCTGAGTGGGTAATCGACTGAGCGGCAGGTTCATCTTGGCAATGCACCAGCCAATCATAAGCAATATTCCAATACTTAGTCCAAGCCACATCATCGTTCCCACCACAGAACGTACTTTAATCCCTCTTTTTAAACTTGTCATGGTGACTCCTTTCCATGTTCAAGTTGTTTTTAGGCAAATAAAACCCCATTAGCAAATTGCAGCTAATGGGGTAAAAAACTAAAATGGATAACGATTTTTGCATCGACGCATTCATTGAGTTTTAGCACTTTAAGACGTAAGAACTAGTCTAGTTATCTTGAAAGAGCCTTAATTCGGCAAATTCTGCTTTACTCATTCCTGTCTCTCGACATTTCTGGGCGATAACCTATATTCTTAAAGTAACCTCACCTAATTGCAACTGATTTTTATTGCTGATGTAATCAACAATGCTATCATAGTTTCAAGATCTTTAACCGTCAATAGAAACCAGCTAATGATAATCATTAACAAGTGATTATTTATACTTTTTAGGTTTCCTTTATAATCGTAACTTTTTCTTAACTATTTATCTCTAAACAAATTACTCGTACTGTCTAGCTTGAAATTTGGACTTTAATTGCCACAAAAATCCTGTTACTTAGTGAAAAATTCTCGGTACCGAAAAAATGGAGCGCACGTTAGGATACTGTGTCGCAAGAACCAAGCCAACCCCCATAAAATCGCCAATTATGGCCGAACCTCCCTGACTAACAAAAGGTAACGGAATTCCCGTTAAAGGTAACAGCCCAATCGTCATGCCAATGTTTTCAAACATATGGAAAGCTAGCATTACGGCTACTCCAGTGGAAACATAGACATAAAATCGACGTCGACTAGCGAATGCTGAGCGAAAAATTAGATAAAACAAGTACATGTAAACGATAAGTAAGACACTACAGCCAATGAGCCCAGTTGTCTCACCAACAACCGAAAAAATCATATCTGATTCCCTAACTGGCACATAAACAGCGTTATGAGTTACACCATTCCCAGTTAATCCACCCACCCCAACCGCTCGCATACTTTGCCACAATTGATAGCTTTGATCCGAGACGCCATTGCTTGGGTTAAGCCACGTATTGATGCGATCAAACTGGTACAATTTAAATCCGATATGAGATAACAGAGATTGGCCCGTGCTCGATGTCGCTAACAAAATTAAAACAACCCCAATGGATCCGGCCACCAATAACACACGCCACAAAAAACTAAACCGGCATGGTGAAACAATGAGCATACCAATAAAAATTGTCAGAAAAACTAACGTCGTTCCAAAATCATTGATGATTTTCAACGCAACAATAATTGGAAAAGTGTAAATAACTAAGCGACGTGTCAACCGCCAATCCGCATTAAAATTATTGTGGGGTCCCCACTGTTGATCTTGAACGATTAACCGGCCCATCATTAAAATATAGAGCGGTTTCATAACTTCAACTGGTTGAAAAGTCAGTGTACCAATTGCAAACCAACTTTTAGCCCCTGTTTGAACATAATATTCTCGACTATAGAAGACCAATAAAAGTATCAATAACAGCATGCCAATTGAATAGCCAATCGGGGCCCACTGCATCAATTGTTTTTCACTTAGGTGAAGCATCGTTGTCGCTATCAATGCACCCACAAGGTACCAGAGACACTGCATCATTGTCGTCCGAACAGGATCAATCACTTTTAAATCATGCAGACAAGCATAGTAAACAGCCCACATACCAATACAACAGAGTATGATGACACATAATATAATCCCCCAGCCATAGTCGCCAATATGTTTATGCTCTTGCCACCGACCAAGTTCTCTATTATTCATTTGTTACCCCCCATAAATAAAATTTATACCGGGCTTAGTATAGCGGTAAATCCAAGTATTTTATATTTTAAGTGGCTTTTTTATGCTTAATTAATCGATTTAACCGGATTCTAAATATTGCATTAAAATCTTAATAATCGTGGCTAAGCCTCTTGCTAGCCACGATAAATTAATTGATACAACATTTGATCATTATTACGGTTAATATTTTGCACGTTGTTGACTAATCGTCTTAAAATCTTAGCGTCAATCTAATATTTGACGCTACCTTTAAATCTTTTGAATAAATATTTATTCCAGCAGAAAATTATGCTATACTTATTAAGTACCATATGGAGAGTTGGCAGAGTGGTAATGCACCGGACTCGAAATCCGGCGAACCGGCTAATACCGGCGCGCAGGTTCAAATCCTGTACTCTCCTTAAATTGATTATCAGTACCAACCTTGAGCGTCGTCAATCGTTGAATTGACGGCGTTTTTTATTTTTCATAATCGCTTTAAAACTATATAAATAGATATAATGGTGCACTTTTTGGTGCACTCTTGCTAAAAAATACTAAATTATGCTGACTTTTTGCACTTAAAAGTGCACCAAAAACATTTAAACGTGCCTTGACACCTTATTCCATAAGGGTTTNGCTTTAAAACTATATAAATAGATATAATGGTGCACTTTTTGGTGCACTCTTGCTAAAAAATACTAAATTATGCTGACTTTTTGCACTTAAAAGTGCACCAAAAACATTTAAACGTGCCTTGACACCTTATTCCATAAGGGTTTAGGCTCAAGCAAAAAAGCACACTTACACCTAGGCGGGTAATACATAAAAAAATCCCCCACGCCGAAACGCAGGGGAATTAATCAAGTTATAACTATCATCTAGAAACTACACTAGAGACAATTAATATTATACTTATTACTTGCTATTCTGTAAAGTCTTGTAGTTATCTAATTAGCTATATTGACAGCTAATAATGCTAAATCTAAACTCTCACTAACAAAATATACAGGCAAGCAACACAAAAAAATCTTCCACCCATCAAGCAGAAGATTATCCTCATCACTTCCGGCACCACTAACCGACAATCTTGGGGGGATTTGAAAGCTGTGATACTAATAACAGGACAAGGGACATAATAACACTTGTCGGTTTATATCACAATACCGAAAGTAATCTATAGAAAAATATTAATAAGCCCTTGTTATATTAATCAGGTTTAATGTATAATAACTGTGTTCTCTATTATCTTAGGAGAAACAGAACACCCATTTTATTTATTTAAACATTGGGCCAGTCTTGACTGGCTCTTTTTTATATATTTTGTTAACAAAAAAATCCCCCACGCCGAAACGCAGGGGATTAGCAAATTCAATGTTTAATTATACTACTTTTCGCCTGCTTGTGAGGCGGATTCTGACGCCGTTTCAGTGTCAGATGATGCAGAACTATTCACTACAGCGACTGTAGACGTGGGTGCTTGTAATTCGTCAGCGGCCTGATTAGCGGTCGCTTCAATTTGGCTTTCCTCATCACTTTTAACTGTTGGTGCCGAAACTGTTTGAACGTCAGTAATAACTCCCAGCATACCAAGGATGGTTAGAACCGTGTTGATAACAGCAACAATGGCTGACCAGTCACCGGCAAACTTGATGCCAAATACAGCTAGTACCTGTTGAATCAAAACGATCAGCAACGAAATAATCCCAGCAATCAACTTACCATTCAAGCTTCCATCGGCATTCTTAAAACTAATTTTTTTCATAATATCCTCCTATAAAAACTTCTCAGCAACATATACCAGCAACGTAACTAGAACGCCGGAAACTAGGACACCGATAACCCAATTTTGTATCTGAGTAACCCGTCCTATTTCGTGTTCAACCTCGATGGACTTGGCCAGTGCCTTGTCTGCTTTGTCGCCAATATCGTCAACTTGATTCAATTTTTCTTCGATGTTCTCAACTTTCGTTTTGGTGGCAGCCACATCCTTTTGAATATCCATTAATAACTTAGTTGTATCATCGTATTGTGCCATTACCGCACCACCAATCGCTGGCCGGGATAGATAGTGGTGTAAATCGTCTTGCCGTTCTGACTAGCTAATGTAGTCATGCTTAGGCCGTTGTGCTGAGCGATTGACCACCAGCTGTCGCCAGACTTGACTGTGTAATACGTATGACTAACCAGCTGACCAGTAACTCGCTTCCCGTAGTCATGTCCGTTGGTGCCACCTAGCTTGATAAAGCCATATAGGCCGTTTGAGCGGGTGTAGCGTGCCCATACATAGTCGTGTTCGATAATAACCGCGTTGTAAGTTACACTTTCACCTTTGTAATAGGTAGCCACTTGACTAACTTTGTCGCTATCCGTATATCGTACGGCCAGAGTCCGATTAGGATAGAACACCCCTCGCTGGTCATATTTAACGACCTTAAAGGTGGCTTTCTTAGCTGCCTGAGCCTTATTAACGTTGGTTTGAGCTTGTTTCTTGCTAACAGTCGTGTAGCCTGATTTAGTAATGCCCGTTAAATCGACATTGCCGTCTAATCCACCTGCTTTATACATACTAGTGAATTGGAAGATAGCCACGCCGTCCATGCTAGGGAACCAGTTGTAATCAGGCTTAGTTCTAACCAGATAGTCCGGATACTCAGGTATCCATAGACAGCTACCGTATGCCTTTAAAATCAAGCTAACATTAACGTGGGCGTTTAAATAGGCCTTGCCGGAATACAACATAGGTGTATAGCCAGCGTCTTTAATAAGCTTCATCTGGGCTAGAATGGCATTAGTGTTGGCTGTCGCACTATTAGAAGCACCGTCCTCATAGTCTAGTGCGACAATGCTGCCCTTGGGCGTCCTAATCCGTGGTAAGTAATAGTCCATCATCGCCTTAGCATTAGTCATATTGCCACCAACACCGTCCCATAAATAGGTATGCACCCGTTTACCAGCCTTCTTAGCACTAGCCACTTGGGTATTGTAAGTGGTCTGAGGGATATTAGTACCGCCATAGAAGCCACCAGCCTGCGAGAATACAAACTTATCGGTACTATAGCCGAATGTCCCACTATTACCGTTATACTT
Source organism: Lactiplantibacillus sp. YT640 (assembly GCF_049745435.1). NCBI lineage: Bacteria > Bacillati > Bacillota > Bacilli > Lactobacillales > Lactobacillaceae > Lactiplantibacillus > Lactiplantibacillus sp. YT640. The sequence continues at coordinate 224,321 of NZ_JBMNVY010000003.1, forward strand.
AGACCAATCAACCCCCTGTTCACGACTAGTTGAAGCCTGACTGTTTAAATTGACCATTAAAAAGACCATAAAAATGGCGCCCACCGTTAAGATGAGTGCCTTTAGCTTGTGTTTATTCAATTGGCTACCCCCTCATTGCACTTGATCCGCTGCTGCCTTATCTGCTTCTGCTTGTGCAGCCTTGTAGGCTGTAATTGCATCAGATACCTGAGTAACCTGAGCTTGGGTAATCAGTGATTTTACTAGATAATTGCCAGCGTATACAGTTGCTAAGTCCGATGGAATCAACCCGTTGTTAACACTGCTAATTAATCCTTCGGTTAAAAATTCGCTTAAATCAAAACTCATGACAAAGACCCCCCTAGCGCTACAATAGCCGCTTTTATTTTTGCGTAATCCGATTGAGTCAAAATTTCTGATGGATTAGGACTCCAACCAGTAGCTACACTGCCTTTTTCAAGTTTAAATCGGCGAAACTCATATGATCCTGCACCGATTTGGGCAAAGGCAAGGTTAGGCATAAAATACGCATAATCATTTGGTAAATTTGCGGTAAACGTAATAATAATCTTCCCGTCATTGTCTGCTCCTTTCTTTGGCGCCAGAAGTCCAGTGCGTGCGCCAGCGGCAGTGTAATAAAATGGTTCTAGGTTAATTGGGGACGTTACGTTTTGAGTTTCGACTTGTAACGTATAAGTTTCGCCATCTTTAATTTCGTAGACTTGATTGGATAAATACGTTGTGCCCCAGCCACCTGTGAATGATGCTTTCTGCCAGCACGAACTCGTTCCAGTTGCTAGATTGGTAACAACCGCACTGTTATCAACCTGCGTTTGCAAGCTCTGGAATGCAGGTGCACTGGTTAGTCCAGCGTTATCAACAGTCCCAGTATCGCCTTTCAAAGAAGCCAACCAGTCCGTTTGTGAACCATGGTAGCCATTATTTACTGCGACTTGGTAGGCAGACAGACCATCATTACCTTTGTCGCCCTTGTCAATTGTGCTTGCGGCTTTATTTAGTTCTTTAACAAAGTCATCAAAAGTAATTGTTGTAATAACTGAGCCATTGGCACTTTGAATGTTATTGGTAATAGTAAAACCAGTTGACCCATCACTAGGGTAAATTGACGTCCCAGTACTATCAACCACCCAGACTTCAATGGCATAGCTACCAGCGGTTAAACTAGTCATCAAGTCAGCATTAAAGTTAACGGTAACTTGACCAGTCGTTGGGTCGGTTAAACTAGCTGGGTCAACTGTGGCCGACTTAAGATAGCCACTAGCATTACCCAGTTTAACAGTAATTGAAGTGGCCTTAGTTAAGTCCGTTGCCACATTATCATTGCCACAAATTAACGTAAAACTGGTCGTGGTATCGCCAATTTTAACAGTCTGTGGTGAAGTATCGGTAAAACTAAGCGTTTTCGCCATCTTTAGGTGCCTCCTTTTCAGCCAACTTGGCATTTAGCTGGTCAATTTTAACTTGTGCCATCGCCAATTGCTGGTCTTTAATGGCAATCGCTTGGGCATAGTTACTCGTTAGCTTGTTAATTAAAGCTTGTGCATCGATATTCATAATTTAAGCCTCCTTTGTGGTAGTTGTGGTAACTGGCTTTAAAGCGGTCAGACTGTCAATCAGTGTGTTCAACACCTTTAACTTAACATTATCTGCTCCACCAGCACCTCCAGCAATGGCAGTGTTAAACTCGTCCATGGTAATACTTACCTGTGAGCTGATACCCAGCGTGTTAATTTGAATGCTGATCGTCATAATGTTGTTCGTGTAATCTGGTTTATAATTTGTAATCAAAATGCTATCCATTTAATCTGGCCTCCAATTTGTTTAATCTAGCTTCCAATTCCATGTTGTGACCGTTTAATTGGTCAATTTCTTTCTGTTGTTCCTGCACAGTCGCTAAAGTGGCGTTCAATAACACACTGTCATCAACCCCATTTAGCTTGCCGTTTTCATCACGGCTGATAAATATGTCCGGCAATCGCCACTGCTTAGTGTCATTCACGTCATCGACAATGGAAGACAACCTAATATGACTATTACTATCGTCAGATTTGTACTGATAGGTTGCCAAGTCAATTGAGTTAACTAGTTGCGCCCAGTAAGCTGTATCAGCCTTTTGCACGTCCTTCTTAACGCTCAATAGAGATGACTTAACTAGGCTATCATAGTGAACGGTACCAGCATAGATGTCTGCGGCACCGCCTGGGCCCTTGGCAAAGTGAATAGGAGCACCATCAGTACTAGTAAATGTGTGATAGGTATTTATGTTGAAGTTGCCAATATCTAAAGAACGATTGAATTGGATATTATAAGTACCCGATCCATCCATACCAAAACTGGCTGTCTTCATATTCATATTATTGCCGACATACCAGATATTCTGTGTGCCATTAGGGTTGATATTGCCATAGGGAGTAATAATTACGCCCTTCGGTGTAACATCAGCAGAAGTACCGTTAAAGGTGATTTGTTGATTGTCACCATGCAGGGTAATACCATCATTTGCATTAACAATGACATATCCTGTGGTTGTACTTACCGGATTAGAAAAAGTTGTATCTTTAGCTGACGTATAACCTGATTGTAAATCAAGACCTTGGCCGTTAATTACTGAATCATAAGCTAAGTATTGCCCATTACCGATCATTGAGCGATATTTATAGGCAATCGCTCCAGATTCAACACTTGATTGCAATCCAACCATACTGTCAAAGTACGTCGACTTATACGCCCCGTCTGGCGTAATAGTCATTGGATAATATTTAGCGGTGTTATTGGAATCGCTAATGATGTCGCCACCATGGAACGTTGTCCCATTGATAGTTGAACCATTAATCGTACTAGCATTGATTGTTGGCGAGGTTAATGTGCCACCAGTAAGCACCATATTTTTAGCTGTTATAGCGCCATTTTCATCTACTGTAAATGTTTCATTATTGGTACTAAATTTGTTAGCTGAAATGTCTGCCGCTTGTAATTGTTTGCGAACAAGGACCGTTTCAATATTAGCGCTAGGAATAATAACAGGGTTATTAGTATCAAAGTAAATCGTATTACCAGCTAGTGTCAATTGACCGCCAGATGAAATTAATGTGTTCTTAGCTTGGAGATTAATCTGGCTAATCAGACCATCTTTGGTAACTCTAAAGTTAATCTTGTCAGCTAACTGCGTGATTTGAGACTGTGTGTCTTCTGGTGCTGGTGTCCAACTTACCTCTTTTGAAGACTCAGAGATAATAAAGTTAGAAACAGTTACCGTTGCAGTTGTGTTGTCTAATCGTAAGTTAAGACCTCCTGAAAAGTCATCGGTTGTTGTAAAAGTATGTGAGTGATGCTGTTTTCCAGATACCAGCGGTGAGTCCCAAGGGACGCTCTGCCATGTTCCACCTACAAATTGAATAGAATAGGTACCTGTTGCATTTGTTGACGTAATATCAAAGGTTAAAGTAACAGTAGTCCCCTTTGCTATTGTGCCCGATGTTGAATACATGTACTGTGCCTGATTTGTAGAATTATTACCATTCATTGTGAATGGTGTAGCGGTTCCAAGTGCTAGGTTACGGTTGCTTATCGCTAGGTTGTTAAATGATACCTTGCTAACAAACATATCAGCAGTCTGTTCTTTATAAGTCGTGAAGTCACTAGATTCAACCTTACTCTCGATTGCTTCGGCAGTTGTAGCTTGATAGGCTGAGAAAGCACTAGTAGCTACCTTGCTGGAAATCAGGTCAGCTGTAGTTTTTTGATAAGCTGAGAAAGCTCCATTAGTAACCATTTCCCCTATCTGACTAGAGGTCTGGTATTTGTAACTAGCATATTCTGAGTTCGAAACCTTAGATTCTAACCCGTTTTGTAGTTGAGCAATCGTCATAGTTGAGCCGTCTTTTAGGTCGGTGACTGCTTGACTAGTGACGTTACCAGTATCTATTGCTTTAATTGCTTGGCTAGAGGCGCTGTCAGCGGCACTTTGAGCTTTGTCGATAGCTGTAGATGTAACAGCTATTTCTGAATTGGCATAATCAAAGACAGATTGTGCTTGACTAAAGGCTTGACTAGCTGTTGAAGCCGCCTGACTTGTGGCGTTTGCGGCACTAGCAAATCTATTGTCAGCATTATTTTGAAAAGCACTTTGAATATTTGCTAATTCTTCATTATAAGCGTCCTGATATTTCTTATATGCTGCACGGTCAATATCACTAGCGTTGTCAGGGTCTGCCAGAGCGTCAGCCATAAATTTGTTTAAGTTGTTATACGCTGTAGTTACAGCGGTCGTGTCAATCCCATCATCTTTAGCGTTCTGTACGAGAACGTTGTATTGAGATGTTAAACCAGCGAATTGTGCAATGTTGTTTTGCTTTTCAATGACGCTCATTAAATTAGGATCATTTAAATTGGTGACCCCACCAGCGGCACTGTCAGCTGTGCTTTGAGCCTTGATAATTTTGAGACCATCATCGGTTAGAATGACCTGTGTTGCATTAGATTCAGCCATTTAATTCACCTCCCTTCTTAATCATTGCTAATTGAAACCATTGGCAAACGTTCTTCAATTGGTATTACAAAGACACGTTCTAAAGAACCACAATTGAAAGTAACCAATAGTTCCGGCTGGTTATTCTGATTATAAATAATGTTGCATGTTTCTGGTTCGATAACATCATCGGTTAACCCTAAATTCATATCCAGCAAATAGTTAGAGGCAAATTCTTGCCCGCCATGAATAACATTAATGGCGTACACCATACGAGGGTCTTTCATGTTGTAATCGCCTGAGTGAAAGTACACATATGGAAAGTCAATGTCTTGTGATTGGTAGGTTTGCTCGCCCACGCCAAACCCATAGTTGGCAATATTAAAACTATATAGCACATCATAATTACCCTGTTTAACCTCATCTAGTCGTAGCACATCATGTTTACCATTCACGTAGCCACACAGTACGTACCCATGTTTGAAATCAACGCTGACTCTTATATAACGATCGACAGTGCAAAAACGTGTAATGCGATTATCATCATTGTCTAGGGTCGTATTAGCAAGGTAGGGTATGCGACTAACTGCATATTCGTTAACGTTTAAATTAGGCTTAGTTGCAGACCAAATGTAAATAGTCCCATCTACTTCTTCAATCGAGAAGCTTGAACCATGCCCGCCATGTGAAACAATCATCTTGCTAATCGGATTAAAATTAGTGTCATGTAAGACAAACATGGTATCGCCAGTTGTGCTTTGGTTAATTGCCCGACTAGTTATATACTGACCATTACTCAAAGGACACATATATTGTGCTACGTCAGTTATTCCTAGTGCACTGTCGTCTGGGTTAAAACTACCCAAACTACGAATAGCACTAGTTTCTAGCTTAATCTCTGGTTCATTTTGAATGTAACGGGTCTCAATAGTCCCGTGCAATGTGCCAACGGCATTGTATGCTGCTTGTACTAAATAGCCAGTTTGATTGAAATTAGTATCAAGGGTGCCGTCAGTATTATAACGGCGCCAAATAAATCCCTTGTTATCAATATAGGCCGAAATATTAGTGTTACCTTCCCAAGCCTGTAAGATTAACCGCTTAGTCTGGATGGTATCAGTGAAATTGTTGCCATCAGGAGTTAAGGCCACCGGCTTTACTGAACTAGCGTCCTCCTTTGCCTTTTCAATGGCGCTGTTAATCGCACTTTGATAACCTTGCATCCAGGCTGGTGTTGCAACTGGTACCGTGACGTATTCGCCAAAACCAACTGTGTTGCCATACGGATTAGCAAAACTAATTGTCCGTTGAATTACTCGGCCACTTGCATCTAATGCCGGCTCAATTAACTCATCTTTAAACCTAATCGTGGCACCTAATGGCGGGTTAAATTTAGACGTTACATTAACCTCATAATATGTCCGTGGGTGATTATACAATTGCAACATTTCTTCGGCCCAAGCTTTAATTCCGGAAGGGTCTTCAATTGAGTTAGCAGTGATAACACCCTCGTAATACAGTCCACTCTGCCAGTCCGGGTTATATTTCTGGTTAGCCTCATCATCAACAATGTAAGGTTTGCCATCATTAACTGCTGACATTGTATTGCCGTTGTCACCATAAGCAATCAGCTTGGTAACAGGTGTTGACACCGTTGTTCGCTTTAAGCTAGTCATATTCTTACCAAATACTGCCTCGTTATAGACCACATCAGCATTAAGCTGGTCAGTAATGACACACACCTTTTTCGTGATGTTACCTTGTGAGTCAATCTCAACATAAGGATCGATCTCAACGTTATAGGTCTGGATTAGTGTCTGCACTAAGGTACTAGCTTTTGTTTTACCATCAATGGTAATCGATGGAGTCATCACATTAGTAGTCTGATAGTCTAGCGTCCAGCCAGTAGCGTTAAAGCACTGGTTAAAAGCCGTCTGAATCGAACTAGCACTAGCCGTAATTGCCACTGGGTAATGATGAGCTAGTGTGTATAAGCATAGATTGGTAAAGTTAATGGTCGTTGTATGTTTAACAGCGGCACTAGAAGCGTCATCAGTTGAATAGATATACATGACATACCAATGGCCTGATAGCTCGTCATAATAAGCTAGGTTGTTGCCAGCGACTACTTTATCTGAATCAGGCTGGCCTTGAAGCACGTCTAATGAACCTTGATGATCGAACTTCTTAGACTGGGCATTTAGATTAATCGTGCCGTTAAAGTTGTCATCAGAGCCCACATTAACGTCATCATCATATGACGTACTAGTTGTGTCTGAATCAGCTAGTTGTATCTTCACGCTATCGTTTGAAAACTTAGTAGCCCCATCAACGGTCAATGTACCAATCCGCTTTAAATTAGGGTCTAGAATTAAATACTGGTTATTTAAAGCCATCTATTTTAACCTCCTTGTTTAGTTATGTATGTAAAAAGGCCGCCCTTAATTGGGAAGCCTTTAGTATTGTTATAGTATTCTTGGTAGATATTTCAGGGTCATTTGAGCGTCATCTAGGTCACCAATCATTGACAAACCATTAACGCCCGGTTTCAACTTAGGAAAGTCGGTTGACCAAACTGGTGAAACTAGCTTGCCGTTTACAGTAACCGTATCAGTCTCACAGTCCATCATAATTTCTTCACCGGCGCCAGCAATATAAGTTGGCTTTGTTGTGTCAACTTTATTGACTTGCCATATTTGAAGGTCAGTCATTGACATAAAGGGGTTACGATAGGCAATTTTATAATTATCTTCTGTAATTGGGTGCTTTAGGAAGACAGACCCAATCCCACCCAAGGCTGTCTGATACTTATTTTGAGTATCAACATAGGTTCCATGCACTAACATGTGAATATTAGGGTCCAGGAATGGTCGACCTGTTCGAGTCGAATACTGGGTGATACTCCAGGTAAATACTTGTCCTCGTTTAGTGATGTCCAACACTAGCCAAGCACCTGCCAGCGCTGAGTCTTCCTCTTTATTGACCACGGTTGTATAGGTGTCGACGGTTTCTTTAACGGTTTTTTTAGTTACTTTTCCATTTCTGGAACGTCCATATTTAGTGACAGTTTTGGTTGTCGTGCCAGTTTTGATTTGAATTTTCTGGTCGGGCTTATTCATAAAAGAACCTGCCGGCCCTGAACCATAGTACAAGTCAGTATAGCGATCACCATATTCCAATGTTGAGCCTGGCTCACATATTTGAAGCCTAGCCATGGGTTTAGCGCCATAGGCCATGTCACGCATGCCAAAGCGTCCAATAGTGTTACCGTTAGGGTCTAACAGCAAGACTTCAACACGCCCCATCGCACGGCTATTATGAGTACCGCTATATTTGAATTGATGGATGCCCGTTCGCACTCGCCAGTCAGTCAGTGAGTTTGTCATGCCAGTATAACGATATGCTGGTCCATACCAGCGGTCTTCACCGGTTGTGGGGATTGTACCAAAGTCATATCCAGCGCTAGTTACAGCTGGCCGCATTACATTAGTTGAAGTCTTAATCGCACTGTGGCCTTGATACGTGTACGTTTCACCAGTTTTCATATTACCAATTGCATTGGCATCATTTGTCCACATTGCCATAGTTCCCAGCGGATCATCAACAACTTTAGTATAAGGTTGAACCGCAGTGGCTTGGTCTCCCGGCGACTCAGGTCCTAAACCGAACTGGCCGCCATTTAGACTAAAGCCAATATACTTTAAATCTCGCTTAGGTATGACCTGAATAACTGGCTCCGTTCTAGCGGTACCATCAACAGTAATCGTGTTTAAGCCATTATTTAAGGGCTTCTCAACCTGTGGCAAGGTTGCCCGGGGATCGGATTGCACAAAGGTAATCGTAAGCGCCATGTCATACATGCCTGGGTTAATCGGGGCTGGGTCACTAATTGCGGTAATATGCCCCCAATATGTCACCTTGGGTTCAAAGCCGAACACTAGTGGATACTCTTTACCATTATCACCGGGGTCATCGCTTAGCAGCAGACCACTTAGGTTGTGCATAATCTGATTAAATCTGTCTTGATTATCAGCACAGTAAATTGACACTGGAATACTAATCGTTCGACTGGTAAAGTCCGTACCGTTAAACTGGTTACCATACATGGCTGGTATATCAGTTACTTGTTCAGCCATGGCCGGTGCACTAGGTAATACCACGTTTCCCATTTCAACTTGCAAATCGTCCCGGCTATTCAAGTTAGCATATTCAAAATCATCTCGTTGTAAGGTCACGATTTAACCTCCTTATTTTAATTATGTATAAGGGCGCCCGTTTAAGGGCGACCATTTGATTAATAACCCATCATTTGTGAATACTGTGAAGCTGTCTTATTGTCAGATTTAATGGCATTAACCACGTCAGATTTAGCAATAACGGCTTGAACATTGCCTTGACCTGATACTAAAGCAGCTAACAATGCAATGACTTTATCAAGTTTCTTATTGCTTTCACTGTCTGTTGGCGCAACTTGACTACCATTGTTGCCGTTTACAACCTGACTAGCTTGTGCGATTAACTGGTTAGCCCGTGATTTGTTAGTCAATGGCAATACCATTTCAGGCTTGTTGTGTTCAGCGACCTCAATCAGCTGGTTAGTGTTGATGATACCACCGTTCTCGTAGCCTTCAGGACCACTAACACGAGCAAACGCACTTGGTCCTGACCCGTATTTAGCTTTCATATAGTGGATACCAGCTAGCAAGTCATCATAACCATTAAGTGGATTATTATGGCCTGGGAACTTATAAGCATCGAAAGTTGGCTGGATAGTTTGAACTAGTCCTTTAGATGGAATACCCATTCTAGCGTTAGCGTCCCAATTGTTTACCACTGACGGGTCACCATTTGACTCACGTGCAATAACTTTCATCCACGCTGAAACTTGACTAGCACTCGCTTCAAAGCCGTTCTTCTTTAACGCTTTGATAACATCTGACTTCCAACGTTGAACACCTGATCCGCCGGGGTTACTACTACCGCCATCACCGAACTCATCAGCTAACTTGCTGATGAACTTCCAGAAACCACTACCCACTTGATTCTTAATCGTGCCTAACAGGCCACTAGACTTAGAAGACTTATCCGAGCTAGTGCTATCTGATAAACCGGGTACTCGTCCATAACCAGCAAACGAACCATAGCCACCGCCATGCACTTTACTGATACCCATACCATCACGTTCATTTTCGGCTGAATAGAACTCACCGTTGCCAGTATAAACCCCAACGTGGTCGCTACCACCTGGGCCGAAGAACACTAGGTCACCCGGTTTAGGATTGCTGACATACTTAGACGCCTTGTATTGTTCACCTGAAGTCCGTGGGAAGCTAATTCCAAGCTTCTTTAAGGTGTACTCAACTAGGCCGGAACAGTCAAACTCACTAGGGCCTTCAGCACCGTAGACATACTTGTTAGTGGCACCATACTTCTCCATCGCATTAACTAGCGTGGAACTAGAAGCACCACTGTCTAGGCTGTCACTAACGCCGCCCCATAAGGTTGACCACCACGTCTTAGCTTGCTTCTCAACACCATTGAATAGGCCGTGACCAATGTTACTCATGACACCGCTAATGCCTTTAGAAGACCAACTGAACAGATTTTCGAGTGACTTAATTGGGTGAGCGATAATTTTCTCAGCGGTATTAAAGAACTTCTCTAAACTGTCGACCTTTTTACCAACCCAGCTAGTCACGCCTGAGATACCGCTAGTCACACTGTTGAATATGTCACCAAATATCCCAGTACCACTAGCAAAGTGGCTAACACCTTGCATACTCATTAACATGGCTGTCTCACTAGCATTCAACACCTCAGTACCAGCGGGTAACATCATCTTAGTGTTGCGGCCTTGAACAATGCCTGAGTCACCATTAGGTAGCATGACCATCTCTTTGTTGCCGGTTTGTGGGCTGTCATTACCATCATTAAGCATTGCCACAGTAGGCCGTGTAATCGGGTTACGTGACCCACTAAACATACCGGTACCAGTGGCAAAATTAACATGGCTTAAATCACCGATCGTCTTTTTCTTACCGCCGAACGTATGGATGACACTATCAACCGCATTAATACCACCGTTAATAATATCAATGACATCATTCATGCCATCTTTAGCGAATCCTTTTAAGTCTTTCCATAGACCTTTGAAGATGTTCTCAACACCGGTACCTAAACTAGACCAGCCGCCCTTAAATTTACCCTTAAAGGTTGATAGCCAGTCACCCATTGAACGGCCGAATACTCTAGTATGGCTCAAGTCTTTGTTCCAATAACTATGCAGATTAGACCGCATGGTGTCCCAATGACTGTCCCAACTATGTGCAAAGCTCTTTTTCCAGCCAACCCACTTACTGCCCATGCTGCTAAAGAAGTCTCTAGTATGTTTAATTGACCTGTTCCAGTAGTGGTTTAAGTTGGAACGCATATCATTCCAGTGGCTGTCCCAACTCTTTCTAAAGCTAGACTTCCAACCGTTCCACTTCTTGCCAACGCTACTAAAGAACTCTCTAGTGTGCTTAAACGAGCCATTCCATGCACCATGCAAGTTACTAGTCATAGAATTCCAGTGACTATTCCAGCTCTTTCTGAAGCTATTTTTAAAGCCATTCCACTTCTTACCAACACTACTAAAGAAGTTTCTAGTGTTCTTAACGGAACCGTTCCAATTATTCCTGAGCGATTTGCCCATGGCTGACCAGTGACTATTCCATGACTTCTTAAAGCTGCTTTTAAAACTATTAAAGCTATCTGAAACGGTCTTAAACCACTTACCGAACTTAGTCTTGCTAAACGCCTTAGAAGCGTCATTGACCTGTTTGTCCATCGCCTTCTTAAAGCCCATTTTTTGAATGTCTTTGCTAAAACCTTTAGACCACTTTTGAATATTCTTACCAGTTTTAGTGTCCTTTAAGAACCATGTAGCTAAGCCTGCAAATGGGTTAATCAAGGTAGTTAAGATTTCGGTCTTGTGTTTTTTAAAGAAACCGGTAGTGGTTTTAGCCCATTTACCAATGGTGTTACCAACTTTGCCTAAGGCTGAGCCGACTTTCTTTTCCCAGTCATACTTGCCAGTAAACAATTTCTTCATGGCAGTCCCCATACCATTTACTGCATCGCGGAACGGTTTAATGTGCTTATAGGCTTCGTAAAAGGCTACACCTAGTGCAATCACAGCAGTTAAAACTAGTCCGATGGGGTTAGTTAGTAACAACTTGCCTAATGACAGGAATGATTTACCTAATGTTTTAATACCAGCACCTAGCACGCTGAATGCCTTAGATGCCCCTTTATAGGCGATTTTAGCCGTCCATGATAGCCCCTTGCCAATCTTGCTGCCAACTGATTTAGTGTGTGTCCACAAAGCGCTAATTCCACTCTTAGCTTTAGCGGTGGTTACGCTAGCAGCCATCTTTAACCAGTGACCCATCCCAGTCCCTGAACGCTTGACAAAACTTGCAAATTTGGTTAGTTCTCGTTCACCTTCAGCTCCATCAACCTTTGGTTTTAACACAATCCGGCTAAGCTTGCCACCTATGCCTCCTAATACACCCTTGGCAAAAGCTATTTGGTCTAAAGCTAGTTTTAAGCCGCCAATTGTTTTACTTGCAACATATGCACTAGAAGCTAAACCAGCGAATACTTTAGGATGCTTTTCAGCAAACTCGCCGACAATCTTCAATATTGGTTCAATGTCCTTGAGAGATTGTACGAACACGTTGAAAGATATCTTGGAAGCAGTCTTCATTGAACTAAAGAATGATTTAATATCTTTTTTATGGGCAATGATATTAGACCCTAATTTATCAATGTCTTTAGCAACATTAGCAAGCATTTTATTAAGAACACTAGTGACGTTGATATTTTTACCACCAAAGGCCTTAGTAACCAGCTTCATTTGAAGTGCTACAGCATTACCAACATCTTTAAATTCGGCATCGGTATCTTTATCAGATACCCATTTTGAAACAGCCTTATAAATTGGACTCTTAGCATTTAGGATGGGTTCTTCAATATCGCCAATTAACGCTGGAACACGAGCTTTAATCGTTCGTTCCATCCCGACCATTGTTTGAAGCATATTGTCGGCAGCTTTATCATATTTTCCAGACCCCAGAGAATTAAACGTTTTTTCAATGTCCGTGGCCGATATTTTACCCGCTTTAGCCATGGCCGATAAATCAGCAACCGTTACTTTCTTACCATGATTGACTTGAGTTTCATACTTAGCTAACTGTTCACGGAACATCGGGAAGTATTGACTGATTTGGTTAAGCATACCAGCATTAGCTTTACCACGTGATAAACCATTGACCATATCTTGGGTAACCGCCTGAATTTGTTGGCTATCTAAACCAACAGCGTCAGACATGTTCAGCATGGATTTGGTTAGTTCGTCTGATTCTTTTTTATTTGAATGTAGGTGATAAAAACCTTGCTCTAATTCATTTACGACATCTACAGCTTGACCAGTCTTTACAGATAAATCATTGATAGTGTCGACCATTGCTCTTGACTTAGTGGCCGTACCCGTTAGAGTCGTCCAAGTGGCCGTCATCTTTTGCTGTTCCTTTTCATACGTCATACCGGCGCTAATAGCTTCATTTATATGTGACGTGATAGCTGTAAACGCACTAGTAATCCCATTGGCTACTAAATGGGCACCTAGAATCGTACCGAATAAATGAGATGTCTTTTTGGCTTTGTCATCAATACTATCAAGCTTAGAGCGAACACTAGACATAAACTCGTGTGGCTGTTTTTCCATCGCCTTGATAAGTTCATTTTGACTAGTTTTAGCCTTTGCCATGGCTGTTGCAGTCTCATTAACACGAGTCTGCTGTAGCTTGTAAGCGTCTGAAGTTTCACCACTAGCTTTTTTAATTTTATCTAGCTCATCCGTTTGGGTTTTGTATTGGGCCTGAATATTAGAATATGCCTGTTTTAAACCACTTAAACGTGCCTTGTTAGCATCCTCTTGCTTACCCTCTGCTTCTAGGCGTTTCACATAGGACTCACTCAGAGCTGTACTTTGTTTATAGCCCTTTTGTAAGTCAGCTAAACCTGAATTGTAATATTCCAGCCTATTTTTAGCTCGATCAAGCTGGCCGCCCATACTGTCATACGACCGATTAGCTTTGTTGATTTCATCGGTCAGCTTGGTATATTCAAGCGCACCATCTTTAGTGTCCTGATTTAGTCCAGATTGACGCTTCTTTAACTCATCAATTTTAGACTTTTGTAATTCCATCGACTTAGCCAGCCCGTCTACCTTAGCTGCGGTGGCTTCTTGATATTTTCCTGCCGAGTTTAGTGCGACTTCTTGTGCCTTCCAGCCACTAGTGCTAGCTTTAACCTCGGCTGTTAATTGTTTGAGTGATTTTACAGCCTCAGCACTGTCTAAATTAACTCGACCAGTCATTTCACCGGCCACTACTTTTTTAGCCATTCTTTTTTAGCCTCCTTTTAGGCACAAACGCTTATAAGCCATACGTTTGATTAATGGCTTCTAGTGGGTCAACTAACTCAGCACGGTCTTCCTTTTTACGAGCGTTCAAAGTTTCCATCAAACTAAAAAACGAGCTATCATCGAAGTCTTTCGGTGATAACCCCTCGGTTAATAGCTGTTGAGCTAGCAAGTTAAAGTCTTCTTGCTGATTTTTTAACTTCATGACCTCTCGCTTAATCTCAGTATTGCGTTTGTGCCGGTTTATTTTGACGACTTAGCATCTTCAATTGCCTTGCGTTGCTTTTGTTCAGATAACTTAATGTCATCATCCGAAATACCATTTAACCGCATGATTAGGTAACCAACGCCTTCGCCAAAACGTTCAATTGAGATGGTATCGTTAATCGTTTCCATCTGTTTGTCAGTGTATCCCATTACCCGTTGTACAAAGTTGGTCATACTGTCCTGCAATTCCAGACCATTTTTCATTGCGTCCAATTCAGTAACTTCTTTTTCGGTGTCTTGCGATTCCAACATACCGATTTGAACTTTGGTAGCCAATCGAATGATATTGTTGGTTGGAGTTACATCGGCCGTCTTATTGATTTTAAAATAGTTTTTAGCATTAATTTTCATAGTTAATTTTGCCCCTTTAATTTAATTTGTATGTATTAAAAAGGCCACCCTTTGTGGGAAGCCTTCAGATATTACTAGTGAGTAGTTGTACCGCCAGTTGTACCACTGGTTGACGGAGTGTAGCCGCCAAACGTTTCAGCCATAAGCTTATTCAAATCAAAGCCAGTATCAGTAGACTTAGCAATCATATATGGTTGTTGAACACCATTTGCTGCTAAGAAAATGTTCGGCTTTAATGGCGTTAAGACGGTACCATTTAAGACTGTTGAGTAAGCAACTTCACTGTTGGTATCAGTCCCGTTATTAGATGCTTCTTCAACGAATTCGATATTGTTAAAGCATTCATAAATTGAGATGTCACCATCTAATGATTGAGATTCGGCAATCATCGCAACGTGTGGCTTAGGCAATTGACGAACCCATGCACCGGTATTAGCGCTCTGGGTGAATCCTTTAAGCATCTGGTTAATCTTGAAGTCCAAATCTAAAGCGGTTAAAGCCAGCGTAGGCATAGACTTACCATAAGCTGTTCGTTTGATTTGTCCATTCGCCCAGCCAGGCGTCCCGGCCGCTTCAATAGCAGTCACATTGATTTGACTGAAGCCTTCGCCGTTATGGTCGGCAACATAGATTCCGTCAGCAGATAGACCTTTAGTAGCGTCTTTAATTAAGTCGCCATTATCGTCTAGCAAAGCAAAAGTTGCTTTTAAAATGTTATGTTTTGACATTTATAAATCTCTCCTTTAAAGCATTTCATTTTTAGTGATATAAATTGTTTTAGTTACTTGGTTTGTATCTGGATCAGTTGTGTGGTGCTGACTGGATACAATTAACCAGCCGGCCTGTTTAAGGCTCTTCATTAAAGCTATCTCAGCTTCCAATGGATTAAAGTCATCGGCTAGGCCAGCCTTGTAAAAAATTTGAATTTCAACACCCATCGCTAAGCCTTTAAACGTGCTGTTTGCAAGGTAGGCTGGGCTTGAATCGGTCTCTTGCAATAGCATGACTGTACTAGTAGTGTTGTCTAAATCTTCATTAGGAATTGCATTCAGGTAGACTTTATCGAGCCACGTTAAACTGAGGGAGTTAACTAGGCTGTCCACCTGTGATACTGGTAATAACACTAGTCATCGTCCCCCTTCTTATATTCATCTAGCATGGCGTTAAATACATCATCTTGTGAGTCGGCTAAGTTATCATCAACAAAGTGATCAGCCTTAATGTATTTAGTCCCATCATTTAACCGCCTAGCATTCATGTCATGGAACTTGTTAGTCCACCCAACAATTGAACTACCATCGTGTTCACCGTCTATGTCATTGCTGTTATAGCTTATGTTGTCAGCCATGTGTCCGTACTTCTCGTCTTTATGACTTGAATAGTGTTTCTTTTTAGTGGCTTCCTTCAAGTTATCAGCTAATTTCTTAGCACCGGCTGCGGTTATCTTCTCTTGTTCAGCCTCGTTAGGGACTAGCTTGTGAACATTCTCAAGCCAACTTTCTAATTGGTCGGCCATATCATCGTTTGCCATGGCTAAGCCCCCTTAGTAACCTGTTTGAGCGTCAAATAATCGCAAGAAAGATAATTACTAGAATCATCCATGCTGTCATTGATGACATCGTAAAGTTTGCCTTTATACTGACACTTAATACCTTCATAAACTTTAGGATTATGCCTAATAATGACCACGACTTGCTCCAATTGTTCAGCTGTGAGTTGATACGAAAATGCAATTGATCGTGTATAGGGGGCGCAGTATAAACTAAACTGACTAACAAAAGTCTGCTTACTAGTTCCATTAATAGGATTTTGAACAGTTTTAACAGTGCCAATCTGTATACGTTGGTTAAAGTCAACTGGAGTTAACTTATTAATTGCCATTGTCGTTCACCTCATCCTGCTTTTGGTTATACAGGCCTCGCAATTGTCCGATGATTGAATCAACAACTAAGTCAACTGGATTAACAGTGTTTGAAGTGATTGATGTTCGGTAATACCAGTATGAACCAGCTAAGGCGTAAACAGCCGTTTCAAACAAGTCATTAACGCCTTCCATTTCATAAAAACCAGTAACGCCGTTTTCATCACCAATGGACTGCTTAATGTAACTAGTGGCTGCAGACAAGTAGCCTTTTAGCAGCTCGTCATCATCATTACCGTCAATTCGCAAAGATGATTTTAATGTTTTTAAATCGGCTGCCACTTTAATCACATCCTTACTTAGCCGCCCAGATTGTTACTGTATTGTTTATTTATTGGCGACATAGTTGGCTAATTACTTCGCAGGGGTCGTTGAAGCAGCACTAGCCGCAAAGTTGGCCGGTTGGTCAGCAATTGTACTGAATGAACCTGCAACAAAGGCATCCGTATCAGTAGCTTCAACATCAAAACGGTCAATCACACGAATCTTAGTTTGATCCTTTTCAAAGGCACCACCGCCAATATTGGTAGTCAATAAGGAAGCATTTTCTCGGTCAAACAAAGTTACCGCTTGTGATAAATCACCATAGTAAAGTGGATAAGCTGGTGCTGACACAGTCCCAACATTAGGCAACCATTTGTCAGCTACTTCTACAATCCGCTTACCACGGATTAAATATTGATCAGGTTGTGTTGGATCTGGTTGTAATAAGTAGCGGCCCATAGCATCCTTAACCTCGGACAGCACATTGAAACCTGACGTATTTGTCATTAAGAACGATGTAGATTTAATGGCAGGATCAACGGCAGTATTAATCATCGTAATAATGTCATCGAACTTAGACAAGGTTGGCTTTTTAGGCGCTTTGTTCATCGCTGCAATGATTTGAGTATTGCGAGTAACAACAACCTTCTTAGCAATCCATTGAGACAGCCAAGCCAAAATGTTGTCAGCCGTATCCTTTAATAACGAATTAGTAGCGGTAGTAATCCCAGCATACCGATGAATCGTATATTTGATAATGGATAGCTTAGGATCATCATTATCACCAATAGTAGCAGTTTCATCATCTAAATCAGCTAACGGAGTAACGTCAGTCCACTTTTCGTAAACTCGTGACCCAGTTTGAGTTGTAACAGCTTCCCGATTAACATACTGTTGTAATGAATCGTATTGGCGAACCAGCGCATTAATTGCCGTTTGAATATCTTGAGGAATAGTCAAACCAATTGCGTTGCCAGATGAGTCGGTAGAAGAAGTTACCAAGTTCATAACTTTCGGGTCGCCTTTAATCATGCCTTTGAAGTTCTTGATGAATTTAGCTTTGATGTCTTTTTCGTCATCATCAAGTGGGGTCTTGTCCTTATCATCCATGTTGGTAATTTCTTGCGCCTTGCGTTCTTCTTCCAATTGTTCATGTAAAGCATCACGTCGGGCAACCGCATTGTCACGATCTTGTTTCATTGCTTTAAATTTGTCTTGATCAAAGCTGTCGTCAAGGACAGCTGCGTTTAACTTGTCGTTTAAGTCTGATACCTTTTGCCCTTGGGCAATCCAAGCATCATTCATTGTGTTGATATTAGCCATTAGTTGGCCTCCTTTTGATTTTTACCAAATAAAATAGCCAATTTGCTGTTTCGTAATTCAGCAGATTGACTATTAGTAGTATTTTCTTTTTTAGACGATTTAGCTTTATCCTTATCCGCCTTGTAAATGAGATTCATTAGCTTATTAACTGCAGATTTAGGTGGAATATGTGAAATAGCATTAACCGGTTGCAATTGTTGATCATTAGCAAACATAATTTCGTCAGCGAAGCCCTTATCAACGGCATCACTAGCGGTTAACCACGTTTCGTTTGCCATTAACTGTAGCAAGTCAGCTTGCTCCATGCCAGTTTTAGCTTCATAAGCACTGGCAATCGACTGATCAATGCCATTTAAAATACTGGCTTCGTGCTCCAAATCGTCAGCATTACCAGCTGGTTGTGACCAAGCCTTATGGATCATAATCTGAGCAGTTGGTGAGATGTTGATATGATCGCCAGCCATAGCAACCACGCTTGCCGCACTAGCGGCTAAGCCTTGAATATTAACTGTTACATTGCCAGCATAATTCTTTAGCATGGTGTAAATCTCACTAGCAGCAAAAACATCGCCACCATTGGAAGCAATGTCAACTTCAAGTGCTTCATCGTCACCATCGTCATCGTCATCGCCACTGTCATCATTTAAAATGTCGGCAACACCCGAAGGTGATACTGCTGGCATTCCAAAGAACTGATAGAAACTAGCTGTTTGATCATCAACAATATCGCCTTTAATCATCACTTTCTTTGTCATCATTATCACCTCCTTTTCCCGATTGAATTACAACTTGTTGTGTCGCTGGATTCTTAGCATCAGGCATTTCATCTGGAAAATAACCAGTCTGCTGTAATAACCAAGTTGCTTGATTATTAGCAATTGTGCCATCTTTAGCTAGCCCTGATAGGGTGGCTGCAAATGAGTCTCCCAATGGGTCTACAGCAGTCCGTATATTGGCCGTTATCTTAGCATTAAGCTTATTATCCAGTTCAGCTAAAATCGCCTGTAAATAGCGATTAAGGGCGTTGGTGTACATGCCTTTAATTTGGTCGATATTACTTTGCTGGTCACCTTGGCCATTCAAATAACTATCAGGAATGCCGAAGACTTTGGCAATTTGCTTACTCGTCCAATCTGTTTGGCTTAACAGCTTAGTAACATCGGCTTTCATTTCTAGTGGCTTGTAATCTTCAAGTTGATCAATAACTACCGGGCCACCGTTTGACTTGTTCACCTGTTTCATGAAGTTACGTGAACGGCTGGCCTTCATCTTCTCACTTAGCAGCCCACCGTGCTGAATAGATAGGACGCCAGGAGCGCTAATTGAACGTGCTAATGCAGCCAACGTTAAACTGTTAGACGAACTCTTGACTTGTAACTCACTCGATAATGCTTTTAATGGACTGTTACCCGTCATACCGCCATCGGTACTAGCCCAGCGAATATGAATCATGTCAGACTGTGGTACATATTGAAGGACGCCCAAATTAGGCTCATCAAAGGTAACCGTATAGGTTAAGCCACTGCCATCATCTAATAAGTAAGTTTGCACTTGGCTAGGTCGCAAATATTCCCAACGCAAATCTAAACCGTTAGGATTGCGCCAGCGATATGCAAAGCATTCACCACCCAATAACAATTGTGAATACATAGACTGCCAAAACGTGTGACCGTTAGCTGTCGTGCTAGGATTGTTTAAAATTCCTTGTGCTCGTGGCATATTAGCCATTAATTGCACTGTGGCTAAGTCTCCAGATATTTGGTTAACTGCTGAATAAATATCTGAATTTTCCAAAGCGTCTTTGGCACTAACATAATCATTGTCGCCAGTTGGTGACAAAAAATTAACGATATTATCGTCGTCTACTGGCACGCTTTGAATACTAACTGAATTATTCTTTGCCGTTGGTGGTTCAAAAAAGGGCATTATTAATCATCTCCTTTTTGGCCAGCTGTTACGACTTCTGAAAGCCAGCCAATTAAAAACAAGGCTACAGCGGTTGCTAGAATTCCCTGTGCCTGTCCAAATAAAAAGGCTGCATATACCCCAGCAATCATACTTAGAATAAAACACAGCACATCAAAGTAATGCCAGATAGCTGCAAAAAATTGTTTAAAAATCATTAATATCATCTCCTAGCAATCCCGACTCTGGGTTATTAAACCATTCGAGAACTTGTTTTTCGTTCATGCGTTCGACCTGTTTATCAGAATTGTTTACGTCTGCAAAGTCTTCAAAGTGATACATGGCTTGGAATAAGGCGTCAATTAACGCATCTACCACATCAATCTTCAACGTGGCCTTAGCTTTATCAACTTGAATACCAACTTTGTCTTCATATATTTCTGCATTCAGTAGCGCCTTTTCCATAATTCGATCATCAAGTCGGTCAACCGACCCTTCGACAAACATCTTCTGCAAAAACTTAGTTGGATCCTTCAATTCACTAGTCCGCTGTCGAATGGTTTGTAACGGCCAACCAGAATTAAGCTCTAGCTGTTTGATAGTTGGTGTGGCTCCCCAAGCATCATAACCAAAAAATACCACCTCTAACCGGTGACGCTCAACAAAGTTAAGCAACCATTGATAAACCTGTTCGTCATTGATTAGTCCTTGCGGATGACTACTGATTGTGCAAAATCCTTTTTTAGCTAAGTCCCGATAATTAATACCGTCTTGTTTCTCTTTAGCTTCAATCGAACCAGCTTTCTGCCAGGGGATAAAGCTATGCTGATAAATAAACCATCTCGGTTTGTCATTATTATCACGATAAGGAAATACAAACGCTAGCGCCGTGTTATCACTAAACATCGAGTAGTCAAATCCAATATAGACTTGCCGATCATCAAAATTAAATGATGATATAATAGCTCGCTCAACGTCAGGAAGTTTCAAGAAGCTGTCGGTCGATTGTTCTAGCCACAAGTTAAGGTTTTTATTTTGGAAATCGTTGAGTGTGCCCGACAAAGCGTCAGAATCGCGCTTATCTGTCAAACCGTTCAGCAACACTTCTCGTTGGCTTGGCAAATCTAGTAAGGGATTACTTTTAACCCACATATCGGGCTTATAAGTTTCGTCCAGATTGTCCTGTGACCAAATAAGTCCCAAATATGTATCAGCATCTCGCAAATAATCTTGTTCCATGGCTTGCTGAATCATACGCTCATCATCGTGGAATGGAACAGTGGGATCAGGATATGCCGTTGAAATTTGAATAAATTGCTTATTGCGCACCTTAACTTGGCCTGAAACAATCTTAGAAATTTTTTGTCGTGTCTTAATTTCACCAATTTCATCAAATATAGCAGTTGTAAAATGAAAACTATCGTACTGACCAGCCTCATGGCTAATCGCCCGTAGCTTGTTATTAGTCTTGCTCATCACAACTTGGTCCGCTTGTGAAGACAATGTCCGAGTATCTAGCCCACTATCAGCAATCAATGACTTAAATGGCTCAATAGTTGAAATCTTGGCTAACATTGATTTAATGTAGCCTAGAATCTTGCTCGTTTGCTTGTAGTTAATTGATGAAACTAAATAATCTTGGTTAGATAGTCCCAATGACTCAATTAAATAACTATAGGCAGTAATAATCGCCATAAGATAAGTTTTACCTTGGCCTCGTGCAACTGAAACAATAGCCCGTGAAAAACGCTTGCCACCGTCATCATTACGCCAGCCAATTAGCATAGCCATAATAAACTTTTGCCATGGCATGAGCTTAGTTGGTTCGCCTGTATCAACGTTCGGACAGATGGAAGCAAATTTAAGCACTTGGTCCACTCGTTTTACTGAGTAAGCGAACGGGAATCCAACGCTACCTTGCCGTTGCAAATCTCGAATATGGCGGAAGGCTGCTAACTTAATTAAATAACCAGCAGTCACCTTCTCATCAAGAACTTCAAAGGCATATTTTGTGCCTGGGTCAGTGTATTGCTGGCGAACTTCTGAACAGTCTAATGATTGATAAGTTCCAATAACATCATGGGTTTGAGTTAAATCAATGCGCAAATTAATCACCCCCTTTGAGAAACAGTCTTTTTTTATCATCCTAGAAATTCTTTCATACGATCACTAATACTTCGCTCGTCTTTATGGTCATCTAAGTTTAATTTAAGCAAATCACTACGTGACTTAGGAGACAGTCCCAATTCAGCGCCTAACTTTGTTAGATTTTTTACGGCTGAATCATAAATTTGCGTCATGGGATTACGCTTGTAGCCTACGAAGTCCCGACCAATTTTTTTACCGGTCTGATCTTGCAACGTTTTATAGATTGCTTGGACTTCACCGTTTTCCTGAATATGTTTATACGCATTGCGATAAATCTCGTATTGGGAAGCATATTGCTCTACATGTCCGCTATCAATGCGCTTAACTGGAGTATTATCTTCTAAAAAAGGCACTAATCGACGCCAAACGACCTTAGCTTGCCGTCCTAAGTAAGCTGGCGGTGTGCGTGATAATTGACCATCGTTGACGTCTTTATCAACTTTTTTCATTTTATATGTCTCCTTTCATCATTTTGGTGACCCCCCCTACCTAAAAAATTCAAAAATTGTTTCTATCACAAAATAACGCCAATGTGTGTGCTCTTTTTTGGACGTGTTAGGGGGCGGGGGTTGTTTTAATTATCATCGTGACTAACTACATTCATAAATTTAAAGCCGCTCAAATCGAACGACAAGTGCCAATAAATCAATTGCTCATTAACACAACGATTGCTGATACATCATTGATTGGCGTTACGCTTTGCAACTCGTTGCCTTGACCAGTGCCATAGTATGATTGCTCCCAGTCCGTCTTAGCACGATGACAACTCCCACAGATTACAGCTAAATTATCAATGTTAGCTTTCAGTGTTTCGTCAAACTCAATCGGTACAATATGATCCACAGTCTTAGCAGGTTTGATGACGCCTTGCACTTTGCAGTAAGCACATAAGTAATGGTCACGCTCTAGGACTTGTTGCCTTAGATGTGACCATTGCCTTGTCCGATAGAAGCTGTATTGCTGACGCTTATCCTCATTACGATAACGTGTAACCGTGTTGTACTTGTGTGTGTATTGTTTGTCATTGCTACGTGCCCAACGTTGCCGACTAGCCAAGTACTCAGCTTCATGCTCATAGTGCTGCTGACAATAGTGGTCAGGGAAAGTGACCATCGCATGGCAGTTAGGATAGCGGCATCTTCTTGTCCTTGGCATGTTGTTTCCTCCGTTTCCTATCCAAACTAAAAGCGCCATGCTGTTTAGCACGACGCTTATCCTTGTACCACTTATCTAGCCGGGAATCAGCCTGCACCCATTCAGGTGGCTCGTACCCGTATTTACTTCTTATCATTTTCGCCATGAGACACCTCGTCATCGATCAGCTTAGCTAGCCGTCTCAACTCATCAAAGCTAATTGACATTGCTACACTGTCTCCACCAACATCATCGGTAGCCAATAAGAAACCACTTGATGGATTAATTGCCAGGCTTAGTTCCTCACCAAAACCATCTTGATAATTAAAGCTTTTTTGCATTGTGCTACCTCCTAATCGTATGTGACGAATTGTCAAATCAAGCGCAACTTTTTGCCGAAGAAAACTTCACTTGGACTTTTCCATCCCAAGACCTTGCGTGGACGG
>NZ_JBMNVY010000030.1:0-22229 GCF_049745435.1 Lactiplantibacillus sp. YT640
TATTTGGTTGGAATTAGCTACTACCATTGTAAGTGATTGCTTTGGGCTTTTTAATTTCTGTTCGGATTAATTATAGAATTTGCCTGGTTCAAAAAAATTGCAGCATTTGACACTAGGTCCTGATTTTACGTTTCATAATGATAAGACGATGTACTTGGAAGAACCAAGCAAAAAGCTACCATACAATGGGACGTGGCAAAGGAACAATAATGATCCAACCTATACGTCGGCGGAACTAATGACTAATTATGATGGCGCAACCATGGCGGGGACCTATAACTGGGTTAAGACAAGTGGAACGGTGCTTGTCAAATACGTAGACGGCGATGGTGTTGAAATTGCGGATGAAGAGACGTCATCCGGGACATCAGGTGATGCTTACCAAACAACGGCCAAAACGATTGATGGTTATACGCTTCATGCAACGCCGACTAATGCAACTGGAACGTATGACGCTTCGACGATTACAGTAACCTATGTGTACGATGGTAACTTATTCTTCAATTCGTCACCAACAATGCTCGATTTTGGCAGTCATACAATATCGGGAACAACTGAAACTTATGCGCCTACTCTGGATAAGACACTTGCGGTTCAGAATAATGGGCAAATAAGTTCAACCTGGAATTTGACTGCAGAACTCGATAGTTCGGGCTTTGTGGGAGCGAACACTGGAAAAATGTTGTTGGCTACGTTATATTACCAGACCGATGATGGAAAAATGACCTTGTCACCTGGGGTAGCCGTACAAGTCTACTCACAGACAACGACTGATCATAAAAGTGTTGATATTTCGGAACATTGGTCCAGCAACTTAGGATTGCTACTAGAAGTCCCAAATGGGGCTGCCATGGCTGACACATACCAAGGCACGATTTCATGGCGTTTGAATAATACCGTGGCCAATAATTAATTAGTGATTCATAGTTAAAAACACAGCTTAGTTTGAAAGGAAGCGTATTGTAATGAAGAAATTCGTTTTGGGATTAATGATTTCTGCAGGACTTTTGGGAGCCACAACGGTTGTGGCTAATGCTGATACGACTGGTTCTTCGACCGGTGATGTAACATTTACTGGGGGAACATTGTCAATGAGTGTTGACGCTACTCATTTAGCTTTCGGTAGCAACACGATTAGCTCCAGTGATGCCACCTTAGCCACTTCATCGACACCAACCGTTACGGTAAGTGACTTACGTGGGACCAGTGCAGGCTGGACCTTAACGGTTGCTCAGGGGCAACAATTCAATACAGCTCTTAATGGGACTGGTTCATCGCTGATTAATGCTGCTTTGACAGTTGCGGGTACTGAGAGTGATTCGGCAGTGACAAATGGCAGTACTACGTTAACGCCGGGGACAACTTCTGCCGCGGGTGCAGCTGGGACCGTCGCTTCTGCTAAGAATGGGACTGGTAACGGGGCATCAACGGTGACATTTAGTGATTCTAAGCTGGCTGTTCCTGGGAAAACGACTAAATTAGCTACGGGGTACACAACCACGTTAACTTGGAATTTAAACGACACACCAGGTAACTAATCCGGGTGAACAATTAGCCGATGTTGGCTACGGCCAATGTCGATACATAATCTGAGAAAAAGGCGGGGTTAAAGTGCAGAAACGATTGCGATTATCTTTGGGAATGTTATTGGCGGTTGTCGCTAGTCTATTAATGATGGGACAAGTAGCCTCTGCTGATCAGGGCGTTGGTTTTGAAATCACGCCAGTCCAGTCTAGCAGTCAGGTCGATAAGCGTCTCTCTTACTTTGATTTGAAGTTAAAACCGCGACAAACACAAACCGTTGCGGTCAAAATTCATAATACGGCTAGTGCGCCCATTACGATCAATATAGGTATCGCTAAGGCCACGACAAATATTAATGGGGTTGTGGAATACAAACATACGAATAATCGCAGTGCGAATTTGCCGTATGATATTAGCAAATTAGTGACAACTGATGAACCACAAGTCAAGCTGGCTAAGGGGCAAGTCAAGACGGTCAAGTTTCAAATTAAGATGCCGGCCCAAAGTTATCAAGGCATTTTAGCAGGTGGGATAACTTTCCTGAAAAAAGGCCACGGCAACTGATACTAAAAAGGCCGTGGCAGTCAATAATCAATACGCTTATACTGAAGCTGTAATTTTGCATGGTAGTAAAGACCTAACGACCAATCAGCTGACGATGAATAAGATTACGGTCAAACAGCTCAATGGGCGCAATGCTATTAATTTTCCGTTAGTCAACCATACGGCGGCTTACTTAAATAAAGTACAAACTAACATCAAGATTTATCATCGGGGTGGCAGTCAAGTTGTCTACCATCAAAAGTTAGCGAACGGCCAGATGGCACCTAATTCAATCTATAAATTGCCATTGCAGACAGGAGAAAAAGCGCTAGCAGCTGGTAAATACACGGCCGTCGTGAAAGTTACTTCCAAAAAGCAACACTGGCAATTTAAGCAGAATTTTGTGATTACAAAGGGCCAAGCGGATACCTTGAATAAGACGGCGGTCTTGAAGCAAGGGCCTAACTGGTGGTTATATATCGGGATTGGCTTATTACTGTTATTATTGATTATCCTGGTAATTTGGTATATTCGGCGCAAGCAGAAGAAAATTAAATCGTTAGAGAAACAGTTAGCAGAGAAAGATAAATAATTCTGATCAAACAAAACAACTTCCAAAAGCTTGTACTGTTTTTAGAAGTTGTTTTATTATGCCCTTAGTAACACATAATAATGATTGATTTCGAGAATTATTACAAACTAGTACCACGCACACAGTTAATTCTTTCTTTCAATAAAGCTGTTTATAAAAAATCAAATGATTGATTTTTTATAAACAGCTTTTTCGTATATGTATGAATTGAGTGTCAGTAACTGTTAATGTTTCATTTATAGTGAGCAAATTCCTAACGAATAATAAATTAGGAGGATTCGTGTCAAATATGTGTAATGGTTGATGCTTTTGTTAGGCTAATAGTAAATGGATGGTGCGGTTATTCGCTATCAGCGCAATGATAAAAATAATATTTACGTCATGAAAAATTAATAAAAGTAGTATACTTATTGTTAATACGAAGTATATCGATAGTTAATATAAAGGTAGTAGTTCGGGATGCTTTTGGAGGGGAATAAAATGCAAAAACGGCGGTTGCAACGAGCCAGACTAACTGAAAAACGGGCTTATAAAATGTATAAAAAGGGAAGACTGTGGTTGGTGGCTGGTCTAAGTACTTTTACCCTGGAAACCGGATTGGTACAACTTCAGGCGATGGCGGATACGACCAGTACGCCTGTGAGTCAGGTGGAAAAAACGACAGATCATGCTAATAGCAGTGCGACGTTGACCACTAAAGTAGCTACCAACACAAATGACACGGCTAATGCGGATACTAAATCGAGCAATAGCAGTAGTGTGCACGCTACAACTAATAATAGTAGTGGTGCGGCTACAGCTAGCGACGATCGAGCAAAAACTTCAGTAGCAGAGCATACACTTAGTTCAGCGACTGATGGGACAAAAACAACCGACTCGTCAACGACTGATTTGACAGATTCGACGACTAGTCATTCAAGTAGTGTGGCCACGGCAAACGTTTCGGCTACGAGTGCGGCTCAAACTGCGCGAACAGTCAACGGTACGACTAATAGTGCCGTGAGCCCTAATAAGGTAACAGCGAGTGCTGCGGCTACTGAAATTGAATCAGATTCTGTTAAAACAAAAGAGATAACTAAGACAACTGGTACAGCTAAGGCGGTCAGTCTTGCAGTCACAGATACAAGTATGTCGCAGATCAAGTTGAGATCGGCGCGGGCGGCCGTTGCCACTGTCGCAACGATCAGTTCAACGACTAAGATGTATGATGGGGTCGCGGGGACACCAGATCGTTACACGGTTACACTAGCTGATGGGATTAAAGCGCCTACGGATTGGGCAGTTACGAAGGATCCTAACGTTTATACGGATATTGACCTAAGTGACTTTGATAAGAATCAATTTGGTCGTGGAATCGGCACGTACCCGATTGCATTTTCGGAGTTTGGATTGTCTAAACTGGCAGAAGCCAATGATAGCTTAGATATTACAGCCGCGAATGTGGTGACGGGGACGTTAACCATTGAGCAAGCTCCGGTCCATAGTGCAGCAATTACCATTGGTTCAACAAGTATTGATTATGGTGATTCTAAGCCTAGTTCATATCAGATAACGGTCACAAACGGTTACTTTGATAAGTACAATGCGCCCAGCACATGGACACTAGTTGACTCAACTAGTAGTGGTGTGATAAAGACGACCTATACGATTGCAAGTGATAGTGGCGACATTGCTGTTCCCACAGCAACTGAAGCTGGAACCTATGTTTTGGCTTTGTCGGCACAAGGTTTGGCTGCATTACAGCAAGCTAATCCTAATTATGAATTTACAGCAGATAGTATTGTTAATGGTCAATTAGTCATTGCTGCTCACGACATTATTACGATGGGGGCAACTACTGTTTTAGTAAATAAAACGACCAGTACTGTTCAGGTTGCTGTCAACAGTCGGGCCGTTAGCGTACCGGGTGACTGGGAAGTTTACTATAACGACAAACTGACTGATTCGATTGTGTATAAAGTACCGGTTTCTTATACAACGTATTCTACGGCCGTTGATACGAGTACTGTCGGTAAATATACAATCACATTAACAGACGCGGCCATGGCAACCTTAGCTCAACTGAATAGTAGCACTGTATTTAATAATACCAATGTCGGTGATGGTGTGGTACTTGTCAAAGAGAGCAATGCGGTCACTATTTCACCCAGTAATTATGGGGCTAAAGCAAGTGTTAATAACAATGTAACAGCAGCGTCAATTCAAAATGCGCGGGATAAAGGAATTAATCTATTGTATGGTCAGGGCCTTTACTTGGTCCTACCACTCCTTAATGTCGCACAATCCGAAATGACAGTGGATAACCTTACAGAATATGTCATTATTCCAGCTGGTTTCAAAGTGGCGACGACCGGTAATGGGGACACTGTTCAGGTTGCAACTGATCCGGTCGGGGCGTTAACGGCTGCCATTGAGACGATGATGACAAAGAATAATGTGACTTATCAGGGATTAGCGGTGACACAGTTAACTGATTATAATGGGCGCCAAACGTTCAAGGTTCACCTCGACCAGACGGCTGCTTACAGTAATGGTCTTTTCGAGACAATGGTGTACACGCTCTTACCGACTATCGCGGTTCAAAGTAGTGGCGTGACTAGTGGCTTAATTGGCAACCAAGTCTCAAGTCCTGATTCAGCGGTTATATATGTTACCGATGATCCTAATGAAAATAATGGTAGTTATTCGTTAAAAGATCAAAACTATCCTAATATTGATAAGGTAGCTAAAGCGCTAGGAGTCGCGGATGCGGTGACTATAAGTAGCAGTTTTACTGATTACTTGTATACCTATACACTGAAGGCAGCTGAAGCCGACGATATATATATGTTGCAAGCCCCAGATGGCAGTTCGTTAGGTATTATCGTAGTATCCGGCAACGTGGGGACGACTTATGTTCCTAGTCGCGAATTGCAAACGATAACTTCTTCAGGTAACGATTATTATTACTTGAATCCGGACTCAATACCGCGTACACGAACTTACGATAGTCCTGATCAAAGGACCTATACGCTCACTTACCAGCGCTACGTCACAACGACGACTGATACTGCGGCCAAGATAACGATTGCACTAGCTTCAAAAGTCTATGATAACAACGTCACGACTGATCCAAGTCGCTATACGGTATACTTGCCGACTGAATATACGGCCCCAAGCGATTGGACTGCTGATAGCGCGGCGACGGCTGTGGATGGGACGACGGCGTACCAAGTCAGTACCGACTACCTTAACACCACTGCAATCGATCAAAACGTGGGCACTTACGCTGTCACGCTGAATAGCGCCGGGATGGCAGCCTTATCCGCTGCTAATCCAGATTTCTTGATTGCAGGCGATGTGAATGTTGGTGGGACTCTGACGATTACTCAACGTCCAGTGACGATTACTTTGCCGGATACGATTCTGTGGGCCAATGGTCAGGAACAAAATATTACGCCGGTCATTACTGGTGTTGTTGCGGTGCAAAGTTTGGATTACACGTTAACGTCAGGGTTAACTGATCCGGACACGACAACCATTACGGCCACGCTGACGAATGCCGCTGCTAATAGTAATTATAAATTGACGAATTCACCTAGTGGTCAGTTGACGGTGGGCGCCGTAACGGTTGTCTATCAGTATGGGTACCGCGACAAAGCGGGGACGCTACACGTGGTAACAACGGCTAATGGAACGGCGACGCACGGGACTGATGTTACCGCTAAGGACTATTTGAGCTACACCACGAGTGATACGACTGCTACGCATGCCAAAACTGGTTATACGTTACAGCCAGAAAGTACTGGCTACCAAGCCGATGGTACTTTAGCGGACATTGGTGGTCAGGTCGTGTACACCTATTTAGCGAACACAGAAAAGATTGCGGTCGTTTACGTCGATCAAGATAAGAACAACGTGATTTTATATCAGGTCCCCCTCAGTGGGAGCTTTGGCACACACACGAATTATACGACGGTGCAGGACATTGCGGCGTATGAAAAATTAGGCTACGTGCTAGCTTCGGATGAGGTCCCAGCGCAGCTTGAGTTTGATCAGGATACTGAACAGACCTACTACGTATACCTGAAACATGGCACCATCACGGCGACGGTTGATCAGCCAGGTAACGTGGCCGTTAGTGATTTGATGAAGACCAGTCAGCGAACGATTCATTACGTTTATGCTGATAACACACCCACGGACTTAGCGGATGTGCTTCAAACGGTCACGTATACGCGCACGGCAACGGTGGATGCGGTGGATAGAACGGTCCTTTCGTACGGTAATTGGACGACCACTGTGAATAGCTATCCGGCCATTGAGTCGCCGACCATTACTGGTTACACGGCGGATCAAACGACTATCGCGGCGGCTGTACCCGCTAGCATGGGCGAGACTACGGAAACAACGGTCCGATACAGCGTTAATTCTGAAACAATCCGGGTTCAATTTGTCGATGGGACTACGGATAACCAGGTCTTAGGTTATATTGATTTGAATGGGAAATACGGTGATGCTGCCGACTATACGGTCACTGCTGACATTGCGAAGTATGCAAAATTAGGCTATGAACCAGTTCGCTCGGATTTGCCTAATCAGCTGATTTATAATCAGAATGCCCAAGTTTATACGGTTATACTAGCGCATCGTCACATGACGGTCAGCGTTGATCATCCGGGCCAACCTGGTCAGGCCATCGATGCTGATTATCCAGCCGGTCCTAAATATCCGGCAGGAACTGGTCGTGATTCGTTGGAACAAACAGTGACTCGGACGATTACGTATCAATATGCGTCAGGTGAATCAGCGGCTGAAACGGTTAACCAGTCGGTCACGTTCAATCGCACGGCAACTTTCGACATGGCAACGGGTAAGCAGCTGACTTACGGTGACTGGACAGTGGCACCTGGTCAGTCAGCACTATTGGCCGCGGTCACGTCACCAACGATTACAGGTTATCAAGCCAGTGTTACAGAAGCCGAAGCAGCGTCGGTCACTAGTCACGATAAGCCGCACTTGATTGCAATCACGTACACGGCCAAATCACAGACCGCAACCGTTGCGTTTGTGGATGTAACGAGTGGTAAAACACTACCTACGACGGTAGTAACTGGTGCTTATGGCACTACGAATGATTATTCACCCGTTTCACAGATTACTGCGTATGAAAAACTGGGCTATCGATTAGTTTCGAATAATGTTCCGACGACTGGCATCATTTTTGATCAAGATGACGTCATTAAGTCATACACGGTCAAGCTAGCGCATCAAATGACGACGGTCACGCCAACTAAGCCTGGTCAACCAGGTCAACCAGTTGATTCCGCTCATCCAGAAGGGCCCAAGTACCCAGCTGGTACTGGGCTTAAAGATTTAACAACTAGTGTTCAGCGAGTCATTACCTATGTTTACAATGATGGTCAAACTGCGGCGCCAACCGTCACGCAAACGGTCAGTTTTGAGCGCAAGGCGACCTTTGACCAAGTGACAAAGGTGGTGACGTATATGGATTGGCGTACACCTGAATCAGCGTTGACGGAGGCATACGCAGTCGTTGAATCGCCAATAATTGCTGGCTACACCCCGAACGCAACCCGTGTGGCTAGTGTAACTGTCAGTGCCAAAGATACTGAGTCGCGACAAACGGTTACTTACCAAGCAAATCTGGAAACGGCGACGGTGACTTATGTCGATGCCACGACGGGCCACCGACTGGGTACAAGCGTGACGTTAACCGGACGATTCGGTACGCAAGCGGATTATCAACCAACGACAATGATTGCGCAGTATACCCAGGCAGGCTATGTCTTGATGGGGAGTGATTATCCGGCAACGGGTGTTACTTTTAATCAGGCGGGCGTCGTTCAGAAGTATACGGTGTACTTGGCTCATAACAAAATCGTGATTACGGCACCAGATCAGCTCACCAAAACGATCACGCAAACGGTTCACTATCAGGATCAGGCTGGGCACACGCTTCAAGCTGATACGATCCGGGCGCTGACGTTCACGCGTTCTGGGATGAAAGATGCGGTGACTGGTGTGGCAACGTATCGTGATTGGGCACCGACCGGGTTGAACTTTACAGCCGTGTCTGTGCCAACGATTGCGAAATACCATGCGTTGACGGCGACCACTCAGGCCGTGGCAATCACGGCTGCTAGTGCTGATGATGTCCAAACGCTAACATATGCGCTGGACGTCCCAACACCGACGAAACCGGTCAAACCGACTAAGCCAGCCAAACCGACTAAGCCGACAACATCGGACGATTTAATCAAGCCAACGACGAAACCAATCACGGCTGCTAAACCAACTCAACTCACTGAGCCAGCAACGGTTGTGAAGGATTTTCAAGCCACAACTGGCAACCAGACGCCAGCTAAATCGACAAGGACGTTGGTATCGAGTCGCATTAAGGCTGTCAAAACAGCTCCGGCATCAGCAATCATCAAGCCGGGAAGTGAAGTAACGGAGCCGGCTCACAAGGCTCAAGCAGATACAACGAGTCGATTGCCACAGACCGGTGAAACGCGGCGGTCTGAAGCAGCTGCTGAAACACTAGGGCTCACACTAGCAACATTATTGCTAGGCTTTGGTGGTTTGAAGCGTAAGCGGCATGAAAAGTAATGAATTTATTTAACTGTGCATAATAAAAAACGCTTAACATCCTAGCATTGGCAAAAAGTCAATGGAAATAGGGTTTGTTAAGTGTTTTTTGTTGTGTTTAGGTATCAATGGATTGATGTTCAAAGTAGTCGATTTTAGTTGCCAATAACTGATCGATTGCTTCCAGATGCCGGATGCGATCCCGAATGACTTGTTGGTACTGCTTGAAAGCGACTACTTTTGCTTGACCATCTAGTGCTAGATGGGCTGGTGTCAATAGACTTAAATCGAGATCTAAGTCCCGAAATATTTTAATGACTTGGAGTGTTTCCAAGTTTTTGTGGGAATATTGACGGTAATTGTATTGGTTTCGCTGAACATCAGGCAGAATGCCAAGGTGCTCGTAATATCGTAACGCATCTTTAGTCATTCCAGTAATCGTGGTGACTTCCTTCGTAGTGAAGTAGTGCTGTTGTTCAGGAATTTTAAACGTTAACACGAGCGTCTCCTTAATATTGAGAACTGAGTCGCCATAAGTCGTTGGCCTTAGAACGAGTGTACTGCTTAGATAACGGAACTTGACGTAGGCGGTCATCGTAGAAGTGTCCACTTGTGTGAGTGAGTTCGGGAGCAGTAGCTAACCATGCACCAATCGGGGAATTTTTACGAGAGAAACTTTCACCCAGTATCCGACCAGCCAAACGACTCACCCAACTACCGCCAGCACCAAAGTTAGAATCTGGGACATAGCCGGGGTGGAAAATGTTGATTGTCACGTTGGTTGCTGTTAAGCGTTCACTGAGAGCTAACGTTAGTAGTACGCGCGCAGCAGTGGCCTGGGCTGTGACGGTCATGGCATTGTACTTGGATGTGGCCGGGGCGTCAAAGTCTGGAAGACTCACTTTAGCATGGTTAATCACGAATGGCAGGGCACCAACCAATAGAATGCGCGCTTGGTCACTGTGCTTTAGCAACGGTAACAAGGCTTGAATGGTCCAAAAATGGGTGAGGTAATTTAAAACTAGGTTCAAATCATAACCATCTGCCGATAAATGTCGCTCAGGTAGCATCACACCAATACTATTGAGTAGAATATCGATGTGATCCGTCATGGCTGCAAGCTGATGAGCAAATTGTTGAACACCAGTTTTGGTACTCAGATCGGCCAAAGCCAATTGGACAGCTTGATTGCCAGTTGCTTGACTAATATCGGCTTGAGCCTGTCGTCCTTTGTCAGCCCGACTGCCAACGATAATCACATGATAGTTTTGGTTGGCAAGGTCAATTGCGGTGTGTTTACCAACGCCAGAAGTCCCACCAATAATAACAGCTAATTTTGATTGCATGTCAGTCACTCCTTCAATTCGATGATTATGCACAAGTATAAACTATGGGGTTGACCCGATAGCAAGCATTAAATTAATTATGACGTGCAGTAGCTATTGGCGATTTAGAACATAATCAGCAGAGTTCTTCTATGCTTTAAACCTATGAATGTGTATTTAACATAAGCATTTCACATATATAGTGAACGCTCGTATACTGAATTTAACTTAATAAGGGAGGGACGCATCATCAAAGCAAAGTATTTAGATCAAGATTATCTGCAAACAATTCAGCCAATTGTCGATGCTAATCAGCGCCGCATTCAAGCGTTGAATGTAACCCGGGAACCAAGTGAAATTCGTGAACGTCTTGCGGAGATAACGGGTCAAACTATCGATATTTCAGTCGAGATTCGCGTGCCACTGTGGACAGACTATGGGCGGAATTTAAAAATCGGCAAACGTGTTTTTATTAATGATAATGTTCAGATCACTGATTTAGGCGGGATTGAATTAGCGGATGACGTGCTGATTGGTCCGGGTGCGATGTTACTATCCGTTAATCACCCGTTAGATCCTGCTAAGCGGCATGCGGTTGAAGTTCAGCCAATTCACATTGAACGAAATGCCTGGATTGGTGCTGGTGCCAAGGTATTAGCTGGCGTCACAGTTGGTGAAAATGCTGTTGTGGGTGCCGGCGCAGTTGTGACAAAATCAGTGCCAGCAAATACGGTGGTGGCCGGCGTCCCTGCTAAAGTGATTAAAACAATTGAGCAAGTAGATTAACGGAGGTTTTATAAAGATGAGTATTAAAGGTAAAGTGGTTGTTATTACGGGTGCGTCCAGCGGTATTGGTGCCGCCACGGCCAAGTTGTTAGCGGCTAAAGGCGCTAAAGTTGTATTGGGGGCGCGTCGAGAAGAGCGGTTACAGGCCTTGAGTCAAGCGATTGGTGACAACGCGGTCTATCAAGTAACTGATGTAACAGATCGGCAACAAGTTCGCGCTTTGATTGACTTGGCCGTTTCCAAGTTTGGGCGTGTCGATGTGCTATATAATAATGCCGGTACGATGCCCCAGGGTAATCTGAGTGACCGTGAATACGATAAGTGGCAGATGATGTTGAACGTGAATATTATGGGGGTTTTGAATGGAATTGGTGAAGTATTGCCAATCATGCAAAAGCAACATGATGGTTTGATTATCGCAACGGATTCAGTTGCCGGACACGTTGTTTATCCCGCATCAGCGGTGTATAACGGGACTAAGTATGCGGTCCGGGCCATTATGGAAGGCTTGCGACAGGAAGAAAAGGAACACGGAATTCGTTCAACCATCGTGTCGCCAGGTGCAGTTCGGACGGAGTTGGTCAATACAATCGGCAATACGCAAATTCAGGCCGGTATCAGTGAGCTGATGAATGCGGACGATCGTCAAGGATTGGCTTTAAATCCGGAAGATATTGCTAACGCGGTATTATTTGCGATCGATCAGCCTAAACACGTCGCCATTAGTGAAGTGTTAGTACGGCCAGCACAACAGGAAGTTTAATCATTAAATCAAGTGATTTAAATAGTCGCGGCTTATCTGTAAGATAGGTCGCGACTATTTTGATAGGTGCTACTGATTAGATAAGTCTACATGTGGAGTGGATAATAACGTTAAATACAACGACATTTTTAGACAAGTGTCGCTATCGTGAATAGTATGGATACTTTGTTGCTGTCTTTGCGCTGTGATCATCGTTAAGATAGAAGGCAACGAAAGCCTCGAATTAGGTGTGTCACAAGTATTGAATATTGAGGATTAATTAAAATAGTGTAGATGAGCGGAGATGGTTATTGATGAAAGTGTTTATAACAGGTGGTACGGGATTTGTAGGTAGTGCGGTTGTACAAGAATTAGTCGCTAATGGTTTTGAGACGAGCGCTCAAAAACTCATTAGTTGGGGAGCTCAGCCTGTACGCGGAAGTTTGACTAGTTTGTCAACGTTGGCGACGGCTGCTGCTCAGGCAGATGCCATTATTCATTTGGGCTTTAACAATGATTTTCGGCATTTTTTTCAGGCTGGTGCAATGGATCGGCGTGCCATTGAAACTATGGGGCGTGCCATTAGTGGGACTAATAAGCCGTTGGTCGTTACGTATGGGACGACGGGTATTAGAAAGCATGTCGAGACGGAGCATGAAGTCGCGGATACTGGGCTACTCAAATGGCTCACACCGAGAAAATCTGAGATCGTCGCACGTCAGTTAATGGCTCAAAACATCAATGCGTTTGTCGTACGCTTATCACCGGCTGTTCATGGTGCGGGTGATAAGGGCTTTACTAGAACAGTGATTGAGCGTGCTAAAAAAAGCCACCGTGCTGAGTACTTTGGCTTAGGAACACATGCTTGGAGTGCTGTTCATCGGTTAGATGCGGCGCACTTGTTTTATTTAGTCACGATGTATGGCCTTGAGCATCCAACAACTAACGAGCGTGTTTTCAACGCAGTTGCCGAGGAATCGATCACAACCGCGGCCATTGCGCGTACGATTAGTCGTAAGTTAAATGTTCCATTAAAGGCTAAGTATAATCCACTGAGTTTTGGCGACACAGCGATGCTTTACCTAATCAATTGTCCGACCTCCAGTCAGCTTACACAACAAATATTAGGTTGGGTTCCAGTACAACCAGATTTATTAACTGATATTAGTAGTTCACGGTATTAAGTGGGTTACTAAAAATATTGTCCAAGGTAGCCGTATCCGTGAATATATTATAAGGCGCATTGCCCACGGTTATCCATAAGGTGAGTCCCTTGATACGGCCAACAGCTAGAAACCGGACTAGTCGTTGATCATCGTCAACAGTATCTTTACACAGATGGATTAGATAATTCAGGAATGCATCGCGAAAGGCGTCATCGTTAAATTGATGACGCAATGTTTCTTGAAAACGCGCATTGCCGAATGAGTTGAGCGTTTCAAAAGGATGTGTGAAGATCTGGTCAATAGTTAGCTTCGATTGCTGCCGCTTTTGTTCAAATAGGGCTTCCAATAAATCGTACTGATCTTGAAAGTGCTTGTAAAAAGTTGACCGATGGACTAACGCTGCATCCGAAATATCTTGAACGGTGATTTTTCGAAAGGGCTTGTCACTCAGCAGGTTTTCATATGCCAGTAGAATCGTGGCCTGCATCCGTTGATTTCTTTGATTAGCCATTACGAATACCTCCTCGAAATTTAATAGAATACGATTAGTATAACCTGTCCGGTGTGCCGATACAAAGATGTGGTGTAAGCATTTGAAATTCAGAGCGCTTATAAGCATGTGCCCTGCGGCGGTATAGTCAAGGGACTAGAATTGGTAAGCCAACCAAATATTTTAATGATTAATCGTAAAAAAACGAGTGCAATAGTTGGTATGTTCATGCATACGACACGATTGCACTCGTTTTAAGGTTTATTTATCTCCGCACTAACAGGTAAATAAAATATGGCGCTCCAATCAATGCGACGAGCACGCCGGCTGGCAGTTCAGTGGTCGTGGTGATTAGTTTTCCTAAGGTATCGGCAGCTAGTAATAACGTACTCCCTAACAGACCAGCTAACGGCAGCTGATAGCGTTGTCGGGACCCCACGATTCGTCGTGCCAGGTTGGGGGTAATCAGGCCAATGAAACTGATACCGCCACTAATGGCGACACTAACGCCGGCTAACATGGCGGCCATGCTAATCAATCCCAATTGTTGGTGTTTCAAGTTGATTCCCAATGTTTGGGCAGTGGTCGTACCGAGTGTAAAGGCGTCGAGAACGGGTAATTGAATGAATAGAATACCACTACCGACTGCGAGCCATGGAAGCGCCCAGCCGATATAAGACCAATCAGTGCCCCACAAACTACCGGCCAACCAATTCATGACAAATTGATAGTTATCAGGTGATAATTTTAATGTCATCAACACCATTAAGGCTGAAAAACAGCCGGACAAGGCGACGCCGACCAGTAACAGGCGCTTAGACGAGATCCCTCGTTGACGCTGATTCGCTAATAAAAAAATCAGGGCCGTACTTAACCACGCCCCAGCTAACGCAACGATAGGTAAACTCAGCGTTAACGAAGCGTTGGTGCCTGCACCAATAATGAGTAACATAACGGCTAGTCCAGCGCCGTTATTAATTCCGAGTAGACTAGGGTCGGCCATTGGATTGTTGGTGACCGTTTGTAAGACGTTACCGGATAATGCCAGGGCCCAGCCAACCATGATAGCGAGCACGATCCGTGGTAAGCGAAAGTTGACTAAGACTAGCATGTCGGTCGCATTACCGCGACCAGTTAAAATTCCCAGCAGAGCGGGCCAGCTGATGGTCATTGTACCCGTACTAAGGTTGAGAATCGCTAGTCCGAGCATGCTAGCAGTTAAGAGCAGTGACCAAATAATTAAGCGACGATTAGGGCTCATGCTTTCATCGGCTCCTTTCGTGCAAGGTAGATGAAGCACGGTACCCCGATTAAGGAGATAATGATGCCAAAGGGCGTTTCATGTGGCGGATTAACTAGCCGTGCAATCAAATCCGCACCGACCGTCAGTGTTGCACCAAGGATCAACGTTAATGGCATGCTATTGCGGTAATTAGCGCCCACTAACCAACGCGCCATGTGGGGAATCATCAGGCCAACAAAAGTAATCGTGCCAACTAATGCCACTGAGATCCCGGATAAAATGACGGCACAGATGAGAGCTAGGCCTCGCAGTAATGGGAGACTTTTCCCTAAACTCTGTGCATTGTCGTCAGTAAGATAGGCTAAGTTTAGTTGCGGTGCGAGTAGTAGGGTCAGTAGCAATCCCAAGACTAATCCTGGACCGAGAAACTTTAATTGTGTCCAGCTGACGGCACCCAGGCCACCGAAATACCAGAACGCGAGGTCCTGTTTGAGCTGCAACACAAGGGCCAGCCCTTCGCTCAGAGCTGTTAATAGGCTACTGATTGCAATCCCAGCGAGTACCAGAATCGTGGGATCGAGTTGAACATGGCGGGCGGTGCTGATACTGAAAATCAGTCCGGCACTGGCTGCCGCACCAATAATGGCCCAACCAGTCGTTTGTAAAGTTGATAACTTTGGAAAAAAGGCTAAACACAGCGTTAGCATTAAGCCCGCTCCCGCGTTAATCCCCAGTAAGCCTGAATCCGCTAACGGGTTACGCGTCACTGCTTGCATTAGGGCGCCGCTACCAGCAAGAGCTGCCCCAATCAACGCCGCTCCAAGGACGCGGGGCACACGAATGTGCCGGATAATTTGTTGATCAAGATTGCCAGTGTGTGTGGTCGTCAGGGCGTGCCAGACGGTGGCCGTACGCATCTGGTCAGCGCCAAATCGCAAACTGAGCCCCATGACGAGAATGAGTACGCCGGTACTAAGTGCCAGCCACCCCCAATATCTGGACGTTGACTTCATGCGGGGGCCACTTCCTGACAGCCGTTATAGGTCAAAATCAGTGGGGTACCGTGGTAGTCAACGAGGGTGGCATCAATATTGAAAATTGTTTTTAAATTAGCGGCCGTCATGACGGTGGACACGGGACCGTGGGCCAAAACGTGACCGTCCTTGAGCGCGATTAATTGGTCAGAGATGCGAGCCGCGTGGTTCAAGTCGTGTAATGCCATAATGATAGTTCGGTGGGCCTGTTCGTTGAGCTTTTTGACGAGTTGCATCACTTCTAATTGGTGAGTCAAATCTAAGTAGGTGGTGGGTTCATCCAGAATAATCGTGTCAGTATCTTGAGCAACGGCCATGGCGATCCATGCCCGTTGACGTTGTCCGCCAGAAAGGGTGCTTAGGGGCCGTTGGCGTAAATCTTGGAGGCTGGCCTGAGTGAGCGCCCATTCGATTTTTTGATGGTCAGTTGTGGTGAGCCCACTTAACGGCCGCCGATAAGGTAAGCGGCCAAAACTCACCAGTTCTTCTACGGTGAGATCGTTAGCCGTTTGGTTCGTCTTTGGTAAGACTGCAATCTTTTTCGCAAAAGTTTTGCTTTTGATTTGTTGAATGTTTTGATGATCCAGTAGAATAACGCCGGTTGTTGGTGGCAATAGGTGGGCGATGGCACGAATGAGGGTCGATTTACCGCTACCATTCGGGCCAATCAGCGTAGTGATCTGACCATGCGGAATCGTAATTGATAGCTGATCGACGATAACCTTGTCGCCATAGCCAATACTAATATTTTGGGCTTCAATGGTATTCACAAATAGGATTCCTTTCTTAAAGTTAAGCGTTCAAGGAGGTTCGCTTAATAAGTTAACTAATTTTGTTTAGTTGTGCACAATCTTATTTTGCTAGCTTGTTTGTTGGGAAATGCGATTAAAACAACTGCTAACTAATAATTAGTGTTCAATTGATAGTCTTATCTTAAATGTTTTTATTGACAATTGATAGTGTTTTCACTAATAATTTTGGTAGCGCTTGAAAGGTGGAGACAGTTGTGACAAAACGGTGGCAAATTGTAAAATTGGGATTAGTATTGGGGTTAACGGGAAGCCTACTATTAGGTGCGTGCGGTGCGAAGCAGCCGACAAGCACGACAGTTACACGAACCGATTATTTGAAGCATAAGGTCAAGGTGCCGAAGCATCCGAAACGGGTTGTGGCGAGTTATTTGGAAGATGATTTAGTGGCTTTAGGCATTAAACCGGTCGTGCAGTGGTCGGTCAAAAATGGTAGTGGTACGCAGGCTTATTTGAAAAAGCAGTTGAAAGGGGTGCCGCTAATTGACTATTCGTTACCATATGAAGCGGTGACCAAGGCCAAACCGGACTTGATTCTGATGGGGACGAGTAGTGCGGTCGCCAATGGCAAGTATGCGCAATATAATAAAATCGCCCCGACCTACGTGGTCAAAAATGGGACTACGGTAACGTGGCGCCAAACTTTCCTTGATGTGGCTAAGGTGGTTAATCGCCAGGCTAAGGCCAAAAAAGTCCTTGCTAAGTATGACGAGCAGGTCCAAACGACGCGACAAGCGTTGAAAAAGTCTGGTCAGCATAAAGTGGCGGTGTTGTGGGTCACCAATAATACCGCCTACATGGTCAATGACAATTCAGCCAGTGGGGCCTTACTGTATCAAGATTTACAATTGGGTGAACCAAGTTTAGTTAAACAAGTGTCTAAGTCGGCCACGGCGGATTGGTCGGCGGTCTCGTTAGAAAAGCTAGCTAAGTTAGATGCGGATGATATTTTCTTAGTGAATAGTCAAAAGAGTGCGTCGCTATTTAAGGACCCGCTGTGGAAAAATATCAAGGCCGTGAAAAACAACCATCTGTACCAGTATGGTGACAGTAGCAGTTGGCAGTATTCGGGACCAATTGCTTATTCACAAATGATTGATATGGTGAAGACGGACTTGTTGAAATAATAGTTAGTCAATCATTATAACGAAAAATAATAGGATTGAGATAAAAATTTAAAACGCGTAAATTACTCACAGTAAAATAAGTAATTTACGCGTTTTATTGTCTATAGACAGCGGTAATCATCAGCCCAACGCGTGTTGATAGGCGGGGACTAATAAATCATCGACAAGTAGATGAAGGGTGGCATCAGTAATCGGTTCATTAGCAAAAGCACGGTAGCGAAGCCAGTCGAATGGCATCAGTTGTAAGTCGCACGATAAAGTTCCCGTACGCAGTTCCCCACGTTGCTGTGCACGCTGACACACGCGTTCAATCGCATGGGCATCAATCTTTTTCACAGCATTGAGCAAGTCCTTAACTTCTGGATTTGCTTGTTGATCTAGGTGGTGAAACCAAGTGATAACCAAAGCTTGATTGAATGTATTAATACTGACAGTGAAGCGCTTGAGTACTTGGAATAAATCTTCAGAAAGTGTCTGACCGGTCAAGTTCACTTCGTCTAGTTGACCATGGTTTTCCGTAATGATTTGGTCCTGGATAGCCGCAATTGCAAGCTCTAGTGGTGAACGCCAGCGTCGGTAAATGACAGGCTTACTGGTGCCGGCCTGTTCCGCGACGTTAGCGAACGTCAATTGTTCAAGACCATCTTGATTTAAGATGTCACGGGCGGCTTGATAGATGGCGTTTTCGAGTTCAGCGCCACGACGACGTGTTTTAGTCATGTAATCCCTCTTTTTAAATAAGATACTTTAAGTTTCTTATTGACTTTTTCTTTATATAGCGTATTATACCAGTTATGCAAATAAGACACTTTTAGTTTCTTAATTAGGAGGATAATATGCAAGCAAAAGCAAAAATTTCAAAAGCAACTATGACGATTGCCTGGGTCGTAGTGTTTGGTGCGATGGCACCATTATTAGATTCAACCATGATAAACATTGCCATTAACAACTTAGTGACTAGTTTTCATAGTAGCGTGACGACGGTCCAGTGGGCAGTTACAGGTTATTTACTGGCAACGGGGGTCGCGGTGCCATTTTCCAGTTGGTTACTCAATCGATTTGATGGTAAAGCAGTCTTTGTGGCTGGTGAGATTTTGTTTGGTCTTGGCTCGATATTTGCAGCCGTAGCACCGAATATTCAACTATTGATTATCGCTCGGTTAGTTCAAGGTTTTGCGGGTGGCTTGATTATGCCACTCTTGACGACCTTGCTTGTGCAAACTGCGGGTGCAGCAGTGATGGGCCAGATGATGGCAACAGTTGGGCTACCCATGATTTTAGGACCATTAATCGGACCGGTCATTGGCGGAATCATTATCAAATTTGCATCGTGGCATTGGATTTTTTGGATCAATGTCCCAGTAGTCTTGATTTCAATCGCTTTGATTTTGTGGAAGATGCCGAATTATCCGGCACAAAATCGAACAGCGAAAATGGACTTTATTGGTATCTTGCTACTAATTGTGTCCTCAAGTGCTATCATTTATAGTTTGGTTAATGCCGCGCATACTGACCGTTTTAATAACGCGACAAGTATTGAGATGTTAATTC
This sequence comes from Lactiplantibacillus sp. YT640, assembly GCF_049745435.1. NCBI lineage: Bacteria > Bacillati > Bacillota > Bacilli > Lactobacillales > Lactobacillaceae > Lactiplantibacillus > Lactiplantibacillus sp. YT640. Next base: position 19,524 of record NZ_JBMNVY010000030.1, read on the forward strand.
TAGGGGCGATAGCGTTGATTAGTTATGTCGTATGGGCCGCTTGGCAAAAAGAACGGGCGGTAGTGCCACTGCACTTATTTAAGTTTGCATCATTTGATGGTGCTGGCTTAGGATTGTTTATCGCTGGGACGGTATTGAACGGCGCAATGTTGTTACTACCACTCTATTTTCAAAACGTTCGGGGAATGAGCGTGATTAACGCCGCTCTAGCGCTATTACCTCAGGGAGCGGGAATGCTAGTTTCGCGGACGTTAACGGGAAGGCTAACAGATCAAATAGGCGCTAAGTACGTGGTTCTGGGAAGTGTCGTCATCACGTTTGTCGGTACCTTACCGTTTTATTGGTTTGGTCAACAGACGTCTTACTGGATTTTGGCACTTATTTTATTTGTGCGGGGAATTGGTGCTGGTGGTATTTTAATGCCGTTAATGGCCGATGCTTATACAGGAATGCAACCTGGACAAGTGCCAGCTGCAACAATTGGGACCAGAATTATCCAAAATATTGGAAGTGCGTTTGGATCCGCTTTGATTACGACGATTGTAACGGCGTATTCCACACACCAAGTGAATGTGTTTGAACGACACCTAAAAGCAGGAACGTATCACGTCGACGCAGCTCACTTACAAGTCTTTACAACAAGCCATTTGCAAGCAATTCGCTTAGCAGCGTTTCAACAAGGCTTTCTAGTGATTGCAATTGCCGCAATAGTTATTATTTTGCCAACCTTATTGCTGACTAACAAATTGAAGGCGGCGAAGTAACAAGCTAGGAGAAAAAATAATTAAATCTGCTTGACTTATAGTCGGCTCTAACAACTATTATTAGTCTCGTTGACAGATGTTTTTAACTTTAATTCATCGAAAAGGGGATAACAATTATGAAGACAATTCAAATTGGCGCTAGTCAGCTCAAAGCGTCTGCGGTTGCGCTGGGTATTATGCGGATGGTTCGTTTAGATACCGATGCGGCAGCGAACGTCTTAGAGATCGTTCATGACCGGGGCGTTAACTTTATTGATTCAGCGGATATTTATGGTAACGGTGATTCGGAACGGATTTTCGGGCAGGCATTAAAACAATCGAGTTTAAAGCGGGAAGACTTTTTTATTCAATCCAAAGGTGGCATTGTGCTTGATCCTGAGAAGAGTTCTGGTGAACTAGTCTTCGGGCAACGCTATGACTTTTCTAAGCAGCATTTGATTGCAACGGTCGATAAGATCTTGCAACGGATGCAGCTGGACTACCTAGATTCGTTTCTATTACACCGGCCCGATCCGCTGATGGATCCCGCCGAAGTCGCTGCGGCGTTTGATGAATTGCAAGCTGCTGGTAAGGTGCGCCACTTCGGTGTTTCCAACTTTAACCCGATGCAAGTCGAGATGCTACAAGCGGCAATCAGTCAGAAATTGATGATCAACCAATTGCAATTTGGTGTCATGCACACCGGCCCAATTCAGTTTGGGTTGCACACGAATATGCAGGATACGGCCAGCCTCAATCATGATGGCGAAATTATCGAATATTCACGGCTACACCACATGACGATCCAAGCTTGGTCACCCTATCAATACGGCATGTTTGCTGGGACCTTTATTGATAATCCGAAGTTTCCAGAATTGAATACGAAATTACAGGAATTAGCTGATCAATATCATGTGACTAAAAATGCGATTGCGACGGCTTGGATTTTACGTCACCCGGCCAATATGCAGGTCATTTTAGGTTCAATGAATCCGCAACACCTTGATGAGAGCATTGCGGGGACCGATGTGACGTTGACACGCCAGGAATGGTATGACGTTTACTTTGCAGCGGGCAATGATTTACCTTAATTTGAATAGTCCTTGTGATGATTAATTAATCATAATAGGTTTAGGTTCTTTCGAAACGGTTACTAGTCTCGAAAGAACTTTTTTGTGTGATGCAATTGTGGTTGTTATAACTTGGTGTATTGATCAATTGCTGAATAAAGTCAGAATTGACTTTATTGGTAGTTAAGCGGTATTAATCATAAAATTGAGTAATGATAGATTATAAGGAGGAACGATTATTTGAACAAGGCAAGATTAGAGGCGTTTACAGATGCGATTATCGCGATTGTTTTAACGTTATTAGTATTAGACTTACCGCGGCCTCAAACTCCTTCAGTGCGGGCACTCTTTGCGGAATGGCAAAGTATTTATGTTTATATCATTACATTTACACTATTGATTTCAATTTGGCTTAATCATCACGATTTATTCGTGCAGGTCAAAAAAATCGATCGGGTTGTTTTTTGGGCGAATAGTTTCTGGTTGCTATGTCAGTCTTTTATTCCATTCATGGCCTCATGGATTACTAAATTTCCGCATTCAAAATGGCCCGCAGTATTTTATATTCTTACGGGTTTTGTTTGGATGTTGGCTTATCAGTTACTAGTAGCCGCCGTTAGAAGATTAAATCCACACATTCATCGTATGAGTAGTCCGGCATTAAGTGTTGTTTTTGGTGGCTTTTTAGTGGTTCTAACAGTCGCGTTAATTAATCCCGATGTGGGCTTGTTCCTAATCCCCGTTCACGCATTTGCTAGTGTTATTTTGGCGACTAAACGTAAGTGGCATTTACGCAAGTATTTTTAATATGGCAAATTACAAGTTTAATCCGAACAAGCCCGGAATCTTTCAATGGCAGTCTGTTGATGATGTATTTTTAATGGTCGTTGATT
>NZ_JBMNVY010000031.1:0-22082 GCF_049745435.1 Lactiplantibacillus sp. YT640
ATTAATGAGATCATAGCAGCACTTGAACCTATTAATCAACGGCCATTGAAAACTATCGGACTTATTCGGATTAATTTTACAATCTATTGTAGAAGATAATTAATTACTTTTCTTAATTAAAGGAACGGCCCAAGCCAACGTAAAGTGAATCACGTTGGCTTGGGCCGTTAAGTTATTTCATCAGGTCATCAAACGTTTGATTAACCGTCTCTTGATCACGATTGTTGGTAAAGACTTTAACTGGTTGTAAGTCACTCAAATCATTGGCAACTTCCTTCGTCGCATAAATCATAACTGGGGTGCGCTTCGCAAACTGGGTTTGGACTAACGCCACATTACCAACTACCGGGGTGCCCTTCGTCTTTTCGGTAATCCGCCACTTATACAACTTTTTCGTATTCAAAACATGTTTTGCCCGCTCATCAGGATCATGCACAATATGATAGGCCATTAACACATTATCAGCCATGTTGATTCCTCCCATTATTGGCCAGTAGTCATTTCTTAACACCATTAGTATACGTGCTGAACCCTCAAACTAGCAATTATTTGAACCAAGCCACCAATCGATCAAACCAAGTTTGGTGATGACCAGTCTGAATCAGCTTAACTACTTTAGTAACCGTTGGCTTAGGCGCTGGCATCGTTGGTTTTGCTGGGTTACCAGCATACTCCGCGGTTGTATCAGCTTTTGGCGTTACGGTTAGCTTACCGTCCTTATTGCAGCGTTGATGCCTGTCAAAAACTTGGCAACCTTCTTTCGTGGTGGTTATTGCAACAACCCTGCTCGTCGTCTTGGATCCGGCAGACCTGGAACTGAATCTGGCTATTCGGGGCTGGTGCCCTCTGTGTGGTGACAGCAGCATGTATATCAAACCTTTACCATCTTCAAACACGAAATTAGCTTGCATACTGTTTGATAAATATCGCCTAATTTGGACAATCCTACTGAACTATTGCAGGTGGCATCAGTTCATACAGCCAAGTAAAGCCAATAGGGTATACCCTAGTGGCCTTTTTTGATCCATTATCAATGGCTTTTTAAATTAGGGCCTAGTACTTTTGGAATGGAAATACTTAAAAATTCTAGACCCATAATTAGTGGCTGTTCAACTAGGCCACCATATTCTCAATGCTAGTAGTAAATTTGTACCGGAAACGATAGGTTTGCCCTTCGTTCGTGGTTAAAATTAAAATTGGTATAGCAAACACTCTCAAGAATGTCAGCGCATTGCTTAATACCATTGCCTGATCGATTTTAACGGCCAATGACTCAGCTGTTCGGGTATTGACTAAGTCCAAGCCTACTGACCCTTTGAGAAAGGCGAATCGGCGTTCAATGGCCCCGCGTCGATTCTCTGCGTCCGTATCCTGGCGGCGTTTCTTGGCATCAATGTGTTTGGGCTTTGCGCCAAGTTTAGGTCCGCACAGGGTGATGCCTAGGTCCTTACACAACTTTCGATTGTCGCGGTTGCGATAAAGCGTGTCTGCCAACACCTCATCTGGGTAATGGACATGCAAGTCGAAGTAATGATCCAAGGTCGCTTCAAAGTCTTTACTCTCATTGAAAGCCCTGAATTCGAAACGCTCAATATCAACGATGCCCTCACTTAACGATGCGTCAATCTTGGCCCCAAACTCAACTTTGGCTTTCGCCTTACCACGCTGGATCGGTCGAATATAAGGCTGTTGGAGACTAACAATCCGGTCTGCGACATGGTGAATCTTGTGTTCAAACATATACCATTGTTGGTCAAACAAGATTCGGATGACACCCAAGCGTACTTGCTTGTTTGGCGGTTAAGATTGCCCCTGCATCAATGAATTCATTGATGTAGCGCAAGTCGCGACGGACGTATTGAAGTTGCGCTTTAACTTGCTTGTGAACGGATTGCTTTTGGCTCTTTGGATGGCGTGAGAAAGCCGTCCAAACTTGTTTGGCTTCACGCTTATACATGCGTGGATTAGGGACATTCAGTTGATGCGCCATGTCAATGGCCATGTCTTCAAGATTCTTGCGGGCTTGATTGAGCAGCGAGGTATCTTGGGGATAGCGGATCTTCACCGGAATCGCTGTGGCATCCGTGATCATCACGTCAACCTTGAATGGCACCAAGGCTTCGATCTTGGCACGAAGCCAATCATTGATAATGTTTCTGACCAGTTCAGAGATATCCGCAATCCGTTTACGGAAGGTACACAAGCTGGTGTATGCGAAGGGCTTCTCTGCACGATATTCCGAGAGCCCGATGAAATACTGATAAGCCGGCGTATCTCGAATTGCGTCGACCACACCGCGATCGGTTAGTTTCATTCGATTCTGAATCAGTCCAGCGCCATAAAGCATCCGAAATGGTTTAGCCGCGCGCCCAGTACTTTTCTTGGAAAACTCCAATTGGTATGCCTCATCGAGTTCTTTCCACGGAAAAATATCGGCTAAGCGCACCCACTCATTATTTGGACTGAGCGGTGTACTCAGACCGCAACCAAAGGATTCAAAAGAGAGTTGGTGGGGACTTTGACGATAAACCATGGATAAAACCTCCGAGTGAATTTCATAAATGCATGGGAAATGTCCGAAAACCGACATTTCGTATGCATTTATTATAAGACAGTAACGTCTTAAAATCACTAGTATCAGTCACTACGCGTTTTTGAACAGCCACTAATTAGTGGCTGTTCAACTAGGCCACTAGATTATCTTGTTTCGAATACATTGAACAGTTCTATAACAACTATAATCCCCATTCCGCTAACAATGGTTTAACTCCAAATCAGAAGGAAGAAAACTATTTTAAGAAAATATAGTTCATTTTGTGTCTAAATATTTGACATTAGTCCACTTTATATCTCTCAACTATACTCACATTATCCTTATCCACTATTTTATCCTCCATCATCTTCCGCCTGCTAATATCTTATATGTTTGCGGCAACACTTTTTTCATTACCAAAGACAGAATCCATATTAAACCAATCGTTATTACCGCAACAATAAAAATAGATAAAAACAAATTAAGATTACTTATCTTATTTGATACGCATTTATCGATACTTTTCATCCCATCCGTCTCCTTTTAATTGATTTGATCTCATTAAATATCAAACTTCCTATTTCATCTTTAGATAAGATAAAATAGACCACACAACCGATACTGTATACTAATGCACCAAGAAGAACTTGAACTACTAATGTCGAAACACTTTCTCCTCGTAGCTTCCCATAAAATCTGACAACAACTTGCATAATAAATCCAATAACCAGATATGGCACTGTTTGACTGCAGTATCTAAAAATCGGGAGTTTATGTCTTATCAATACCATTTGTGTTATCATAACAGTAAATTCTGCCGCAATAGTTCCAACTGCCGCACCATTGCCTTGAAATTGTGGAATAAGAGTATAGTTGATGACAAAATTTACAAGTGCACCTAGAACCATACATACTACATAAATTTTATCAAATCTTAACGGTATCAAATATTGTGTTCTAACGACATTAGCCCATGAAATAAAGAAAACTGTCACGGCCAGAAGGTTAATTAATGAAATGCAAGGTAGATATCCCGCTCCGAAATAGATTGGAACCAAGATATCACTAATTCCGATAAGTCCAAATGCTATAGCTGCCCCTATAATCGTCACAAGTTTTATTGAAATTCTAATATAATCTCTTGCCTTTTCTCTTTCTCCACTCGATACTATACTAGACATCCTCGGCAACATAACTGTACCTAAGGCTGTAATAACACCCATTGGTATATTAATTATCTTTCCGGCATTTTCATAATATCCAACTTGACTATATGAAGTCATATTGCCCAGCATAATCTTATCCAGCAATTTGTAAATACTATACGCTATAACCGGAACAAACAATATAATAATCGGTTTAATATGAGCTTTTGTTTCCGCAAATGAAACACGTTTTAGCTTCACCTGTTTAGGAATATATCTCCATAAATAAATCTGACTTATGAAAGTTCCAGTCGCCATTATAAGCGTATATTTCCACAAATCATCAGGTGAATGAACAAAAACAAACATTAAGATAACTGTTGCAATCTTAATTATTGTATTTCTCGTTACTGTTATTTTAAACTGCTCCGTTCCAAAATAATACCAGCTAATATCAAATGCCCCTGACAAAACATACAGAAACTGTATTACAACAATGAGTACATTATCTACATGGAATAGCAAAAGATATCCCCAATACATAATGGCAGCTATTGTATATGTACAGACCTGTATTGAATAGATAGAACAAAATGTATTAGACAATTTTTCTCTATCATTTTTAACTGATGCAACACATCGGTTTCCATGAATAGAAATTCCTAGCATTGCAAAAAGCAGAAAATACTGAGCAACTGAATACGTATATGAATAGATACCTACCGACTCAGCTCCCAACGTTCGCGCAATATATGGAGCTGTAATCAATGGTAGAACAATTACTAATAATTGATATAATACATTATAAATAAAATTTTTCTCAAGTGTTTTCATTTTCCCAACTCACTATTTGTAGTCAAATTATATTGCTATTTATTAACACCAACATTATTTTTAATCAAGCTTACAATTTGATCATCGATATTCATATCAAACTTTCGAGCAAAGCACATATTGGAATCTTCTAACAAGGATATATCTTCCTTTTTGAAGACATATGGTGATCCTCTATTCCAATCAATACAGTATTGAATTGTTTCATAATTATCACCAAAATTATTGTTTACCAAAGATTCTTTAAACTTTGAATTCATAACTATCGTTTGAAGGAACATCTCATCACCGCAGCGAGCGTATTGAAAGACCTCTTTTATCCAAGCACTTTTTTCGACAACGTACTGCGCTAGTGCATCTGTGATGCTAAACCAATTTGCACCTTTATAAAAAACTACATTGTATTTTTTAGCTCTATCTACACAGAGTTGCAAGCCCATCAGTAAGTTATACAGAATTCGCGATATTAAATTTTTATTTTTTGTTATAATGAAATTATACTTTGATACACGTTTATATGTTTGAGTATCAATTTCTTTACCATCAAAGTGTATAAACTCTGTTCCATTTCTTTCATCAAAAAAACTGTGGATTTCTTCTTGTGTCTTAAGTGGCAAATCCATTCCAGACATTAAATGATAATACTGATAATGACCATGAGCTGCTTCTTGCAACAACAAGAGTTCACATTCAATCTGCGAATACGTCCCCCACTTAACATCAATTCGTTCTTTTAAAATGAAAATTTTTGACTCCGTTGCAAATTTATATATGTCATTAATCTCTATATCTTCCCACTTTCGATCTAAATGGACATATATGTCATTTTCTTTATAATCTAGGCACTCAATCAAACTCTGTAACATATTTTTCTGATTGTGTGCCATAATCAAATACGCATGTTTTCCCATTTCAAATTGCATCTACTATATTTGACAGATATTGATTTGATACAACTCGCAGTTCATTTAAGTTTTCAACGACTGGTTTATAATCTATCTTGTCATATAAATTAATAGTTTCCAATTCCTTAATAGTTCGATATCTAGGCATCAACCCAAGCTGCGACAAGAATGTAGTTGCTCTATCATCTTGAGAGCTCTCACTATCTTTACTCTTAATATACCAAAAGTTCTTTCTATATATGGTTCCAAACGCTGTCCCATGAAAAGAACTTGTTAAAAACAGATTAGCATACTTTACCAAATTCATATATACATCCGGTCCATATTGTTTCACCAAATGTATTCTATGTCTCCAACACATTTTCAATGTCCATTCTTTAGCTTCAATAAAATATACCGGAATCTGTAGTCTATCAGATAATTTGTGGAGGAATATCTGAATATCTTCATTAATACCAAAGCAGTAATAGAAAATATACTTCCCAGGTATAATAGGTTCTGCTTTTACTTCAACAATTCTCTCCCAATCCTCTTGGTCAAAAAGCATTGTAGGATCTAAAGTAATTAGTTCTTTCTTTCCCGTCGCTTGTTCAATCCACTTCTGTGCATTCTTTTCTCGCACCGAAATTCCTTTAAAATCTCTAATATAATTAATGTATTTTAAACCTTGTTCACCTTCAAACGCATTGTTAGCCCCCAAACTAACAGCATATGCAAACTTTGGTTTATCTTTAACAAAAGTTAAAAAATATGCATCATCAGCATCCATGCACCTTGTATTCCATACTTGATCGCTTCCGGTTATAAATGCGTCATATTTGTTATATAATTCTTCTAATTGCGTATTATTTGTGTATGATTTTTCTGTCAGATTAAAATATTTACTTGAAAAAGTCTCATATGCTTCGTGTTGTCTTTTCAATTCTTTATAATTACTTCTCCAAATCAGCCATTTTATACACTGCTTCCAATTATGTGGATAAGGAAGCACCGAATATAAATTTCTTTGACCTTCATTGGAAAAATCAATAATTTCAATATCACAGTTCCTCTGTTGTAATGCCGTTTGCAAAGCTAACGCCTGAAGCATTGAACCGTTATTATGCGATGCATGAAAAGTTATCATTGCAATTTTTTTCATTTTTTTCATTTTTTCACCTCATTTAAGTCTTCTAATGTCTCATCTTCCGTCTCAGACCTGTAATCTAGCAATATCAAAAAAACTGGTAATAACAAATAACTCAATAAAACGCCTCCATTAAATAAGGTCGTTTCAAATAAGGCAGAAAATAGATACATCGAAAAAGTTGCTATAGCTAAAATACCCATTGAATTATTTTGTTTCTTCAATTTCCAATAACTAATAAGGAACAATATAATGAGTGCCACATAAATTGTTATTCCTATATATCCGCTTGTTATTAACGTATATATATATCCATCATCCAACCAATACGTCTTATATGGTGTTAAATTTTGTCCATATATTTCTCCCGATGCCTGCCCTAAGCCAATCCATGTTCTATTACTATTAAAAAACGTTGGAAGTGCTACTGAAAAAAGTGTCATTCTGTTAGAATCTAACAATAGTCCGTCAAGAGGAACTCTACTATCTCCAAATAGTGCCATTATTAACACTATACCGACAATAAAGATCTGTATAATAAACTTATATACTTTTCTAAATACATATTTTTCGAGACTAAAGTAAAATTCGATTAAAGAAAAAACAATTAAGCCAAAAATTGCATTTCTCGAAGCACTTCCCAGAAGCATAATCGATGCAAGAGCTATTATAAAAAGGGATAATCTATTTTTGTTTTTAAATTTTCGAATCCATATTCCAAGTATAATCTCACAAGAGCAAAGCATTCCAAGATAGTTATAATGCCCTAAGCCAAAATTAACCCGTGATCTCGATGAAACATTCAAAATACTGCTTATATCTATTTGAGTCACATCGTTTATGTTCGTTATAAATTGAAATAGAAGAGCGACTGCGATGGTCCAAAAGCTAGCAGAAATAACCTCCACCAAGTAGTTATTACGGTATGCAAAAAGAGCGGTTACTATTACAACAGCCAAAAAGAGACCTTGCCTCAAAACCATGGCCTTCGTGTATTGTTCCATTAACGGATTAACAAAAACAAAACCAAAAATCGCCCAATAACCTATTAACAACAAACTAGCCGCATCCATTGTTTTTAAATGCTTTTTTATCTTATAATTATTTTCTTTTATCTTATAATTATTTTCTTTTATCTGTACTATTGCCACCATAATCAACACTCCAACATAGCCCACCTGTATCAATGATGGATCCATTGGAAGCTTATAAGCTCCTGCAATTACGTAAATTCTGCTTAGCAATAGTAGACTATAGAATATGGAAAATATTCTACTTACTTTTATCATTTATTTATCTCCTTGCCTGTGTTGCATGTACCATTTATGTTTCCAACAATATCATTGCAGATAATCTCAAATTGCCTTGCCATTTCTTGTTCGCTTAACGAAGTTTTTGTAGCAGTCATATTATCTTGAGCCATGGCATTCATAATGTCTTCTGAATAATTTGACATCTGAACTAGCTTTTGAGCCAGGTCGCTAGAATCGTAAGGTTTATAAGACATAACGCCATTGCTGCAATTACAGTAATCTCGAATAGCAGGAACATCTGCTGCCAATATCGGAACACCTAAGGCCATTTGCTGTAGCAAAGTCATCTGCCCAAAGGAATAATTGAAATCATCAAGTGGAACAACTGAAAATTTAGCGTTTACGATATATGTCATCAATTCATCTATCGGAATAAATGGTAGCACCTTTATCTTCGGATTGTCACACTTAATATTCGGATTTCCAATCAGATACAAATTTTCCGAAATGTCACTTCTGCCAAATGCCTCAAGTAATGTATTCCAATCTCTTTTTCTGTATCCCACACAAACAATATACTGATTTTTTTCCGGTATATCTTTATATGTTTTCAGTTTCCAATAATCGTAGTCCACACCAAACGGAATAAATTTGCACTTATCCTTTAACCACGGAAAATATTCCTTATAATAATCATACTGCGAACTTGTATGGTATATCATATAATCAAATGCCTTGCTCGAGAATTGAGAAAGTCTATGAATCAGACCAGAGGTATATGCTTGGTGAAATGAACTTATATCAACATCAAGTATTGGTGGCATTTTCAAATGAAAAATTTGTTTCAATGCGCATAACAACATTGCACTATTTGACCCGTGAATAAAAATCAAGTCATATTTATTTACTTTAAGAAGGATTCTAAGTGTTTGAAAAAAATGGAACCTAATTTTATTCTCTACTTTTTCAATCCACTTTGGCGCACTTATATCCACTACATCTACCTGTGGCTTTTTTTCAAAGTATTTAAAAAACCAAAACGGTTCTTGCGGGCAACTATAGTCTGATGGCTGAAGGTCATCCGGCACTTGCTCACAGTATCTTATTTTCCAATTTATCAACAAAAGAATCTTCATGAATTAGTTTACCTTTCCAGTTTGTGTGCTGGAATTCCAACAAGTGTAATTCCTTTCTCATCAAAAGACTTCGTCACTACCGCATTTGCACCTATTTTTATATTGTCTGCAATAATGATTCCACCTAACACCTTTGCCCCAACACCAATTTCAACATTATTCCCAATTTGTGGACAATCAGTCAATGAATCCGTCTTACCAACATTGCCAATACAATTATCTCCGTGCAGTTGACAATTTTTTCCTACTTTACTACTACCATTTACCACAATGCTTCCGTTGTGATGTATAATAAGTCCTTCGCCAAACACATTCTCCGGAATTTCTACGCCAATAAAAACGCCCATGTGATTTTTGCGAGTTCGTGCAATCCAGTATAATACCATCCATAACGGATTGTTTGACTTTCGTGTTTTACTACGATAATACTCACACTTGCGAAGGAGCTTTATAAACCGCCAATTATAAACTCGCTGATTACAACTGATATTATCAAACCAATTATTAGGGTAATTTTTCTTTTCCCTATTTAATAATTTTCTAAGCTGTGCATATGAGTCAATTGTGGGCTCATACTTTACATTTTCTTCCTGTCCCCCCAATAGATTTTTGCTTGTTGCCTATACAGAGGTTCACAGTACTTAAGCAGAAAAAGTTCCAATCGCATACGTCTCGGTAATGCAGTTGTATTATCTTGAATGCTGTCTAGGAATGCTCTTCGTGCATTTCTTATGTCTTCCGCAGCTTCTTTGTTTCTGTCTTTTGCATACATCATTCGGAAGAAAAAAAGTCCACTTCTGACGTAGAAAAACACCTTATCCGTCCGATGATTTTCATTTGTTTCTATGTCATCAAAAACAGCTTTTGTCAAATAAAACGAGTCAAAAAACCGTGAGCAGTCACTGCTGGCCATCGCCGACTCATCCTGTTTGATATAGTTATATTTTGGAGAACCACATTCGACAATCGTTTTAGCCTTTTTTAGTATTTCATAGTTGAAATACATATCTTCTGCAATACGCTTTCCAACTTGAAATCTTACATCACCAATAATAGAGCGTGTATATAGTTTTGCCCACACTGTCCAACTGATATTATTTGTCGTGAAGAATTCTGATAGTATTTCAGTTCCGCACTTTATTGATTCTTTTTCGCTACAAAAGCATTCCTTAAAGCTGCCATCATCATAACATTCTCTATGACCAGTTATTACAACATCAGCTTGTTCCTGTCGCATAGCATTCATCATACTTGCAAGCAAATCAGAATCTACCGTATCATCCGCATCGACAAATGTTATAAATTTTCCTTTTGCATTTTCGATTCCGCAATTTCTGGCTTTACTTACGCCACCATTTTCTTGATGAATCACCTTAATTCTATGATCTTTCAAAGCTACTTTATCGCATTCCTCAGCGGTTTCAACATTTGAGCCATTATCAATTATAAGAATTTCAAAATCAGAGTAGGTGCTCTTCAAAACACTTTCGACACAGCCATCTATTGTTTTCCCCGCATTATAAACAGGAATAATAATTGATATTAAATCATTCATCTCTAAATCCTCTTGATTTTTCGATATATTTTGAATACAGTTCTGTATAAACATGGACTTATCATAAAAAGAGAAAACTGTATTTTTTTACTTTTAGAAAAATAGTCCGCCTGTTTGATATATCCTTCATTTTGTTTGACTACATCGCGAAAATGCTGAAGTTGCTCTTTAGGACAAGTAACTTGATTTTTTATATAAAAATCATATACTGTCAATGCAGCCGAAGCGTATGATGTGTGGCTTACAATCTTTAATTCTGGATATTTTTTGTCAAGATATATCATTTGTTCTCTGGCCGCATACTCATGATCATGATTAATCTTTGTGCTACGTGTAATACTATTATTTCGCTGGAGATAATTGTAGCACGGAGTATCTAAGTAGCTGATTGCCTGTGCTCTGTCAAAGATTTTAAACATAATATAATAATCCTCGCTTAGCTTTCCAACCGGGAAGCGAAGATCATCAAATAAACTTTTATGATAGAGCTTACTCCATGCCCCCATATCAAAAAATCGATGTGTATTCATTTCAACTATCGCATGATAGAAATCAAATGTACAATTTTTCCCGAGCGCCGCCTTATTTGCCTTTTTTCCGTCTTCATAAATATAATTAACCGCACACACAGCCAGTTTCGTGCCGTCATGTTTAATTAACCCTAAAAGATTTTCGTACATGTACGGCTCAATTGAGTCATCGCTATCTACAAAACCAATGTATTGGCCAGATGCTATATCAATTCCCGCATTGCGTGCTGATGACAGGCCTCCATTCGGTTTATGAATTACTTTGATTCGGTTGTCTTTCTTTGCAAGAGAATCGCAAATATCGCCGCATTTGTCAGGAGATCCATCATCAACCAGAATAATTTCCAAATTAGAATATGTTTGAACACTTATGCTGTTCACACATTTTTCCAAATACTGTTCCACTTTATATACTGGCACTATTACACTGATTAAAGTGTCATCTGTTTTTCTATATTCGCTCATTTTTGCATCATTCCTCACTCTATTCCCAATTTCTCTCTATATATAAAAAATCGGGTCTTACTCCTTTAAACCGATGTATGGGCATCATAGTGGAGTCTATAATACAAAACGCACTGACGTATCGTTGCATTTCTCCTTATTCTGTGTTCTATTTCACTACCTCTGTTCAGATGAAGCACTTCCAATATGTTATTCATAAACCAGAGTGCTCCATACAAACGCAGGTAGTGATACTGAAAGTTCTTATGATAATTACATCTGCTGTTACTGAACCTAGGTAGCGAGATAAAAACCGCTCTCACAGCTCCCCCCATCTCTTGAAAGGTGCAGTAATTACGCTATTTTTTCAGCATTTTCACTATGTGCATCTCACTACCTGCGTTCGGTTAGAGGAGATTATTTATTATCAATACTCTCATCTATTATTTTCTCCTGTACAGTTTCATCGTTTCCTTTACAACTTTATCCCAGTTATATTTCTCGCAGATAAAGTCAGCTGCCTGATTCTTCATTCTTATAACCATTTCTGGATGGTCACAGGACTCTTGCAATTTTTTTTGCAAGTCTTCTATATTCGACTTTTTAAAAATCAACGCCTTATCTTCCACAACCTCTGCACACTCTGGAATGTCGGACACCAGACAGCAATTGCCGTAGCTCATCGCCTCCAACAGACTTAATGGCATTCCTTCCAGATCGGACGGCAGCGTGTAGATGTAAGCGTTGCTGTACAGTTCATCCAGCATTGCTCCCTGCACAAACCCAGTAAAGAGAATCCGATCGTCACCCTTCGCCAGTTCTTTCAATTCCTCCATAAAGGAATCCGTATCACTAGAGCCACCTGCGATGACCAGTTTTTTATCTGTCTTGACATTCTTGAAGGCCTCAACCAGATATCGAATCCCCTTCTCCGGCACCAGACGACCGAGGAACAATATGTAGGAATCCTTTTCCAGTCCAAAATGATCCGTGATCAGCTTTGCCTCCCGAACCTCTGGCCGATTGACACCATTAGGGATAAAATGTGTCTCCCTTCCGTAGGTCTCCATGAAATATTTCTGAACGCCTTTGCTTAGAACAATGATTTCATCTGCATATTTCACGGCATTTTTTTCACCCTGCCGGATAAATTTTGATCCAACGCCAAATTTCCATTTTTCGCGGGCCCAGTCCAAACCGTGAATAGTGCTGATTACACGCTTGCCAAAAAGTTTTGGTATCCAACAGAAAAAGGCAGGACCTTCTGCATGGATATGCACCACATCGTATCTTCCAAATGCACTATAAAGTGCTGCGAAAAAAGATGAGCTTACCGCCGCAAGTCCCTTCTTCTCAATAGTCGGAACAACCTTTTGACGGATACCATCATATTCAATTGTTTTGTCATACTCTGCACCGCTCACATAATGGCCTGCTCTATTGTAGCAAGTCACATCACAACCATTCTGTGCCATCCTGGTGCATAGTTCCTTTACAACAATCTCTATCCCGCCTTCACGCGAAAGACGTTTCTGTCCAAAAACCGCAAGTCTGATTTTTTCTTCCATTACTTCTCTCCAACCGTCATTCCATAGTTTCTATTCTTGTCCTAGGCTTATACACAATCCCAGCAGTTTTTTTCCTTAAATTGTCATGCTCGTCTTTCACTATTCACCTTTCCTACTTCATAGCACAACAACAAGCCTGTATACAGATTGCAGCAACAATCTATACGCAGGCTTGTCCTCGTACCTCCTTATTTTGTTTTCTGCTCTATCAGCTTTCGCTGTGGTGGGTTAAGTATAGAGCGCAACCAGAAGCCATTAACTCCTGAAAACACGCTGGCCGTAACGCACCATGACAAGCAGAAACAAGTTGAGGTGAAAAGGTCAAGCCGCGCAAACCCGCATGAAATCAGGCTTTTCTCTGGTTGTCCATATTATTTCACACTCCCCATCAGGATTAACTAGCAATTCACCATTGAACAGTTTCAATTGCTTCTTAAAGTGATTAATAAATGGTCCCATTCGACATGCCAAGACGTAAACAATTGGATGTGCAATTTTTTTCTGACGAATAATTTTCAAAGCTTCTTTAAACGCTTTAACATCATACATAATTGCTTTAGCCGGACCAATATTGGGAACATCTACATTAAAACAAGTTGCATCATTATATTCATATAAATCAGCTTTATTCTCAGATAGATCACGTCGGCAAGCTACATAGTAATGAATTCGATTTGTTTGTTTCCGGGCTGTTAATTGATCCACAAAGGATTCAAAGCCACCATATCTAGCCGGAATTCCCTTTGCGCCTACGATAAATACCTCTCTTTTTTGCACTTTCTAAAATTCCGCCCTTTCGATGGTTAAAACAACTAATACAAATTGTTTAATACGCTCCATTTGGTCTAAACATGATTTTAACCGTTCTAAATATAATCCATAAATCAAATTTCAAACTGCGTTTCTGAACATAAATCAAATCCAGTCTAACCATTTCATCAAAACCAACACTATTGCGAACCGTGGCCTGCCACAATCCAGTGCATCCAGGCTTAACATACAAGCGTTGCTTATCATAGTCTGTATATTCTTTAACTTCTCGTTCCAGTGGCGGTCGTGGTCCAACTAAACTCATATTCCCCTTCAAAACATTAACAAGCTGTGGTAATTCATCAATACTGTATTTTCTGATGAATGAACCAACTTTAGTTACACGAGGATCTAATTTCATCTTGAACATGGCACCATCAACGTCATTTTCTGAAATAAGTGTCTTCAAGAGTTCATCAGCATTCGATACCATTGATCGAAACTTATACATTTTAAATCGTTTACCGCCTTTTCCAACTCTTATTTGCGAATAAAAAACTTTGCCTTGGGAGTCCTCAGCCTTGATTGCAATTGCCACTACTAAAAACATAGGTGACAATAGAACAAGCGCCGTGAAACTAGCACACACATCAAATAATCGCTTTATTAATCGATATCCATACCGCTCTCGTTGAACAATCGGATCAATAATAATTGTTTTTGAATTATCCCCACTGTATTCCATCACAGCCACACCTTTTATTAATTGATAAAGCTAACTTTCTTAACCTACTAAAATAGACAAAACTTCCGCTGCCTTTTAGGTAAACATATATTTGAAATGTCAATCAACTCACCATTCAACAAATCCCGAGCATTGGCTGCAAAACGTTCAGGATATTGGGAATCCATTTCGTTTAATACTTGATAGGCCTTCGTCATTGCAAAACCACGATTTTTCAGCGTATGCGCATCCGACGCGACCACCTGAACCAAACCACACTTAACGAATTCTTTTGCAGTACGTTGGACTTGTTCCCCAAAAGCACCAACTAAACTCGTGGCCGTAACCTGTGCCAAGCCCCCATCCTCGACCAACTTGTATAATCGTTGCGGTTCAGCAATAATTTGAGCATTCCGTTCAGGGTGTGCAATAACTGGGGTAATCCCCTCACAAGACAATTGAAAAATCATTTCATCCAAATAACTTGGTACCATCTCGTGAGGAAGTTCCAACAGTAAATAGTGTCTACTGGCATCTATGCCCAACAAATCATCAACATTTTCCATCAACTGACCATTTAGATGTACCTCTTGACCAGGAAAAATGGTTAACGGAATATCATTTGCATCTAGCTCTGCTTGAAATGCCTTAACCGCCGCAGACACATCACCTGCATGATTGAGATAGTGTCGATCCATATGATGTGGTGTCGCTAAAATATAGCGAATCCCGTCAGCAACTGCCTGCCGTGCTAATTCCAATGACGCTTCTAAGGAAGGCGAACCATCATCAATGGCTGGTAAGATGTGGCAATGTAAGTCAACTAAATTATTTATCTTCATCGCTGTAGTACCCATAACCACTACTATAGCCGTAATAGCCATGGTGCGAACCATCGCGAACATCATTCAGTACTGCGCCCAGAATATTGGCTTGAGATTTTTTCAACGAATTAACAGCATCACGAACCGCTGCTTTTTGGGCTACACCTTGGCGAACAACTAAGACCGTGCCATCAACTTTATTAGCAAGCAATTGTGAGTCAGTCACCGGCAAAATTGGTGGTGCGTCAACGATCACCAAATCTAATTTACGTGTTGCCGAAGTTAAGAATTCTGTCATTTTGTTGCTTCCTAACAGTTCCGCGGGATTCGGTGGCTTAGGACCACTCGTCATCACAAATAAGTTACCAATAACGGGATGAATTGCATCATTCACATTGTCCATTTGATTAGCCAACCATGAACTTAATCCCTTATGATTTTCAAGCCCGAACGTCGTGTGAATCACTGGTCGCCGTAAATCAGCATCGACCAATAAAACTTGCATCCCTTCCTTAGCATATTCCACCGCCAAGTTACAACTTACTGTTGACTTACCTTCACCACTCATCGATGAAGTCACCATTAAAGTTCGTAAATTTTTGTCAGTAGCCGCAAAATTGATATTGGTTCGAATTGTTTTAATCTGCTCAGTAATGACCGACGTGGGTTCATTAATCGTCGTGAGATTAATTGGTGCCGTAGTCGTTATATTCTGTTCTTTACGTTTAAACATCTAACACCCTCCTAAACTCGTTTCATCGCTTGTGACGATGTTCGATCATTATGCGTATGATAGCCACCATTCAGATTCAAGGCCTGTTTCTTCATTGAATAGTGATGTTGATGGTTAACCACGCCTAAACTAGTCAATCCTAATTCATCAGTTAAGAAATCAGCGTCGTGAACGCGACGATCAGTGAGCACCCGAATCGCTGCATAAGCAAATCCTAGTAACAATCCTGCAACTAACCCAACCAACATATTACGAGGTTTTTTCGGTGATACCGCACCATTTGGCGTTTCGGCTGGAGCAACAATCGTGACGTTGTTAACTTTAATAATCTTTTGCACTTGGTTCTTAAAACTACGAGCAATTTGATTGGCAATCGTCGCACTAGCTTTCGCATTAGTATCAGTCACTGAGATTGAGAAAACTTGTGAGTTATCCGTACTTGTCACACTAACCTCACTTTTTAGTGTGCTTAGTGAGCGCTCAATGCCATAACGTTTGCTTAATTGTTGCTTAGCTGGTTTTAAAACCACTTGTCCAGCAATTAATTCCTTGTAGGTCGTAACCATCTGAATATCAGCCTGCTGCCCAGCATACTCAGTAGCGGCATTAGTGTCTTTACGGTTAACCAAAATCTGGACACTTGATTGGTACTTAGGTGTAATTACAAAGAAGGTCAACCCTGCGGCAACTATTAATCCCGCCACTGTAAAACTAACGATTGTAAGCCAGTATTTACGAACAAGCCGGATAAAAAAGACAAAACTTACTGTTTGATCCATCATTCACTCTCCAAAATTAACAAGATTAAAACACGTTTTAACTAACGCTATTAAATACAATCTATCATCAAATATAACATCGCATTGGTTGATTTACAATTGAAGTCCAAGAAGCGATCTCACCTATTGACTGCAATTCAAGATTTTTCATTTACCTTTTGATAGCTGATTAATTTGCTTCCTAGATTTCCAATGGCAAACATGCCTAAGTTGCTCGCTAGTTTTTTTACTTTTCCCTTGGCCATGCTCAACCTTTCCTGTTCGACGTATTGATCATGTTTAGACTTCGCTCGACATTCTCGAAATAGTTACCTTCAGCGAAACGACTCGACAGCGCTCGAATCTTTCTCGGATCAAACGATACTGTTGGTGCGTCAATGCACCGTTGCAAGATTCCTGATAGCTGATCAATATCGCCCGGTTCATACAAATAACCACTCTCCAACGTAATGATATCGTCGGGACCGGTGGGACAATTCGCTGATATACATGCAATCCCATGTTGCTGAGCTTCAATCAAAACCATCGGAAGACCTTCGTACTTGGAAGTCAATACTAGGTAATCACATTCAAGGTTGTCAAATGGCTTTGCAACCCAACCACGTATAATTACATGCTTTTCTAATTGGTGATTGCTGACAAGTTCTTAACATGATCTATCTCCGCTGCGTCCCCTGTGCCGAAAATTTCTAACTGCCAATTTCCAGACACCTTATCAAGGGCAGAAAATAATTCGGCTAAATTTTTCTGCCCCTCCCACATCACCCGACCAATATAGACAAACTTTACGATTTTTATGTGATCATTCACCACACTCATACTTGAGATATCATCAGTTTTAGATTCAGATACTGGATTAAATTTGCAATCTACCATTAACACGGTTCTGACCATTTTAGGTATGCTAGGTGTAATTACAGACGTACAAACTGTAAACGTCTCACAGGACACGACAGGCACCTTAGAACATGTTACAAACGAGGTGGACTCCGCTAGCCAAGCTGATAAGAAACTGTTTGAGGTCTTTGAAAGACGCTTGAATTTCCGGTAAAATATGTAAAAAAAAGGACTTCATTATGACTGATTATCCAAGCAATATCACTCGTGACCAATTTGAATTGATTCGCGTTGACCTTGAGACGTTTCGCAAGCGTACATGTCCTCGAAGGGTGGACCTATTTGATGTCTTCAATGCAGTGCTTTACGAGCTTCGTACGGGCGCTCAATGGCGTCAGTTGCCGCATGATTTTCCGAAATGGCAAACCGTTTACACTTACTTTGCCATGTGGTCAAAACCATTAGCTAATTCGGAATATTCCCTGATTGACCTGCTTTTAAAAAAATTGTCGCTCGAGAGCGATTACGAATGGGACGATCGGTACGAACGTCGTTCGTAATTCTTGATGCGCAAAGCGTCAAAAATACGGCAACACCCCAAAATAAAGGGTATGATGGCGGCAAGAAAATCAGTGGGATTAAACGCCACCTTGCCGTTGATATTAATGGTCTCCCATTCGCGATCCACATTACCACAGCTAATGTCTCCGAACGGGACGGTGCGATCGCTTTACTCGCGTTAAATGAAGAGCAGTTTGATCTTGTTCAGCGAGTGATGGCCGATGGTGGCTATACAGGCGACAACTTCGCCCAGTCGGTCCATGCAATCATTGGTGCAGATGTCATTATCGCCAAACAAAGTGATCTGAAGAACGGTCAAGTAACGCCACAGCGCTGGGGCGTGGAACGTAGTTTCAGTTGGTTAACCAACTGGCGACGGCTTTGGTTCAATTGCGAACGCAAGTTAAATACCAGTAAAGTCATGGTTGCTATGGCCTTTATAGGGATCCTGCTTGCTCGTCAATAGAGACCTCAAACAGCTTCTAAAGCACCAACTAGTGCGAACGTTTCTAATGTGACCTCAACTAGTGCTGAGATTAAAGTAGATGACAAAGCTGAATAAAGTAAAAAGGTCTATCCTCAATTGAGTAGGCCTTTTTATTGTGCAATTTTAAGCTAGTTAACATAATGCGGCTCATCCCAAGTAACCCCCTCACTCCCTGATAAAACAACGATCCGTTATTTTTCCTTTGTAAAATTTGACGGTAGAGGAGTGGTCTAGATGAAAAATCCCCAAAAAATCAGTAAACTCACTTTGTGAATTTAACCGCCTAAACTCCTAGACCATTGCGCCAATCTTGCCTGACACCAGTCCAAAAAATCCCGTTCTGAAATCGTTGGTGTTCCCGTCAATAACTTTTTTATGATGGGCTCCTCACCTAAAGCCGTCTCAATTAACCCAACCACTAAATAATCTGTCTGTTTCGTAACCCAATTTTGTGGTTTCGCCCCAAAGACTTTCGCCAAACTAAAAGCTTGATCCCGAGTCATGGTAGTTAGACGTCCGGTAAAAGCAATCTCACAATCTCTTAAATCAAGCATTTTAAATCATCAACTTTCTTGATTCTAATGTTGGTTTTGACTTGACGGGTTATGGTTTTCCATTCAGTTTAGAGGGAGTGACGTTTTGAGCGCAGAATTGTTCCCTGGAAACAGCTATTTGGAATAACTGAACCAGAGTGCAATTCTACGCTAAGGTTTCCCCCTAGTTCATCGGTCGTTAACGCCCGTCGCTTGTCTGTACAATTGCGGTATTGCTACCACCACTCATTATAAACCTACGTTTTCGGTTTAGCCTACTAAAAAACGCCCTAACAGGCGTTGATGATACGTATTTATGTTTGTTCGATCACCAACTAATCAGTGGCACCAAGCCGAAGCTTCGTTTTACCACCCGCGCCGTTAATGGTCGCGCTCACCATTCACCACCCAGCCGTACAGATAGCCTTGTTGTGGTATAGCCAGACTTATTGAAGTCGCACTGGCAAACGTGTCCCCTTGGATTTAGACCCCAGCTTGTCCCCTAGGGCTTTAAAAATCGCACCGGCCATGATATAATAGTCATTAAACAACGATGACTTTTNGTACAGATAGCCTTGTTGTGGTATAGCCAGACTTATTGAAGTCGCACTGGCAAACGTGTCCCCTTGGATTTAGACCCCAGCTTGTCCCCTAGGGCTTTAAAAATCGCACCGGCCATGATATAATAGTCATTAAACAATGATGCCTTTTTTGTGGCGCTCACCGATTCCAGTCGGTGGGTGTTTTTTATGTTCTATTTTATGAATTAACCATACCACTATTCAGCTTGTTTATAAACAAAAATCGCAAAAATAGCAAAAGTAATTTGTAACAAGTTTCATGTAATTTGATACTTGTAATTTGTATCTTTATATTTACGTTGAATTGCTATGCTCGTTGCATTACAATGACTATGAACTAATAAGTTCAAGTCTGGAGGATCCTGTATGACCACATCGATCACGATAGGAAACTTTAAAGGTGGGGTTGGAAAAACAACAACTTGTGTAACCTTTTCTTATCTATTAAATAAAGCCCATAGAAAAACCTTATTAATTGATTTTGATCCACAAGGAAATGCTAGTGAAATTATAGAAAAAACATTTCCTGTATTCAAACAAAAAAATTCCAAAAGTTTAACTGATGGTATTAAGAATCTGGATTTATCTGAGTCCATTGCACACGTCACAGATTACCTTGATCTGATGCCTAGTGATTGGAGCTTATCTTTGCTTCCTGATATGCTTGAAGATTATAAGAAAAGTGACCGACCACTATTTTTAAAAACTTTGCTAACAAAAATTAGAAATGATTATGATTATATTTTAGTAGACGTTCCGCCAACGCTATCAGCATATACAAATAATGCCGTTTTAGCCTCAGATTACGTAATTATGGTTATGCAGACTCAAGAGCAATCTTACTCAAGTTCTTTAAAATTTGTAAGCTATCTTCAAGGGCTTAGAAAAGACTATGACAAATCATTTGATTTGCTTGGCATTATTGCCTATCTGGTTAAAAAAGACGGACCTGTCGATCATGAAGTGTTGAAAGCCGCTAATCAAGCCTTTGGAAAAGCCCTATTTCATGGGAACGTATTTCAAAGAGAACGTGTTAAACGTTTCGGAAAAAGTGGAATTAAAGATGAGGATATGTGGGACAAAAGGGCTTTATATATGTATCAAGTAGTATTAGATGAAGCTCTATCACGAATTAATCTGTTGGAGGGGTAGAATATGCCGGAAAAGAAAAGTCTTTTAGATCAGATTGATGCAGAGAGTCAATTAAAAGATGGCGACTCTCCTTTTAAACGAAAAGAAAAAACAAAACCATTACGAGTTAGAGAATCATTTTACAATGATATTCGAAAAATTGCCTTCGAAGAAAATACAAAAATGGTTGAGATTTTAGATGACATAATAAAGCGTGGGCTTCGAAGCTATAAAAAGAGTCACCCAGATACAGATTACAAGTAACTTGTAATCTGTATCTTGTAACTTGTATCTTGTAATAAGTAACCTGCAATTTTAATTTAACCTGAACAAAATACGCTTACGACTCAAATGCAGGCTTTGGAATCCAGCGATGCTAACAAAGAAAAAAGTAAATAATTACGCGCTCTCAGACAACTCGTTCACCTTTTAGATGTATACTTGTCCGTTTAAATTAAGCAGAATGCGTTTATATCACGTTATAAAATCAAAATTTTATTAGACAATAAAAAAACACCACCCAAATTAATGAGTAGTGCTTTTTGATATGCAATTGGCATAAAGAGCTGAATCCCAAATTGCAAGAACAAATTAGCCACACGATAAATCCTATTAAATCAGTATTTTCATTAATATTCATATTTTATGGACTTAACTTAACCGGCGGAAGCAGCGGAGAAAAGCTCTTTGGGTGTTTGATAGCCAGTTTGCCGGCGCGGTAAATTGTTTAGCTTTGACTCAACTGCTTGGATATCATGAGGACCCAAAATATCCATGGATAGACCCTTGGGTACATCGCGGCGGATCATTCGATTATGCGCTTCGTTAGTCCCACGCTCAGAGGAACGATATGGATGGGCATAATAAAGGTCAGCGACACCGGTAAGTNACGCTCAGAGGAACGATATGGATGGGCATAATAAAGGTCAGCGACACCGGTAAGTACAGCGCCAACTTCCGAGAACTCAGCGCCATTATCGGCAGTAACTGACTTCATGATTGATCCGTATTCTTGACAGATCTTGGCCAGCTCATAGTTGACTGAATCGGCATCACGACCATCGATCAAACGTAGAATTTGGCAGCGGGATTGACGCTCGATCAGCGTTAAGA
>NZ_JBMNVY010000032.1:0-20932 GCF_049745435.1 Lactiplantibacillus sp. YT640
CAGCCGTAAGGGTTGTCCGTATGATAATGCGCCAATGGAATCCTTTCACGCTTCCCTCAAAAAGGAATGTGTTTATCCAGTGCCGTCCTTTTTGAATATGTGCATGCTTTCTACAATAGGAAGAGAATTCATAGTTCACTGGGCTACCAGACCCCTTACAAGTTGAAATTGCAATACTTACGAGCCAAATGGCCGCCTGATTTAATGCTTTCCAGGGTTCAAATAAGTTATTAATCGCGATTAATGATTTATTTGAGCTGTGGAAGGTAAACGCGGTTCTGAATGTCTCTTAAAATCTGTCTCAAATATTGACTTCAATCCACCAGATAACAACCAGCATTTGCAAACACAGCTTAAAGAAGTTCGTAAAAAAATTAGTCAGCAAACACAAAAAGATTTGAAAGACTTTGCAAAGGCTAATCCAGATTTGAAAAAGCCAAGAGCTAAAAAAGCCCAACAAACTTTACAACAATAATCGTAAAAAGCGCCTAGAAATAGGCGTTTTTTCATGTTTTGACGTTTGAGAAACGCATTCTAAGTCCAGTTTTTATTAATAAATTGGTTAATGTCTGCTAAATGAATATATAAACTGTGTCATAACTTAACAGTTGTGGCCTCTTTTTTGATGCTGTATAATTAAAGGGTTAGAACCGTGTCATTACTTAATGACATAAGTAAGGAGATAAAAAGATGAAATATGGCTATGCCCGGGTCAGTACCACTGATCAGAAATTAGCAAATCAAATTGAGTTACTAAAATTGGCAGGAGCAGAAAAAATCTTTCAGGAAAAGTTTACTGGCACAACTACTGAACGACCGGAGTTTCAAAAACTGTTGCGCGTTCTAAAAACAGGCGATACTTTGATTGTCACTAAGTTGGATCGGTTTGCGCGGAACACGCGCGAGGCCTTAGCCATTATCCAAGAGTTGTTTAAAGAAAATGTCAAAGTCAACATTTTGAATATGGGCTTAATTGATAATACGCCGACTGGCCAATTAGTCTTTACAATATTTAGTGCTTTTGCGCAGTTTGAACGCGATATGATTGTCACGCGCACACAAGAAGGTAAATTATATGCCAAGCAACATGATCCGTTGTTTCGGGAAGGACGGCCGAAAACGTATTCTGAGGAACAAATCAAATTTGCTTATGAGTTACGACAACAGGGGATGACTTATAAGATGATTGAACGAAAGACGGGGATTAGTAAACGCACGCAGCAGCGACGGTTTAAGTTGATTTAATTTAAGAATTGAATGTTTAATTAATCACGTACAACGGGGATTGCTACTTTATTAAACAGTTGTGAGAGAAATTTATTTAGGGATTTTAGGCACTATTTATACCTGTTGTGCTATTGAGGTTAGTTGTGATAAGGATTAATTTGTACTACAAAAGGCCTACTCAATTGTTAGTTGAGCAGGCCTTTGGTGGGTATTTTGATTAGAGCTATTAACCCTATGCTAATTATAAGGCTTAGCTTTCAAATGGAACATACTATTATCCAAATTATGATTTGTTAAGGTGGTGTTGTCATAGTTACTGAATTGAATCAATTTGGCAGAAACAAGAAAAGTTTAACTAAGGCCATGAACACCATTCAAAATTAAGAAAACGTCATCTTAAATCTATCGCCAATGACGGGAATTGTTGATTCTTATTTATGCCAACTCGTGACCATGTCTTATCATTGGACGGTATGAATGATGTTGACAGAAACACTAGTATTAGAGGCCTCTTTATTATATATAGTAAAGGATACTAAACGAAATGGATTAAAGATAGTAGCAATATATCATTGCAGTCTCTCTGCTCCTTTTGGTAAAACGGTAGATTACGTCTTAATTTTTATTTTTTATAAAATCTTTGATCAATTGATAAATTAACTCAATTTCATAAGGTTGGATTTCAATATTGAATTTTTTTTCTATCGGTTTAAAGATTCCGTTAGACAATGTGAAAAAATCTCTTTCTTGGCTAGTCATGGCCATTTTTTTTATCAGATTATCAGAGCTTGTATGATTCATAATCATTCGTTCAATCATTAGCGAGAGATGCATATATAAATTGAGCTTTAATCTAGGATTAAATTTAACATCATAGAAATTCTCATAATGGGTAACAATGTCTTGACTATCTTCAATTACAATATTGGGATTCAAAATTTGTAACCGTCCACGAATACCCTCAATTGAAAGAAACTGTAGTAAGCGATCAATCAATAATTTGCAGGCTTCATAACTTTCACCAATTGATAACAATATTGATTGTAATTTTAAAGATGTGTTTTTATCAAAAATACTATAAACATTTATAATCTCAATATCTAAATCATGATTGATATCGGTTGTGGTTAAGATTAATTTTGTCTTTGAAAAAAATTGATGATCTTGGTTGATTAATAAATTGTGTAATTGCTTGTAATCTAGAGCAATTATTTCTAAGGATGATGACAGAGTTGTTTGAATAAGCTTTTTAAGTTCCTTGGATAAGCCGACTCCTGACATGCAAGAAACAATAATATTTTGTTTGTTCGATAATCCCTCATAGTATTGAGAATCAGTAGTAGCACCGTATTTCTGGCTTGCTTCTGCAATAGCAAGAAATGGTTCGTTGCGTTGAATCTGAAGACCAATATCAAGCGCCATTGCAGTTGTTATATTATTAACAACTAGAAGTTCTTGATCAGAAACTTTCTTAATTTCTTTAAACATTTGGTGTAGTGATCCCATATCAAATAGAACAATATTTCCTTTTGCAGAATCACCTTGCTCAGACAAATAATTACAGACATAAGTATTAATTTCTCCCAAGGAAATATCTATTGGCATATTAAAGGCTTCAAAAAAGTAATTACCACATAATGTATTCGCTATTTGTTGAATGCTAGAAGCAGTTTGTTCTCCATGTGCTAATAAAATAGCGTTATAATGCACAGATTCAATTTTATCTGTGCTTGATGCCATCAGGATGAAAAACGGAAGGTAATGATAACTATTTTTTACGTATTGAGGTTCAATTTTGGTCAATAATTTTTTAAATAAATAGTAGCTTCTCGGGTAATGATTTCTTAAAGCTTCTTGCAGTTTGGAGGATTGTTCATCATCTGGTAGGTTGATGCTACAAAGATTAGCATAGATGAAAGCTAAAGCAACCTGATTCCAAAAGTTACTATTTTGTGGGAAATTAATGCCATAGGGAGTAGTAATATACTTCTGGACAGCCTCTTGAAATGTCGGTGCTAAGCTGATCAATACCGGTTCATTAGTAATAACGCTGACTTGCTTAAGCACTTTAAGCACATAAAAATTTTGCTCTGTGATAGATTCACTATGGCCAAGTGAATCCGTGAGTTTTGCGAGTAAAGTGTGTGAGTTGGAATTAAGCTGTAGGATATTGTTGACTACCCTAGTTATGCTAGTTTGTAATAAATTCTGGTTAGGTATGATGGAGATAGCATGATTTACATCTAAACCAATAACTAACTGATTCATTTTTAAGGATCGGGCGTAGGCTGACGCTACCAGTAGTTTAATTGTATTTTGCAGGCCTCTGATGTTATCAGCTTGTCTAAGCTTGGCCAGCTTAATAAGTTCAGATGGTGAAATTAAAATCTTCTTGTTAATTTGATCGGCTTGTTGTTGTAGGAACATAATAATAAAAGCAACTTTCTCATGAAAAGGCCTGCTATCAAGGTCCAATAAGTCAATTCTCACCATAGCATTTTTTAAATATATGTTATCTTGAAGACTGAGGTTTGTATTAGTCGTTGAAAAAATATAACGAACGGTACTATCGGGTTGTTGCATAATATAAGTAAATAAACCGTGCTGATCTACAGGCTTAAATGTCTGTAGATTTTTAATACACACGTAACTATCTTCAGATTTGATTTTGTTAGACTGGGCAGAAATAGTTTTCAATTCTCTTTTCAGCACGTTTAACTGATTTTGATAATCTTCACAATCGATTAGTTTAAAAATAGCCTTTTCAGTCAAGATTTTACGTCTGATGGCTTCATTGTAAATGGCGTGAGCAAATAATAGTTTACCAGTGCCATGACTACCTGTAATAAGAACCGGTAACCCATGGCTAGGGTAGACAATGGCTCCTATAGCATTTTTAATATTAGATTTTAAACTGCCATATGAGCCTATTAAGTTATCAAAAGCATTCTTTCTATGTTTAATTTGCCAATATACTGGTCTGCTGCCAGACTTTTCTAATCGCCCTTGTTTTTCTAATTTTGATAGATAACTGCTAGTTACACCACGTGTCAGCCCAATTGCATGAGCTGCTTGGTTCGTAGTAATACGAACGTTAGGAAATTGTTGTGCGATGACCGCATAAAGTTTTTCTATTGCATTCAAAATTTCCACCCCTTAAGCACTATTGTCTGAAATTAAGCACAATATTTTGATGACTTTTTATATTTATATGCCTAATATATACATTGTAAGCGCTAACTATTCTTCAGTCTAGTTCGAATTCGAAGTTGCTTATATTATTTAATGATAAAGAAGGTGCTATCCCTAATAAATGATGATAGGTATCATTTTTAGAAAATGTATTCAAAAATTTCTTGAGTTAGGAGGAAAGTGAATTGAAGTATTTGTTACTCATTAGTCACGGTGATTTTTCTAATGGTTTAAAACAGACTTTAAGTATGTTCGCGGGTGATGCAACTAATACAGTCATATCCATTGGTTTAAAACCTGATGAAGCTATTGATACGTTAGATAAGCGAATTGATACTACTATGAAGCCAATACCAGAGAATTCTCAGTTTGTTATTTTGGCAGATATTATTGGTGGTAGTCCCCTTACCACAGTATGTAATGTTTTAAATAGACAAAAAAAATTCAATGATAGCATCATTATTGGGGGGATGAATTTCCCAATGGCATTAACCGCAATGATGTTTAAAGATTCTTTAGATAATATCGAATTGAAGAGTAAGCTTCTTTCAGAAGCAACTAAGGCCATTAGGCCCTTAGATATGAATGGAATATTGAAACCATCTGATGAAGACATTTAAGGAGGAAATATTAAAATGGCAATTTCTTTTGTTCGTATTGACGATCGTATGATTCATGGACTTATAACTGTCCGTTGGGGTAAAGAGTATCCGTGTGATGGAATTATTGCAGTAAACGATAAAGCAGCTAATAATGCTATTTTAGCTGAGGCTTATAAGGCTGCATCGGATAAAAAAACTTTTGTTTGGACCCTTGATCACTTTAACCAAGTCAGAGACAAAGTTTTGAGTTCGGAAACAAAATACTTTTTGATTACTAAAAACCCGCAAGATATGAAAACAATTTTGGTGGATATGAATTTTAAACCAGGTGATATTAAGACGATTATTGTTGGTCCAGGTAATGATCGGGAAGGTGCGATTAAATTAGGAGATAATCAATCCTTTACACAGTCTGAGGGTGATGCGTTTGAAGCTATTGAAAAGAATGGCTATAACGTGGAATTTGCTTTATTACCAGATCAACGATTAGGAGGTTGGAATAAATTTAAATCGAGATTCGGATATTAATCAATGATTGAGAAAGGATAGGAGGCTTTTAAAATGACAATTAGCTGGCTTCAAGCAGCCCTATTAGGTCTGTTTGCTTGTTTATGCTCGAATTCTTGTATGGCTGGTCAAGCAGTTGGGAATTACACGATTGGCCGCCCATTAGTTGGTGGTCTTGTTTGTGGTATTATTCTTGGAAATCTTCAACTTGGTATTGCTTGTGGTGTTGCAATGCAGTTGGTTTACATTGCGTTAGTGACACCCGGTGGGACAGTATCTGCTGATGTTCGTGCAATTTCTTATATTGGTATTCCATTGGCAATGGTCGCAATTGCTTCTCAAGGATTGAATCCGCTTGGCGGTAGTGCTGCTAACCTTGCAAAATCAGTTGGAACTTTGGTGGGTACAGTTGGAACAGTTTTGTATTACGCAGTCGCAACTATGAACTTGGTATGGCAATCTTTTGGTTGGAAAGATGTTCATAGTGGCAAGTTGGATAAACTGACGGCAGTTAATTTTGGCTGGCCATGGATTTCTCATGCGATTTTCTCTTTCTTACCAACCATGTTATTAACTTATTATGGTGCAACAGCGGTAACGGCATTACGAAATGCGCTGCCTATGGATGGGATAGCAATGAAGACACTATTCACAGTTGGTGGAATGTTACCATGTGTTGGGATTGCTATTTTACTTCGCCAAATCATTGGGCGGGCAGCAGATTTCATCCCATTTTTAGTAGGATTTACGCTTGCTGCTTCATTGAAACTTAATTTGGTATCAGTTACGGTTATTTCGCTATTATTTGCAGTTATTATGTATGAAGTTGAGATGGCAAAAACATCAGGATCTGAAGCTGTCACTGATGGTCCAAGTAATAGCGACGATGAGGAGGATATTTGATCATGGATAAAATTAATAGTCATAATCAGCTTGATCAAAAGACATTGACAAAGTCATTTCATCGTTGGTTTTGGGGGGCACTAACATGCTTTTCTCAAGAACATATGCAAACATTTGGATATATGGCATCTATGTTGCCAATTCTCAGAAAATTATATCCCAAGCATGAAGATCAAGTTAAAGCCATCAAGGCGTATACTGCTTTCTTTAATACTAATCCAATGTTAGGGACAGTTATTGTTGGAATCACGGCTAGTATGGAGCAAGCACGCGCTGATGGTAAGGAAATCGATGGAGAAACGATTAACGATATGCGGGCAGGTTTAATGGGGCCAATTGCCGGTATCGGTGATTCCTTAATTGACGGTACTTTAATTCCTATTCTGTTGGGGATTTCATTAGGTATGTCAAGTGGTGGTTCACCATTAGGTGCAATATTCTATATTATTGCTTGGGTACTCATTGCTTATTTTGGACAACGATTTTTATATTTTCGGGGATATAAGTTTGGTGATCAAGCAGTTAGCTTTTTAGTTGGTAAACAAGGTGCAGCTGTTCGACATGCTATTGGAACCGTCGGAAGCATGGTTGTTGGTGGCGTTTTAGCCTCATGGGTAAGCGTTACGACTTCACTTAAATTAACTGGGGCTAATGGTAAGGTGTTCCTAAATCTTCAAGATAAATTAGATAGTATTTATCCAGGATTGTTAACGGTGGCTGTAACCTTCTTTTGTTGGTGGTTAATGACAAAAAAACATGTATCAGCAATCTGGACAATGTTAATTCTCGTAGTAATTGCGCTTGTTGGTGTATTAGTTGGTTTCTTTAATCCGGGACTATCATATTAAAATAAGTAAATGATGTTACCAGGGAGGAGGATAATGATGACAATTCAAGAAATGAAGACGGGTTATGAAGAAGAAGTTGCTTATCAGAAGCATATGCTTAAAAATTTAGGCTATTGGATTCAACTCGGAACAGTTACTAGCGGAATTGGTATTGTTATATCTTATTTATATCATCAAAATTTATGGTTATATATACTTGGTATCAGCTTGTTTATTTTGGGTGCTTTACTAACCATTACATTCAGTTATGTAGGCTGGAAAGGACAGCAAAATATTCGTGCAGTTGTTGACGATTATGACCAGAAAATCAAATATTTTCAAAAGAAGGTTCGTCAGCAGACAGGAATTACGCCCAAAGTCAAATAGCTCCTGGTACAGGTAACTTTAATTGTAGGTGCTTCATTTATCAGTGATCAGTGCAACTATGGCAGGACTGAGAAGTCGGTGAGATTCAGTTCTCAACGATTTTTTGGGTGTAGCTCACTGTGATGGAAGAATAAATAGTGGTGACTAACACTCATGTGAATGAGCTGTTAAAAAATAGGAGGGTAATTAGGTTGAAGACTAATGAAAAGCAGCACTATAAGATGTATAAAAGCAAGAGCATGTGGGTATTTGCCTGCTTATCAACATGTCTTATCGTTTCATTTTTTAATGGTGGGCAAAATGTAAGCGCTGCGACAAGCGCTTCGTCTTCTCAAATTAGTCAAAACAACACTCAGACTAGCGATGTTACAACAGATGAGTCGGTTACTCAATCGCTTTCAGTCAATGACGTACCGACTGTAGCATCATCAAAACAAGTTGATTTGCCGAGTTCAAGCGACAGTGAGGCATCATCCAGTAATACAGCCAGTAATACAGCCAGTAATACAGCCAGTAATACAGTCAGTAATACAGCCAGTAATACAGCCAGTAATACAGCCAGTAATACAGTCAGTAATACAGCCAGTAATACAGCCAGTAATACAGCCAGTAATACAGTCAGTAATACAGCCAGTAATACAGCCAGTAATACAGCCAGTAATACAGTCAGTAATACAGCCAGTAATACAGCCAGTAATACAGCCAGTAATACAGTCAGTAATACAGCCAGTAATACAGCCAGTAATACAGCCAGTAATACAGTCAGTAATACAGCCAGTAATACAGCCAGTAATACAGCCAGTAATACAGTCAGTAATACAGCCAGTAATACAGCCAGTAATACAGCCAGTAATACAGTCAGTAATACAGCCAGTAATACAGCCAGTAATACAGCCAGTAATACAGTCAGTAATACAGCCAGTAATACAGCCAGTAATACAGCCAGTAATACAGTCAGTAATACAGCCAGTAATACAGCCAGTAATACAGCCAGTAATACAGTCAGTAATACAGCCAGTAATACAGCCAGTAATACAGCCAGTAATACAGTCAGTAATACAGCCAGTAATACAGCCAGTAATACAGCCAGTAATACAGTCAGTAATACAGCCAGTAATACAGCCAGTAATACAGCCAGTAATACAGTCAGTAATACAGCCAGTAATACAGCCAGTAATACAGCCAGTAATACAGTCAGTAATACAGCCAGTAATACAGCCAGTAATACAGCCAGTAATACAGTCAGTAATACAGCCAGTAATACAGCCAGTAATACAGCCAGTAATACAGTCAGTAATACAGCCAGTAATACAGCCAGTAATACAGCCAGTAATACAGTCAGTAATACAGCCAGTAATACAGCCAGTAATACAGCCAGTAATACAGTCAGTCAAACAGATGATAACAAAAATCAAGTAGCCTCAAATAGCACTAACAATACTGATGTGACAAAACCTGTTACAACAAGTGATTCAGATAAGGCTATTGTCAATTCGAATACCACATTGCCGACAAGTGATGAACAAGCAAAAAGTAGTGTAGGGCAATCTCAAACTGACCAATCAACATCTTCCACAACAATTGCAACCAAAGCAATTACCACCAAAGCAATTACCACTATAGCGATTGACAATTCAGCAAAGGCTACAACCCCCGATATCAGTCAAAATGATCAGTATGATGAACAATATAGAAATCAATTTCATTACTCCAGTAATGAAAATTGGATCAACGATCCAAACGGCCTCTTTTATGATAGTAGCACAGGACTTTACAATCTTTATTATCAATATAATCCAAAGGGGAACCAATGGGGCAATATGTCTTGGGGCCATGCCGTCAGCAAGGATCTAATTAATTGGACACAAGAAGATGTTGCCATTCCTTGGTTAGAGAATCAAGGTTGGGAAGACTTTACGTATACTAACACAACGGGAAATCTCAAAGATTATGGAACAGTGAGATATATTGGGGATCCAACAGGAGACTGGGGAACTACACCAAATAGTAAGGCTATATTCAGCGGTTCGATTGTGGTTGATGCCAATAATGTTAGTGGGTTAGGTAAGGGGACCATATTAGCCTTTTACACAGCTGATTATGAGATTGCGACTAGAAAAAATGACGGTGCTGAAGGTGGATTAGGGACTTGGATTGGAGTAAATGAGATTCAAGAGCAACATTTGGCCTACAGCCTCGATGGTGGCAAAACATTTATTCAATATTCGAAGGATGGTAATGCGGCTAATCCTCAGGCAATCATTCCAACCAGCATGAACCAGGGAGGAGATGCCGCGAATTTCCGCGATCCAAGCGTAGTCTACGATGCGGTTAATAAACAATACTATTTAACCGTTGTGTCTGGCCAGCAAGCCCTCATTTATAAATCTAGCAATCTGTTGGACTGGACATATGCTTCTAAAATTGAACGTGAAAATGATGTGGGTAACGGCGTATGGGAATGTCCATCATTGATACCAATAAAGGTAGCTGGAACAAATGACACAAAGTGGGTATTTTGTGTCAGTGTTCAACAAGGCGCACATGCCACAGGATCTGGGATGCAATATTATGTTGGCAATATGACCGCTGATGGGACTTGGATG
This sequence comes from Lactiplantibacillus sp. YT640, assembly GCF_049745435.1. Classification (NCBI taxonomy): domain Bacteria; kingdom Bacillati; phylum Bacillota; class Bacilli; order Lactobacillales; family Lactobacillaceae; genus Lactiplantibacillus; species Lactiplantibacillus sp. YT640. The sequence continues at coordinate 10,252 of NZ_JBMNVY010000032.1, forward strand.
CCTGAGAGCTCGAAGACGCTTCAAGATCCAATGACAATGGACTCAGGAGAAGACTTTTATGCCGGTATTCCTTTCTCCAATATGCCCGATGGTCGAACTGTTATGTTGGCTTGGCAGTCGAATTGGAGCTATACGGGAGAAGCTAACACAACACCTTGGTACGGTAATATGACTCTTCCTCGCGAACTGAATCTTGAAAAGAGTCCTGATACAACAGACGGGTACTTGTTGGCAAATACTGTGGTCAAAGAAATTGCTAACAACGAAGAGGCCAATGTTATTGATCAAAAGGACAGTAACTTTTCAATTTCAAGTAATGATCAAAAAGTTCAATATGATGGCAAACAATATAAAATTAGTGCGACATTTTCTTGGGATGAGAGCAATAAACCAAGTTCAGTCGGCTTTAAGCTTCGTGTTTCTGATGATAAAAAGTATGATATGTTGGTTGGTTATGATTTGACTACGGGATTATTTTTTGTCCAGAGACTCAGCACTGGTGAACCCAATATGGGTGCACCTCGAGACAAAATGAACGCAACAGTGAATGCTGATGGATCAATTACGATTACGGTTTATGTTGACGAAACAAGTATTGAGGCCTTTGCTAATAATGGCGAAAAATCGATAACCCAAAACTTCTTTATGCGGCCAGAAAATATTGGTGATCAAGCTACAAATGGTGTTTACGTGTATTCAGATAATGGAACGACTAACATCAGTAACTTAACTATCAATCCAATTGCTTCTATTTGGAACAGTGTTGGGAAACTAACTGAAAAATTTGTTGATGAAAGCGGCAATTCGATTGCTGACAATGTTGTTTCTTCTGGTAATGTTGGTGATCCTTACTCGACAACCCAAAAGGATATTGCTGGTTATACCTTCAAAGAAGTTCAAGGTACCCCTACGGGTAGTTTCACAGCTCAGGATCAGACCGTAACCTATGTGTACACCAAGAATCCGGTTGCTGGTGGGAACGGCACAGCTAAGTATGTTGATGAAAGCGGCAATTCGATTGCTGACAATGTTGTTTCTTCTGGTAATATTGGTGCCCCTTACTCGACAACCCAAAAGGATATTGCTGGTTATACCTTCAAAGAAGTTCAAGGTACCCCTACGGGTAGTTTCACAGCTCAGGATCAGACCGTAACCTATGTGTACACCAAGAATCCGGTTGCTGGTGGGAACGGCACAGCTAAGTATGTTGATGAAAGCGGCAATTCGATTGCTGACAATGTTGTTTCTTCTGGTAATATTGGTGCCCCTTACTCGACAACCCAAAAGGATATTGCTGGTTATACCTTCAAAGAAGTTCAAGGTACCCCTACGGGTAGTTTCACAGCTCAGGATCAGACCGTAACCTATGTGTACACCAAGAATCCGGTTGCTGGTGGGAACGGCACAGCTAAGTATGTTGATGAAAGCGGCAATTCGATTGCTGACAATGTTGTTTCTTCTGGTAATATTGGTGCCCCTTACTCGACAACCCAAAAGGATATTGCTGGTTATACCTTCAAAGAAGTTCAAGGTACCCCTACGGGTAGTTTCACAGCTCAGGATCAGACCGTAACCTATGTGTACACCAAGAATCCGGTTGCTGGTGGGAACGGCACAGCTAAGTATGTTGATGAAAGCGGCAATTCGATTGCTGACAATGTTGTTTCTTCTGGTAATATTGGTGCCCCTTACTCGACAACCCAAAAGGATATTGCTGGTTATACCTTCAAAGAAGTTCAAGGTACCCCTACGGGTAGTTTCACAGCTCAGGATCAGACCGTAACCTATGTGTACACCAAGAATCCGGTTGCTGGTGGGAACGGCACTGGAGATACTGGATCTACTCAATCAGGAAATCCGTCTGCTACTGGTAAGGGTCAAGAAAATCCTAGTTTTGACCAACTCGACAATCCAAGTCAACTAAATAATTCTACCAAGAATGGAATTGTCAATACATCCACGAGTACAGAATCTCAGTCTAACAACACCTCAAGATTACCCCGAACAGGTGAAGACAATAATGGAAATCAAACAATATCATTTGCTGGTATTTTGTTAGTAATACTCGGCAATTTGCTTGGCTTAATTGGTATTAAAAAGCATCGTAGTTTCCTGTAGTTAAGCACCTGACAACTTTATCCAGATGAACTGACTATTGGCCATTTAAATAAGTTTCAACAGCAAGATAAGCTCATAATAAATGCTAGAATTCCTTTGGCCGCAAATTAATGAAACTCATCGGTTTTTTAGCAAAATAGATAGATGGTTACCATGTTGTATGACGTTATTTGAAGATTCTAGCAGAATGAAAAGCCTATAGAATAGGGTAAATGAGCGTAATTTAAAGAAAAACTATACAAAGTTTTAAAATAATGATAAACTATTCAATAAATTATTTGAATAGTGGTGAGATTATGTACGAAGAAGCAATTGAGTACAAAGATAGTCTTTACAAAGAACTATCCAGAATAGGAAAGAGCCTCGGCAGTGATCGTCGTTTGGAAATCCTTGATTTATTAATCCAGGCTCCCAAGAGTGTAGAAGAAATTTCAAAAGAATTAAAGATTAGTGTTGCTAATACTTCACGGCATTTACAAGTATTAAGGGATAGTCACCTAGTAAAAACTGAGCGAGATGGGAATCGAATCATTTACAGCCTGAGTTCACCCTTAATTACGAAACTAATTCAACTGCTTACTGATATTGGCGAAAACGAGCTTTCTGAAATGAAAGTTATTCAACATAAAGCCACAACCTCAGAAAATGTAAAAAGCATTTCCTTAGAACAAGCACTGAAAAGTTATAAGAATGGACTACTTTTAGATGTTCGTCCACAAGATGAGTATCAAGAAGGACATATTAATTCTGCTATAAATATCCCACTTGATACTTTATCAGACCATCTAACGGAACTACCGAAGAATCGGCAAATTATTGTTTATTGTCGTGGTAGATTATGTGGTAATTCGAATATTGCAACGCAGTTATTAAATAATAATGGCTACAATGCGCTTAGCTTAAATTATAGTTACTATGATTGGAAAAGAGCATTGAAATGTATTAACGAGAAAAAGTGATCGGAAGATTTACCGGTCACTTTTTTGTTTAGGTAATTTAAATACAGAAATTTACCCTTGCACTTACAAAAAGTAGGTGCTATTATTTAACCATTCAATGAATTAGTTGAATTGATAAGAGGTGATATTGGTTATATGGTTAAGCTAGACATACCTAAACTTAAAATGTTGGTCTTTGAGAACGATTGGTGCGCTCAATGCTATACGGAAAGACCAATTATTCACAGACTTGCCATTAAATATCATGATCAATTAGAAGTTGAAGTGCTCAATGCTATACGGAAAGACCAATTATTCACAGACTTGCCATTAAATATCATGATCAATTAGAAGTTGAAGTGCTCAATGCTGATAATAACCCGCTTATGGTAAAAAAATACAATGTGTTAACTGCGCCAAGCATCATATTAATTAAAAATGATGAGATGGTAGAACGGATATCACGTTTTATAGATCAAAATCAATTGGAGACAGTAATTCGTTATTATTTATAGAGTGTGAGGAGTGACTAAATAATGGAAACATATGATGTACTCGTAATCGGTGCAGGTCCAGGTGGAATGACAGCTGCCTTATATGCTGCTCGTGCAAACCTTAAAGTTGGCATGATTGATCGTGGCATATACGGCGGTCAGATGAATAATACGGATGATATTGAAAATTATCCCGGGTTCACATCAATTAAAGGTCCAGATTTGAGCGAGAAAATGTATCAAAGTACGGTCAAGGCTGGAGTTAATTTTATTTGTGGTGATGTTCAAGAAGTAACTGTTGATTCAAATCAATGGAAGCATATCAAAACCGATAGCGAAGAGTTGGCCGCTAAGTCAGTTATTATTGCTACCGGATCGACTAATAAAAAATTAGGTGTTCCAGGAGAAGAGGAATTTTCAGGCAAGGGCGTCTCCTATTGTGCCGTATGTGATGGTGCTTTCTTTAAGGGTAAGCAGGTAACCGTAATTGGTGGTGGAGACTCAGCTATTTCTGAGGGCTTATATTTAGCCAATGTGACGAACAAAGTAAATGTAGTTCACCATCGTGATACATTGCGCGCCCAACAGGTTCTTCAGGATAGAGCATTCGAGAATCCAAAGATGAATTTCACCTGGAATACGACAGTTGAAAAGATTATTGGTGATGAAAATCATGTTACCGGAATTGAGGTCGTCGATACTAAAACAAATGAAAAGAAAGTTATTAATACAGACGGAATCTTTATTTATATCGGTAACTTACCTAACAGTCAGCTTTTTAAGAGGCTAAATATTACAGACTCAGCAGGCTGGATTCTGACAAATGATGATATGGAAACAAATATTCCGGGTGTCTTTGCAATTGGTGATGTTCGTAAGAAGAGACTTCGTCAAATTACTACTGCTGTTGGTGATGGGGGAATTGCTGGACAGAATGCATATGAATATGTTGAAAATTTTAATTAAGAAGGAGAATTAAAGATGGAAATTAAATATTGGTCAGATATTGCTTGTCCATTTTGTTATATCGGCTCTAATCGTATGAAGAAGGCTATGAAAGAAATTGGTATTTACGATGAGACAGAACTAAAGTTTAAATCTTTTGAGCTTAACCCTGCAACGCCAAAAGTAACTACTGAAGGGTATATTAATCACTTTACTCAGGGAAATAAGTCACTAGAGCCTCAGGCCAAAAAGCAAATGGCTTATATCGAGTCAATGGCGCACGCAGATGGATTATCGATGGAAATTAATAAGGTTGTCCCTACTAATACTATGGATGCTCATCGTTTAATTAAATTAGCTGGCAGTAAGGGTGATCCTGCACTTACAGAAAGAGTTATTAAACGTTTCTACCAAGTTTACTTTAGTGATGGAACCTCGATTGCTGATCATGATGTTTTAGTTAATGCGGCAACGGATGCTGGACTAGCTAAAGATGAAATAGAGGCCGTGCTAGATTCGGATAAATATCATGATGATGTCATTAGTGACGAGGTAGAAGCCCAACAATCAGGTATTCATGCTGCACCGTTTTTCGTGATTAATAATAAGTACGCAATTAGTGGTGCTCAACCATATGAAGTATTCGTTAAAGCACTTAAGCAGGTTCAAGCTGAAGAGGAGGCATAATTATCATGGAAGAAAAGGAAGTAACTACACCATTCCAAGTTGTCGGCGATAATCAAGGTGATAGTGGCACATGTGGGCCCAACGGCTGCAGTATTGCCGATCACTGGAACAAGAAAAAGAATGATGAAAAGAAGGACTAGGGAGGTAAGATAACATGATTAAAAATGTGACGGATCAAGACTTCAAGAAAGAGACCAATACTGGAGTAACTCTAACTGATTTTTGGGCTACTTGGTGCCCTCCTTGCCGAATGCAGGGACCAATTATCGAAGAACTTGATAAGGATATGGGAGACAAGGTCAAGATCAGTAAGATGGATGTCGATGCTAACCAAAATACTCCTGCTGAGTTTGGTATCATGTCTATTCCAACCCTGATTATTAAGAAAGATGGGAAGATCATGGAGAAGCTGGTTGGCCTTCACAGCAAGGACCAGCTTAAGCAAGTTCTTTCTCAATATACCGATTAATTAGAACGAGGGGAATAGTTAATGGAAAAGTTTAATTACGTCGTAGTTGGAAGTGGACCTTCTGTTTATCGTTTCTTGCTGGGAATGAAGGATAGTAAAAAGAAAATCCTAGTGGTGGAGAAAAAGCGTTTTGGTGGAATCTGCCCGAATGAGGGGTGCGAGCCAAAGATCTTCTTAGAAGGGGCTGTAAGAGCAGTTCTTACCTCACGAAAGCTAGAAGGAAAGGGAATTGAAACTCCTGGTAAGTTAAACTGGCAAAGATTAATTCAATACAAGAAAGAAGTATTCGCACCATTTCCTAAGAGCACACAGCAAATGTATGAGGGTTTAGGTGCCCAAACATTGACGGGAACAGCTTCTTTTATTGATTCACACCACATCAGTGTGGAGTCAGGTGTGATTGAGGCTGATAATTTTGTTATTGCTACAGGACGCACACCACGTCAATTATCTTTCCCTGGACAAGAATATACGCTAACTAGTACAGATATTTTTGACTTGGAGGACTTACCAAAGCGTATTGCCATAATCGGTAGCGGCTATGTTGGCATGGAGATTGCTACTTTACTTACCGCTGCTGGTTCAGATGTGACAATTATTCAACATTCCGATCGTCCCCTCCGGTCGTTCTACTCACAACATGTTCAACAACTTGTGAACGAAATGAAGGACTCGTTAGGAATTGAATTTAAATTCAATACTAGCGTAAAGGCGATCACTAAGAAGGAAAGTGGATATCAACTTGAAACCACGACTGGTGATAAAAGTAACTTTGATACAGTGGTTAATGCAAGTGGTCGAGTTCCTAATTTAGGTTCGCTTAATCTCTCTGCCGCAGGAGTTGAAGCGACCGAAGATGGGATCAAAACAAACGGTTTTTTGCAATCAAGTTCGGAAAATATTTATGCCCTTGGTGATGTGCTCAGTAAGAAGGTGCCAGGCTTGACACCAACTGCTCAATTTGAAGGTGATTATCTGAGTGCTCTCTTTACTGAAAAAGAAACGAAACCAATTCAATACCCAGTAATCGGGACAGTTGCCTTTACCTTCCCTCAAGTAGCACAAGCTGGTATAAATATTGATGAAGCACGTAATAATGAGAAATATGTTATAAAAGATATTGATATTACAGCGGGTGACTTTTTCTATCAAGGAACAGCCGATAATGCTCGTCTAACCATTGTTTATGACAAGAAAACTGGACGATTAAAGGGAGCTTCCGAAATTAGCCAGACTGCTGTAGATGACATTAATAATCTGATTCCAGTGATGAGTTTGGATGTGCAACCAGATGACTGGAAGAAGAAAATGTTAATGGCATTCCCAGGATTAGCCTACAAGATTAAAAATTTAGTATAACTTATCAATATTACTTTTTATAACATAGTTAGTCCTAAGAAGGGTAAATTAAAATGCAACAATTTTTTACAATCTTAGGTGGAATGGGAACGATAGCAACCGAAAGTTATGTACGCTTACTAAAATAAGCGTACATCGACTAATCGTGACCAAGACTGTCTAGATTATCTTGTAGTTAATCATGCATGGGCAGAAATCTAGCTCAATGAAAAGAAAGCGAAAAGAAAACAGCTTAGTGCTCGTGGTATAATACAGCTGTAGGATATTGTGATGCATAGTCCAATTGGACCGCCTCTTTCCCATATGGAAAGAGTTACGACAACACAAAGCCCCTTCTGCTAGAGCCAATAGCAAAAAGGGGCTTTATTATGTCATAATATGTATATACATATAATTTCTTCTGGCTTCTCAGTAATATTGTTACTGGGAAGCTTTTTATATCATTGTCAGCACTTCTTTTTGGACAGTTCTAATGAACATTTGTAATTCCTAGTATAGCACAGAAACAAAAATGACCATTAGGGTATACCCTAGTGGCCTTTTTGAGCTTTTAAAATAGAATAAGTCCTGCTTTTTCTAATATCAGATTTAATCATCCATATGTTTTTGTAAATTTTGCGTTAGACATATTAAGTCTGGTACATTTAGCTCAACAGTATTAGTGCCTTCTCTACGATAGTACTTACCATTGTAGGGTTCAGGTTTCCCAGTATTATCCATTTTAATGGATAATACTGTTGCACCGTTATAGGTATAACTTTTTATGTCTTTTAACATTGTCATCATCTCTTCACTAACAGACTCTTGAGATAGTGCTGAGAAATAATGTTGATAATACTCATCGATACTTTTTCCACTTAATGTTAAATCTCTTTTAATCCCAACAATGGAAATAGGTCCTATCTTAAATGGTTCTGTTCCAAGGTCAGATGCGTTATAAGAATCAGAATCTGCAACACCAATCATGATGTAAGAACTCTTATGACTCGGAGTATTGGCAAAAGAAGTTGCTTTTTTTGTTATATTGGATACTAGTTTCGTGTTGAAAGCTTTCTTTTGCGTCTGTGGATTGAACGAATACAAACCAAGTTTAAATTCAAACCGTTCTGTTTCGCCAGAACTGTCTTCAAGTATTTGTTTAAGTATCTGTCCATCGCTATATTTTTTTAATTCGTCCTTGCTAAAAATGAACCCTGGATCAAGTAATCCCTCAACAAGAGTAATATTGGTTTCCCTATCGGAAACTTTTATAGAATGAGATCCCTTTGCTAATTTAGATTCAAGTCCAGTGCTCTTATGCTAGATTTACGGACAGATTTTCTTCTGCCCTGTAAACTAATAGCATAGGAGCATTTTTTAATATGATTCGATACAAAAAAGAATTTAAGCAGTTGTTGCAGGAGGCAATCAAGGTCGGAACGGTGAATAAGCAGTTGCAGCGTGAGACGATGGTGGGGCGGTTGATTGCGGGCAATTTGCCTAGTTACGCCCCTAGCCATCAAACATTGAATCCCAAGTCACCGTTGATGGGTCGGCGGATTGCATTTCTGGGATCGTCAATTACGGCCGGTGCGGGTGCACTGGAAGATTCGTTCGTCGATTATCTCGTCGCGACGGATGGCGTGATTGCCATCAAGGAAGCGGTGAGTGGCACCACTTTAGCAGGTAACGCACCAGATAGCTATGTGCAGCGGCTCTATCATCGGATTCCAGTGACCCAACCATTGGACGCTTTTGTCTGCCAACTTTCAACCAATGATGGGCGGCATGACAAGGCTATGGGGCAAGTTACGGGTGCACAACAGCGCCACGGCTTTGACGAAACGACGACGCTCGGAGCGATTGAAACAATCGTGGCCTATGTTCAACAGCATTGGGCGGTGCCAATCGTGTTCTTCACTTGTGTGCGAAAACACGATGCGAATTATGGTAAATTAGTGCAGCAATTGAAAGTCTTACAAAAAAAAGTGGCACTTCACGATTATTGACCTCTGGCAAGATCCAGTGGTCAAAGCTGAAAATCGCGCCCAACCACTAGCAATGGTCGACGACGCTCATCCAACCCGATTAGGTTATCGGAATATCTGGACGCCAATTTTTCGGCAACAATTAACGGACGTGCTTCGCCAGTCGGAACCATAATCGTCAATCGATTTCGCGTTTTCAAGGCTTCCGTCGATAGTCTAAAGAAATAAACATAACGACCGGATGAACCTGTCATGTGATAGGCTCATCCGGTCGTTATGTTTTAGCTTACTTCAAATTTTAGGTTAGTCTGCGACTTCAATCTTCCCAACCGCAATTGGTAAGGTGACGTGTGCATCGTAGGCGCCAACTTCACCAGCAACGGTGGCTGGTAAAGCCAAGTCTTGTGGTACGCCGTGAATGTAGATGACCCGTTTGTCGAGTTCCAAGTCATCGGTACCAAAGACTTCTTTGAACTTCGCTTGCAAATCAGCTAATGGCACATCGATTTCGTAGGCAAAGTGGCCTTGGGCGTCAGCGACTGGGTAGTTATCATTTGGCACGTCCATGTGATGCGGGGCGTTGTCAAATGGCACCATCGTTGTCCCTGAGACTGGTTCAGTTTCTGGCAAGTCGACAAATCCGTCATGATTGGCATCCTGCGCCATCGTGGCAATTTGGGCCGCCTTACCATCTGGAAAACCGTGGAAATGTTCCCAGTGTTGCGTATTTGCAGGTGTATCAAACATTTCAATCGCCACGTGTAATTGGTCACCGTCTTCAACAAAGGTGGCAGTTCCATGGGGTGCCGTTCCAATGCCTTCTGCGTTTAGTGGTACGATGTTAGCAACGTATTTTTTAGTCATGAATGATTCCTCCAATTCTTCATTATAAGTCCATTATATGCTATTCTAAACTTATTAAAATTGATATATGTCAAGAAAGGAAAATTTATGCACTCAAAAATGGATTGTATCAGTCGCTCGCCACTTTTCGCGCCGCTGTCACCGACAATTAAAACTAAATTGATTACAGTGACGCACCATCGCAAGTTTTTTCAAAAGGGTCAACTGATCCGACAACCGCTGGACCACCAAGAAGGGATGCTGATTTTGGACGAGGGGACGGCCCAAGTCTATGCGTTAGCTGATAATGGCAAGGAGAAAATTATTGACTTACTACATACTGGTGATGTGGTCGGTCAGCGCTGGTTATTTGCACCGCATGAAAATCAGGGCTACATCCAAGCGACTAGTGATGCGTGGGTTTGTTCCATTCAATACGCTGATTTTCAGCAGTTACTCGGAGAATCAGCGAGTTTATCGTTAGCGATGATCAACAATTTTGGCAACCAATTGATTGAAGTCGAGAAAAATCAGATGCGCCGTGATCTATTGGATGCAAAGGACCGTCTGATGGCTTATTTGCGGGATGTCGCGGTGGAATCCGGACAAGTCGTCTTTGAATTACCACTTAAAAAGAAGGAACTCGCCAATATTTTGGGAATTACGCCGGAGACGCTCAGCCGTCAATTTAAGCAGTTAGCTTTGGAAGGTAAAATTATTGTGAATAACCGGCAGATTACGATGTGCTAGAAAAATGCGGTTAACTACGCATTTTTCTAGGGACTGTCTGAAAACTAAAAATTCAGGTATAATCTGAGGAAAAACGAATCGAGGCATTCCGATGACAACACCTAAACGATA
>NZ_JBMNVY010000033.1:0-20234 GCF_049745435.1 Lactiplantibacillus sp. YT640
GTGCGAGGTTTCGACAAGGTCACCAAGGAAGCCGGAATCGTAATACTGGCGTTAAACATTATGAAACTGGTCACGGTAGGGACCAGTTTTAAAAATCAAAGGCGTAAACAAATGGGACGAGAAACCAAAATTCGGTTTCTCGTCCCATTTACTTATACAGAGGCTAGTTATGTCACAGCCTCTTTGTTTATTATGGTATTATGTCGTTTCGTCTTTGTGGATTTTTCTTATTATTTCGAATGCTTCTTTTTTTGAAGAGTGTTATAGAGTTGTTCATTTGTATTGTTGACAATTAAATAGATTTTTAATGTACTGAGTAGCTTATGTTCTTTGTAAATTATTCCATTAATTTTATGAGTTTGTGTTGTTTTAATGATGCGGGAACATCAATGATACGTTGGTTGGAACTACCTCTAAAGGGATGGTCACCAGCTTTAAGACGTTCATCGAAACGACCATCAACTAAAACGTCAAGTTTTGATAACATTTCAAGTTTGTCGTCTGAATCTTTTAATAGTTCTTCCCACGTGTAGCCTGACCATGACCAAATATCTTTGGTCGGTAATTCTTTGCGTACACGATCAATTAACGGAATTAAAATATTTGTGTTTAAAAATGGTTCACCACCGAGTAGGGTGAGTCCCTGAACATATGAATGTGATAGATCTTGGATAATTTTGTCTTGAACGTCTTTTGTGAATGGTTTGCCGTTGTTGAAGTTCCAAATTGATGCATTGAAACAGTTATGGCAGTGGAACATACACCCAGAGACAAATAATGAGCCTCTAACACCGTTTCCGTCTGAGACCGATGGAAACTTCCAGTCAGCATAAAGTCCTTTGGATAAGTCTTTAGCTAACCATTCTTTGGGCTCAGGGTTAGCAAATTGTTTAATTTTGGTAGGTTTTGGATTTTTGATATGAATGTTTGGAGTTGTCATGTAATCATCCTTTTTTTTAATATTTTGAAACTGTGAAAAGACCATCACGCAACGAACGTGAATCGATCCTCTCATGGTCTTTATTTTGATTAATTGTTTAGTTTGCGAACTTTGTTTTTATCGGCAATGTCGGACTCCAGAAATTCGCCGTTATCTAAGCGGCCAAGGGTCCCAGACATATGCTTGACACGATGAATGATTTCGGCTTGACGACCGTGTTTTGGCGGACGTTTCATTGGATTGCCAAGATAACCGCAGATCCGGCGGGTAACGTCACTGGTTTCAGGATTTGAATTTCCACAGTTTGGGCAATGGTAGCCTTTTTCATCGGCTGTGTATTCGCCATGGAAGTCGCATTCCAGACAGTGGTCAATTGCGGTGTTGATTTCAAAATAACCAATGCCGGCTTTATAGGAATAATCCCAAATTGCTTCGAGCGCATCTAAGTTATCTTTCATACATGGTAATTCAACGTAACTGATAAAACCACCGTTTGAAAGTTTTTGGAAGGGTGCTTCAAAATCTAGTTTTTCGAACGGTGTTGGTTTTCGTTCAACAAAATAGTGAAAACTATTAGTATAGAAATCATGATCGGTAACAAATGGTACGTTTGGATATAGTTTATGGTCAATTTCTTCAAAGGTACTGTTCAGACTTTCGGCTGGAGTACCATAAACTGAAAAACCGTATCCATATTGTTTTTTCCATGCCGCAGCTTTTTCGTTCATGTGTTTAATGACGGAATATGCAAAGTCGTGCGCTTCTTGATTGTAAGTGTGATCATGTTGCCAGTCACCATAGAAGCGAGCGGTCATTTCGTATAAACCAACGTATCCCATTGAAACGGATGCACGGTTGTGATTAAACAGTTCGTCGACATTTCCATCAGGATCTAAACGACCATATCCGCCATACATGAATCCGGCTGGATTGTATTTCGGTAAGGCTTGTTTAACATTTTCAATTCGAAAAAGTAAAGCATCACGTTGTAGATTTAGACGTTCATCGAGTAATTTCCAGAATTTTTCTTTGTCACCGTTTGAATCAAGTGCAATTCTTGGTAGGTTTAAACTAACGACACCTAGGTTTAAGCGTCCGCTTGAGTAATCATGTGTTTCGCCACGAGCTTTTAAATCTTCTGGTGACATCGCGCTAAGAAAACTGCGGCAGCCCATTGAGGCTTTAAAACTGCCAGTAATATCGATGACATTGTCATAGTTTAGAATTTCGGGTGACATGCGTTTAATAACTGATTTTAAAGCGAGTTTCTTGATGTCATAATTGGGATCTTTTGGATGCATGTTAACGCCGGGTTTAATTGTAAATAATAACTTTGGAAAAATTGCAGTCCGATGATCTTTACCTAGTCCAGCAATGCGTTGGTGAAGGATACCGATTTGAATTTCACGTTCAAACCAACTAGTACCAAGTCCAAACCCTAGCGTCACAAAAGGAGTTTGTCCATTTGATGAATAGAGTGTATTTATCTCGTATTCGAAACTTTGCATAGCTTGTTGAATTTCGCGGCGTGTCATTATTTCTGCGTAGTTCTTTTGATCTTCGATGTTTAATGATTTAGCAATTTTTAAGTGCTTTTTAAATGATTTTTTAGCGTATGGTGCGAGGACTTCGTCAATGCGATCGTAGGAGCAACCACCATATTGAGATGAACTTATCGCTGAAAGTATCTGTGATGCTTGTGCTACCGCGGTTGTCAATGTGTGGGGCGATTCAACATCAGCGTTTCCTAATGTGAATCCATTCTTCAACATGTCTTCTAAGTCGATTAATCCACAATTGTGATATTGGTTTGCAGGACTATAATCTAAATCATGCCAGTGAATCAAACCTTTGATATTAGCATCGGCAATTTTTTTTGGCAATATTTTTAAGCCGATTGCTTTTGAAACGGCACCAGCGGTCAAATCACGTTTGGTGGCATAAACATCAGCGTCTTTGTTAGCATTTTCGTTAACAACGTCATCATCTTTTTTCAATAGCTTGTTAATTTGGTAATCAACAGATGTTTGTTTTTTACGATCGATGTCGTGTTGTAAACGATATGCTGTATACGCTTCGGCAACTTTAAATTCTTCAACATCAACAAGTGATTGTTCAACGGCGGATTGAATCTCAGTAATGTCAAATTGCATTTTATTTTGTCGTAACAATTTGTTAATTGTTAAATCAACAATTTGATCAATCTTGGTGATGTGGTCTTCGATGTTTGAATACACATCTTCAAATGCTTTTGTGACAGCGTTTGTAATGTTTTCACGGTGGAATTTAGCAATGGATTTGTTGCGCTTGATTACGGTTTTTTGGGTATTATAACGTTGTGCTAAGCGTTGTTTTTCTTCGAGATAATGCTTATAAACGAAGACACTTTCGTCGTCATATTCCCACATCTTTGAATGATTTTTGTGATAGCGAACAATTTTTTTATCATTGGCAAGTCGTGTGATTTGCATTTCTGACAATGATAGTTCGTTAACAACATCTTTTAGTTGCATGTAGTCAGACCTTTCTGAGTTTTTATTTTAAGTCTAACGATAATGTTAGACTTACAGTTTTATTATAGCATAGCTCGCATTTATACAATAACATTTGTTGATGACAGAAATGTTTAACTGAATCGCGTTTTGCTTTTGTTAATCGGGGTTAAGAGAAATCACAGATGAAAATGTCATCGGCATAGTCTTTAGTGAACTACTCGTCACTAAAGTAACGAGCTTCTAGGAACACCGCTGACTTACACGTATATTCTAGGAATATCAGTGCAGAGGTTACGGCTATTTACTAAGGGTCGTTCCGACCCAGTTTAGTCTTTTATTAAACGTTTAATATATTGATAGCAGCATTAATGTCTCTATCGTGATTAATACCACAGTTAGGACATATCCACTGTCTAATATCTAAGGTATGTTTACCATCATCGTACCCACAGCTTGAGCAGATTTGAGATGTCTTTCTTGGATTAACAGTGACCAACTGTTTACGGTTCTGGTGCAAAATTTTTCAGGTAAACTTATTTTGAGTATAATTAGCCTAAAAAGCGAGGTAGCGATGATGGAAAATTATTTTAAAGGGCGACATTTCCAAAAAGATATTATTTTGGTAGCCGTTGGCTACTATTTTAGATTCTCATTAAGCTACCGTGATGTGGTTGAAATTTTGCGTGACCGTGGAATTATTATTCATCATACAACCGTCATGCGCTGGGTTCACCATTACGGGCCACTATTCAAATTATTATGGCGAAAACAGCGAGATACTCATAGTCAAAGCTGGCGAGTTGATGAAACCTATATTAAAATCAAAGCTCGTTGGCATTACTTCTATCGAGCCATTGATAGTCATGGATTAACACTAGATTTTGAGTTACGTAAACATCGTGATTATCAATCCGCCTATCATTTTTTGAAACGTTTATTGACGACCTATGGTCGTCCTGATTGTCTGGTTACTGATCAATATGCTGGCACTTTAAAGGCTATTAAACAAGTAATTAAAGATGGCTTATTGGTGAAAGCAAATCACCAATGTTCTAAATATCGTAATAATTTGATTGAACAAGATCATCGGTTAATTAAACACGTCTTAGTAAAATCAAGCGGTTTTCAATCACTACGAACTGCGCTAAAAACGCTAAGTGGGATTGAAGTCATGCATCAACTACATAAAGTAAGCCAAAGAGAACCAAGTCTCTTTGGTTTTTCGTCGTCACAATCACTAATCGAATTATTAGTACAATGATCCGTTCAACAATCGTCCCAATGTATTAAAAAGACTATTTTGTTAATTTTGCACCAGAACCAAACTAACTTCGTGAAGCCAAGTGGCTGATTGATTAACGACGACACGCTTAATTTATCTGGCGTTCAATTCGCAAGCGTCATCTGGCACGCTTTGATGCGTCATTGACCCAACTAAACTCATAAAACTTGATTAAAAAATTGTCGATTTGAAATCTCATTATTTCAAATTGATTTTTTATTGTCTTTTTTGGCCACCACCGTAATTTAATCATCCCCGGTACCAGCCGTTTAATCGTCATTATCAAATGATAATGTTAATTCATATTTTAGCAATTCAATAGATTCATTTTGGGAAAGTCGGTATTCAAACGCTATATATTGTGCTACGATAATTCACGTCACACTATATATAGACAAAGGACGATGATTCGCTACGGAACCTGTAAATATTCTCTACATCAGTTTGAGCGGTAATACCAAATATTTTATTGGCAAACTGACAAAATACTTTGAAGAAGAACGCCACATTCAAGTTAATTCAATTAACGTTAAAGAACACCCCGAATTCACCACTCTCGACCAACCGTTTGTTGCCTTCCTGCCGGCCTTTCTTAAAGGCGGTAACGGAGTTAACAACGGCTACACCGAAATCTTGACCACCATTTTGGGGGATTACCTAGAACACGAAGATAATTATCGCCGTTGTTACGGGATTATCGGTAGCGGCAATCGTAATTTTAATAAGCAGTTTGCACTCACGGCTAAACAGTACGCTGAGCGCTTCGGTTTTCCCTACATTACCGATTTTGAACTACGTGGCACAGCACACGATTTTCCTCGCATCGCCGATGCAATCTTAACCTATCGCGATCAATTCAGTTCTCAAACAACAAAGGAGTAGTCCCTAATGGCAACTAGCACCCCAGAAATGGAAAACACCTATTTTTACTTAAATAACCTCGTAAACATCCCCGTCGACGGAGAAATTCCGCTATATTACGATCAAGAAGCCCTCAAGGCCTATTTTGAAGAGACGGTCGAACCAAAGACTAAACAATTTGATTCATTGGATGCCAAATTAAACTACTTAGTCAACGAAGATTACATTGATCCAGATATCCTGAATCAGTATTCCCACGAATTTGTGCGGTCCTTGTTCGACCGAATGAAAGACCATCACTTCCATTTCCGCAGTTTTCTCGGCGCGTACAAGTTTTACACACAGTACGCCATGAAAACCAACGACGGACAACAATTCTTGGAAAGCTTTATCGACCGTGTCGTCTTCAATGCCCTCTACCTTGCAAACGGTGATGAGCAACTTGCTAATGACGTTGCCGATGAATTAATTTCACAGCGTTATCAGCCCGCCACTCCCACTTTCCTCAACGCGGGGAAAAAGCGCCGCGGAGAAATGGTGTCGTGTTTCCTAATTGATATGGCCGACTCAATGCTCTCCATTGGCCGTGGCGTTAATTCCGCCCTTCAACTATCACGGATTGGCGGTGGCGTCGGTGTTAACCTGTCAAATCTCCGTGCCTCAGGCGATTCTATCAAAAAAATTGCCAACGCCTCGTCCGGGGTTGTACCAGTGATGAAGTTACTTGAGGACTCATTTAGTTACAGTAACCAGCTTGGTCAACGTAACGGTGCTGGGGTTGTCTATCTCAACGTTTTCCATCCCGATATTTTACATTTTCTGGATACCAAAAAAGAAAACGCGGATGAAAAAATTCGGGTAAAGACCCTGTCCCTCGGGCTGATCGTTCCCGATAAATACTATGAATTGCTCAAGACTAACGAACCGATGTATCTTTTTAGTCCCTATGACGTTGAACGCGAATACCACACGCCATTTGCCTACATTGATATCACGAAGGAATATGACAACATGGTTGCCAACCCGAACATCAAAAAATCGGTCTTTAACGCCCGGAAGCTAGAACAAAAGATTTCTCAACTCCAACAAGAATCTGGGTATCCTTACATCTTGAACATTGATACGGCGAACCGCACGAACCCCGTCGATGGCAAAATTATTATGAGTAATCTCTGTAGTGAAATTCTCCAGCCCCAGGAACCCTCAGAACTTGATGATGATCTATCGTATAAGACCATTGGTACCGATATTTCATGTAACCTCGGATCAACTAATATTATGAATATGATTGATTCGCCAGACTTTGGTCGCTCGGTTGCGGTCGCCGTTCGCGCGCTCACCCTCGTGACCGATACAACCAACGTCAAGGAAGTCCCAACCGTTAAACATGGTAACGAACTTTACCATACGATCGGATTGGGTGCCATGGGTCTGCATACCGCCCTTGCACGCCACCAAATTGAATATGGCTCACCTGAAGCCCTTGAATTTACGGATGCTTACTTCCTAGCCTTAAACTACTATTCACTCGTCACGAGTAACCAAATTGCACGCGAACGTCACGAAACCTTCGCCAAATTTGAGCAATCAAAATACGCCGACGGTAGTTACTTTGATCAATACCTGAACGCCGACTTTGAATTTAAGAGTACTAAAGTTGCAGAAGTTTTCAAAAACATTAAATTACCATCTGTTGCCGACTGGGAGGCCCTCAAACAGGCCGTCATGGCGGATGGTCTTTACCATCGTAACCGACTTGCCGTGGCACCGAATGGTTCCATTTCGTACGTCAATGAAACAAGTGCGTCACTTCACCCAATCACACAATTAGTAGAACAACGGCAGGAAAATAAAGTGGGATCAATCTTCTACCCGGCACCCTACCTGTCTAACGAAACTTTGCCCTACTACACGCCCGCATATGATATCGACCAACGCAAAATCATCGATACCTATGCCGTAGCGCAAAAACACATTGATCAAGGCATGAGTCTGACACTGTTCATGCGTTCAGTTTTGAAACCCGACCTTTACGAGTGGAAGGACAATGACAACTTGAAGATGACGACCCGGGACCTTAACCGGTTACGGAATTACGCCTGGACCAAGGGCATCAAGTCACTTTATTACATCCGAACATTCACAGAAGACGACGAAATCAAAACCGCAAATGAATGCGAGTCATGCATGATCTAGGGAATGTATTCAGGGTTAGCGCCCGTTTAACCCACCGACAACACGTTATTGGATCACGGTGCCCGTACACCTGTGAATCCTAACTAAGGAGACGAACAAATAACGATGGACTATTTATACTACAAAGCAATTAACTGGGATGACATTAAAGATAATTTCGATAAATACACGTGGGAACAACTCACCACTAACTTTTGGTTGGACATTCGGATTCCCGTCACGAATGATCAACCAGCTTGGCAACAGCTAGCAGACACTCAACAACAGGCCATTACCCGCATGTTGGCAGGTGCATCGATGTTAGCCGTCTACCAATCAGAGGTCGGCACTCCTGCCATTCGCCATGATCGGCGAACCCAACAAGAAGAATCCGTATTAAATACTATTACCTTCATGAAATCAGTCCATGCTAAGAGTTACACGACCATTTTCCGGGCCCTGATTCCAGGCAATGGTGGCGCAAATTTCACTTGGGCAGACAATAATACCGATCTGCAAGCTGAAATAGACCAACTCGCTCAAACGAGCACTAATGGCACGGCTTTACAAAAAAAAAGCCCTTTTCATTTTGACCGAAACTGGCCTTTCATTTGGTAAATATTGGACAACCCTTCAAACCCATTCTCTCGTCAATACCTACCAAATGTTGGCCAATATTCTTCGTGGAAGTGCCATCTTTAGTGCCTATGTCGGCTACAAATTTCACCTTGGGTTTGAAGACCTCGCGTCAAGTGACCAAGCCGAACTGCAGCATTGGATTAACACCCAGTTTGATCAACTCATGCAAACCGAAAAAGATTTCCTAGAAGCTAACCTTGAAGATGCCACCGAAGCCATCAATTTGGCCTACTATGGTGCCAATCATGCACTAACATCACTTGGTTTCGATGCTAGCTACGAGGTTCAGCCATCTCCACTAGTGGCGCAGCTCAAGAAATTGATGATCGACCAAGATCAATTCTTGCAACAGGTGACGGCAGCAAACAACGAATCGGACACTGAAGAAATGACCGACGACGACTACGATTTCTAAGGAGCATTCAACTAATGAGCTATAAAACAATTAACTGGGACATCATCGAAGACGAATTTGACGAATATGTATGGGATAAAGCAACGGCACAATACTGGTTAGATACACGGGTGCCCGTTTCTAATGATTTACGCGACTGGCGGACACTTTCTGACACCGAAAAGTCAGTCATCAACCGAGTTGTCGGGGGATTAGCCTTGCTGGACACACTCCAATCCGAAGAAGGCGTCGACGTCATGCGGCCCGACGTTCGGACACGGAAGGAAGCGGCAGTCATCAATGACTTTTTGATGATGGAGTCAATTCATGCCAAGAGTTACGGCACTATTTTGACCTCTTTGAACGATCAGGCCACTGTTGACGAAGTCTTCAATTGGATGAACAATAATCCCCGAATGCAGTACAAAGCCAAACGGATCAATGACATTTACCAAACAGGAAACAACCTTGAAAAGAAGGTCGCAAGTGTCTTTCTCGAAGGAATTTTGTACTACACCAACTTCTTTACCCCACTTTGGTACCGCGGTAACAATAAGCTCTCCAACCTTTCCGAGGTCATCAAGCTGGTGATCCGCGACGAATCCGTCCATGGCACCTACCTCGGCTACAAGTTCCAACTAGGCTATAACGAGCTGCCAGAAGCTGAACAAAAAACATTCAAAAAATGGATGGATGATTTACTCGATGATCTCCTCGAAAACGAATTTGCATTCACTGAAGAAGTTTACGCGCCAATTGGTTTAGCCGAAGACGTGAAACAATTTGTTCACTACAACGCCAACAAAGCCCTTCAAAACATGGGCTTTGAATCCCGCTTCCCCCATGCCGAAATTGAAGATATCAACCCGATTGTGATGAACGGCATTTCAACCGAAACGGCGAACCACGATTTCTTCTCCCAAGTTGGTGCTGGCTATCTAATGGGTAATGCCGAAGCCATGGATAACAGCGACTACGATTTCTAATTCTTATCCGCTTTCTAATCAAAACGTCCCTCCCCGAATCAAATCGAGGAAGGACGTTTTTTAATTTGTAGTTGTTTGAATCGGTGCTAGCAAAAAGTGAATCTGTTGGCGAACCCGTTCCCGCACATCGGCACTCAATCGCCGCTGATTTTTAATCAACAATTCATCATACAGTACCTTCTGAAAAATCGACATCACAATCATCGCAAGGTTATCGGCAGCTTGGCTGTCATTAAGCGCCAGTTTCTCGATATTTTGAAAGGCTTGAGATAATCGCGCCTGAATTTGTTGAATCGCGTCAATCAACCAGTGAGATTGCTCATCAGACAACAGCATTCGTTCACGAATTGTAATAATGAACGATTGATAGCTGGTTTCACTTTGGAATGCTTGCCATAGCTGATCGAATAATGTCATCATTTGAGTTTCGATACCAGTGACAGTTGTCGAATTTGTTAGTGATACCGTTAGTAAACTAACCCGACTTTCAATTCCCTGCTGAACAATTGTATCCAAAATTTCCTGTTTACCATGTGGAAAGTGGTAGTAAAGTGCGCCCTCCGAAGTCCCTGCCGCTTTATTAATCATTCGTGTCGTCGTTGCCTCAAAACCGCGACTAGCAAACAGTTTGCGAGCCACATCAATAATTTTATCCTTTGGTTGGTCGTTTTTAATCATTTAATCTCCATCTTCGTAAAAAGTCGGGCACTCAGGCCCGACTTAAACTACATAATACCGACAGTTTGTAAAATAAGGTACCCGTTTAAGATTACCAAAACAATTGCTGAACCCCAAGCACAGTACTTAATCCAGCCCCTAACGAAAACGAACAAGGAACAAACAGATATAACCATTGGGGGGAAGATGACTATAAAGAGTTCTTGACACATGTAAGCAATGACTTAATGGAAAAGGTCCAGGAAAAACAAGATGCTCTTAATTGATAATATTAGCTGATCAATTCAATATTGACCTAGACTTTTTTTATTTCGTGATGTAACGAGACTTGTAGATGTCCACTAGGAGTCTCCAAATTAGACCCTGTAACAGAGAATAATAGGAGAATGACAGCGACACAACTTACAGTTGTGGCCTCTTTTTTGATACTGTATAATTAAAGGGTTAGAACCGTGTCATTACTTAATGACATAAGTAAGGAGATAAAAAGNTACTAACAAATTTTATAATTAATAGAACTAGCCAGGCCACAACTTAACAGTTGTGGCCTCTTTTTTGATACTGTATAATTAAAGGGTTAGAACCGTGTCATTACTTAATGACATAAGTAAGGAGATAAAAAGATGAAATATGGCTATGCGCGGGTCAGTACCACTGATCAAAAATTAGCAAATCAAATTGAGTTACTAAAATTGGCAGGGGCAGAAAAAATCTTTCAAGAAAAGTTTACCGGCACAACTACTGAACGACCGGAGTTTCAAAAATTGTTGCGCGTTCTAAAAACAGGCGATACTTTGATTGTCACTAAGTTGGATCGGTTTGCACGGAACACGCGCGAGGCATTAGCCATTATCCAAGAGTTGTTTAAAGAAAATGTCAAAGTTAATATTTTGAACATGGGCTTAATTGATAATACGCCGACTGGCCAATTAGTCTTTACAATATTTAGCGCCTTTGCGCAGTTTGAACGCGATATGATTGTCACGCGCACACAAGAAGGTAAATTGTATGCCAAGCAACATGATCCGTTGTTTCGGGAAGGACGACCGAAAACGTATTCTGATGAACAGATCAGATTTGCTTATGAGCTGCGAAAACAAGGCATGACTTATAAGATGATTGAACGAAAGACGGGGATTAGTAAACGCACGCAGCAGCGTCGGTTTAAGTTAATTGAAAAAGATAGCTTCTAAATTTATTTAAGATGGCTTAAATTAGCCTAAACATGAATACTTAAATAATCGCTTACTAAAAAGATTACTGCTTGGTTTAAGTAGTCTTGAGAAATATTCATTTTGAAATTGGAGGCATTAAATTATACTAGCTTTCTATATAATATTAGTTGTGATAGGGTTCGATATGAACTACAAGAGGCCCGCTCAATTGTTAGTTGAGCAGGCCCTTTGTGGGTATTTTGATAAAGAGTTAGTCACTCTATGCTAATTATAAGTCTTAGTTTCCAAATAGAAACATATTTATCAAAATAATACAGTTTATACGATGGATGTTAGTCTCTACAATGTGTTTCATAGCAGTTGATAGTTACGGTTAAAAACCGTATGCAACAATTAATAAGAAATGCAAATTTTACTAGGGACTGTCTGAAAACTAAAAATTCAGGTATAATCTGAGGAAAAACGAATCGTGGCATTCCGATGACAACACCTAAACGATACGAACTGGAAGATGCTCAGTGGGACCGAATCAAAGGATACTTCCCGCCATACCGGACTGGCCGTCCATCAAGCCTAGACAACCGTACCGCCCTCAACGCTATCCTCTGGCTCATGCGCAGTGGGGAGCCTTGGCGTGATCTACCTGAACGCTATGGCTCTTGGAAAACGGTGTATAGTCGCTTCCGAGCTTGGGTAAGTTCGGGCTTATTCGAACAGGTTTTCCTCGAATTGATTGACGACCCTGATAGGGAAAACTTGAGCTTGGATTCAACGATCGTTCGAGCACATCAAAAAGCCACTGGGGCAAAAAAAACGCCGAATGTTTGGTCGAAAATCAAGCTATTGGACTAAGCCGAGGTGGCCGAACAACCAAGATTCACGCACTCGTTGACGGATTAGGGAATCCTCTGGGGTTTCGCCTAACGGGTGGCCAAGTACATGATAGCCAAGTTGCCAGCGAGTTACTGGAAAGCTTCGATATTTCTCAATCAAATATTATTGCGGATAAAGCCTATGGTACCGCGAAACTTCGCCAGTATATTGAAGATAAAGCAGGCGTCTATACCATTCCGCCTAAGGAAAATACCAAAGACAAGTGGGCCTGTGATTACCACGTTTATTGTGAGCGCCATTTGATTGAGAACTTCTTCAATCAGTTGAAGAACTTTCGTAGGATTGCAACGTGTTATGATAAGCTTGCTCACGTTTATCTGGCTACGGTCTACATTGCCTCAATTTGCATCTTACTTAAGTAGTTTTCAGACGGACCCTAGTCAGAATAACAAGTCAATCTACAGTACAATCTATCCAGGCAACCGGCTACAAATTAATTAACTATATGCTTAACATTTCGGCAAAAGGGTGTTATAACATAGGCTTTTAGAGGTCGTATGAGATCTCAACTAAACTAACAAGCGTCTCATTGCCGGTGGCGTGTCAACGGTCCGTGCTAGAACAAGAAACTATTTAGGTTAATTATTAAATAATAGCTGCTGGCAAAAGAAGCCCCACAGCAACCTTAATTGGCTGGTGTGGGGCTTCTTTTGTTATTCTAAATCGTTTTCAGTAATTAATTGATTCAGGTAGATTGTAAAATTAATCCTAACAAAGTTCGAACCAAAAAAGATCAGTGTCCCTTAAAATAACGTTTACCATAAACCCATTTTTAAGGAGTTGATTTTTTGTCTAGCATAACCACCTATTTGGATAATTTGGCAAAGAATTCGGATTAAATTTGCAATCTATCATTTAACTTTGAAATATTGGACAAAATAGATTAAAGGGAATAAAATTAACACGAACGTATGTTCTTTGGTGGCAGACGTGTCACTAAAAATATAAAAGGGGATTTTAAAATGGCAGATGAAGCCGTATTAAAGGTTCAAAAATGGTTAAATTCAACATATGGTAATGTCGAAGGGTTTAAAAAGGCACCAGAAAATGGACAGACTGGCTGGGCAACTATTTATAGTTTGCGTGAAGGATTGCAATACGAATTAAAAGTTTCGCCACTTGGTGAGGGGTTTGGTAATGCCACCCGGAAGGCGGTAGATGGCTTCGTTGAAAATTTGAAGCTTAATTATAAAGGTAATGTTGCCAAGCTAATTCAAGGAGCCTTTTGGTGCAAAGGAATTTCACCAAATGATTTTTCAACTGTTTATTTGGCTGATACGATAGCAGCAGTTAAGAAATTACAAAGTGATGCTGGTATTACTGCCAATGGTACAATGACAACTAACTTGATGGCTGCATTATTTGATATGAGTGCTTTTGTATTAGTCCAAAATGGAGATGCTAAAATTCGGGCAATGCAGCAATGGTTAAATGCCAATTATGAGAGTTATATTGGTATTAGACCTTGTGATGGAATCTATCAGCGCGACACAAATGAGGCACTAATCTATGCTCTCCAGGCTATCGAAGGTATGTCACCCAGTGAGGCCAATGGTTATTACGGTAATCAAACTATTGCTTTGACGCCCACTGTCAAGGTCGGCGAGCATGGTAATATCGTTAAACTAATTCAGTATGGGCTTTATGTGAATAACTACTATCAGTCTGGAGCCTTTGATGGGTATTTCAGCACTACTGTTGCAAATGAGATTGTGGCTTTTAGGAAGTTTATGATTTTACCCGATGGCTCATTAAGTAGTGCCTCGACTTATTCAGGCGTAGCTGATTTGCGAGTGATTAAAGGACTTCTAACTAGTAATGGTGATACCGGTCGAGATTCTAATACCTTTGATTGCGCAACCCAACTGACAGATACTAGTATGATTCAACGGCTGTACCAAGCTGGTTTTTCAATCGTTGGCCGTTACTTAACGGGATCTGTCGGAACGGGTAGTGCCAAAAAAGCCAAGAACTTGACATCTGATGAAATTAGTAAATTAACTGTTGCGGGTTTTTCGATTTTTCCTATCTATGAGGACGGTGGGTATGAAGTTAGTTATTTCACTGAATCACAAGGAACTAAAGACGCATACCTAGCAGCATATGCGGCTCGTGCGCTCGGCTTTCCAGACGGTACCGTGATCTACTTTGCAGCGGACTTAGATTTACAGGATGGAGACATCGAGGGTACGGTTATTGCGTACTTGCAAGCCGTACGAGCATCACTAACTGACTTAGGCTATAAAACTGGGTTATATGGGACACGGAATGTTTGCCTACATGCGGCAGAAAGTATGGGAATTTCGAATTTCTTTGTGGCTAATATGTCTTATGGATGGAGCGGTAACCTCGGGTTTCCAATGCCCAAGAATTGGTGCTTCGATCAATTTGTAGAGTATACTACTGGTTCTGGTGTTGACATTGACCAAGATGCATCATCTGGTCGTGATAGTGGGACTAACAAATATAAAAGTACAGGTGGTGTCACCGCTGATGAAGCGCTTAAATATATTTTAGGGAATACGAACCTGCAAATTGGTGGGAAATACGTTCAAACTATTGGGCCGTTTAAGGTTACCTGGCTTGCTACTAATGAAGTAGCTGATAAATCAAGTTCAAACATTGTGACTATTTCAAATAACGAATTACCGGAAGCTGATCTAACAGCTATTCTAGAAACAAAGTATAAACTTCCAGATTGGATTGGGCATTTAACTGTTGATGGTATTGGAAAATGGGGGATTTCAGAGAAAATAAAGAAAGGAAATTTTGAGTTAGAAATTGGTGATAGTAAGGACGGTGAGTTTAGTTTTAAGTTGAAATATTATGTCTATCAAGTTGAAAAAGGCCCATTAAGCGAGACCTTAACAATTGAAATTGATGTTACTTTCAACAAGAGCGACTTCGATAACTGGCCTACCTACGACCCTGCTGAATCATTTGGGATAACATTAGCCGCTACCCTTTCAGTAGCTGTAATTATTTCAATGGCGCCTGCAATTGCTGGTTCAGCGTCTGCTGCGGGTGTTGTCGCAGCATTTGTAGCACTTGCCACAAAATTTTTAACGAATAATAAAGGATAAGATAAAAAATTTAGATAAAAAAGAACAAGGTGAGAAACCAAAATTAGTTTCTCACCTTGTTCTTTGAGCACTCAGATTCCTGTACCAAACCATCCTATAACCAACGATAGTAACAATAAAGAGTAAGATTGTAAATGGTACTTAAATAAGGCTTTGTGATCTTGTTCGTTTGGTAGTAGGAAAGCTTGTTTTTCAATAGGCTGCTCATGCCAAATAGGTTGTTGTTTCCAAAAATGATATAGCTGTTGGGGAAGTGCTATCGTGGGTGGAATAGCAATCATAAAGCCAATGATTGCTGGTCGGATTTGGATGATACTATTTCCGAAAGCAACTATGTACCAGAGCCACATGAGCGAACCATAAAAGCAACCTCTAGCAACTGTAAACTCTAGCCAGAAGAGTAGTTCGTTTTTTAGGGAGCTTCTACGATACGTTTGAAGGACTTTTTTCTTGATCTGTTTCATCTTTTGACGGGAATCGCTTTTTTTTAGAAAGAGGCCCCAAAAATATAACTCGTCTGATCTTGTATAGTCCATAATTTTTTTTCGAATCTTACCAAGAAATATGAGTAAAACAAACTCAACTAATAAGATCAATAATGGTAACATCAATTTTGGGCCTCCTTAAAAAGGTACACTTATCCAGTCGCTGGTAGTTAATTATAGTGAATGTAAGATTTATACAATTGCTGATTTTAAAAACACAAAAATTAATATATAATTCAGTTGGCGCAAAAGTGGTATTTATTAATTTTGGCCACAATAGCAGACTACATCTATAAATGACATCGTATCATACTATTTATAGATGAAGGATGCTAAAGAAACATTAAATCGAAGGTTATGTTGGATTATATCAAAAAGTCAAACTTAAACAATGAAACAATTAATGAGATCATAGCAGCACTTGAACCTATTAATCAACGGCCATTGAAAACTATCGGACTTATTCGGATTAATTTTACAATCTGCCTAGAATCTATTTTTTGTTATAGAAAGTGTTATATTTTTTTGACACTAGGAAATGTGCAAAACTATAGACTTACAGATGGATTATAATCAACTTTTTGGGGCCACTTTACATGGAAGATCGTTTTATTTTAATTGTCCGAAAAAATAGAATTATTTGGTTAAGTCTAAAGAGGCACTTCATAATCGAGGTGCCCCTTTTTAGACTTAGCTAGTAATCCGTACCGAATTAAGTTAATGGCTTACGATCTGTCAACAAAGCAATCGGCGACAGAATCAATACAATCACCGCGCCTACTAAGTAGGTATGACTGAAGGCCTGGCTGATTTGTCGATTCTTACTATGCTTAATTTTTCTCAAAGCTGTCGTTAAAGCTTCTTTTTGTGCCAATTGTTTGAGACCTACTAACAATTTTTTCTGACCCTGACTTATTTTCTGATTACCCAAATTAATTTTTTGAGAAGCTACTGACAGTTTAGATATAGCGGTATTTTGATTTTCTAACTTGGTTAAGGTAAGTGCTAGTTGCTGGTTACCCGCTTTTAAGTTGTCAGTAGCTAGTGCTAACTTCTTCTGGGCTTGGTAGACCTGGTGAAGATCGGTTCCCTTTTGGGGCTGTGGTAAATCAACTTGAGATTTGGCCGCTTGTTTAAGGGCACGTATTAGGTTCGTCTGTTTGTTTTTAGTTGTTAATTTGGCTGATCCAGTAGTGGAAAATAGGCTATTCAATTGTTGATGAGCCACTTTGTTTACAATCTACCATATAAACGCATTCTCGTGCATTGTTTGCTTATACGTGTATATAGTTGTCAAATACGTGCTATGATTGTGTATGTCCTAAATGGACACAAGCAACGCTCCTAAGCAAAGCCTGTATGTACTGATTTCAGAAAAGCCCTCTATTCCGCATAATAGAGGACTTTTTTGTGTGCATTCTGCTTAATTTAAACGGACAAGTATACATCTAAAAGCTGAACGTGTTGTCTGAGAGCGCGATATTATTTTCCCCTAGTTCGGGCGTCTCTACTCTCCAGAATATCTAATTGAAAAGTAAATTTTCGCTTGTCTTCAGCGTCTAAAGAATCAATGAGATAGTCTAATGCGTTATCAATGGCATCTTTTTGAGATTTATATAGACCAATTCCAGATAAAGCTTCCGCTTTGTTCTTAATATGGTTGTTGATTCTAACGTTAGCATAAAAAGTAACAGAATCTGCAACGCTTTTTCCCAGTTTTGATGGTTTGCCATTATTACTTTTAAGATCATCTGTAGTAAAGGTGTTTTTGGGTTTGATATCTTGTCCACGATCAAGTGGGTCCGTCTTTGGTTGTTTTTTTAGATTGGGATTGTTTAATAATCCGCTCATTCCTATTCACCAGCCATTCTGCTAAATATTTCATCAGTAACGTTGGAGTATACGTCTTGAACTGCTTTATCAAATTGATCTTTAAATGTCACCCCGGTTACATCATATCGTTTTAAGCGTTCCATATTTTTAATTGTTATGTCAAAAATATTTTCTTTACCAAATATATCAATTGCTTTAGCTAAGGTGCTCTTATCGACAGGGGCACCATTTTTCAGCAAAACCGGCAATATTCCTAGTAAATCTAATGTCGGAGCGTGGAATTCATTGATAATTTGATCTTGCATGTATTTGATGAATGCCTGGGCACCCTGAAGCGATCTTTCCTGAGTTTGAAGAACGACAATCGCGTAGTCTGTCATATATAATGCGGTATCTGTGATTAGGCTAATTGTAGGTGGAACGTCTACCAACAAGTAGTCATAGTCATCTTTCCACGGATTTATTAAGGTAGACAAGTATTTTACACGATCGGTGTAGTCAGAAATTATATTCTCCATATATCTAGGATATAAAGAAAAGTCAGCTGAGGATGGAAGAATATCTAAATTTTGGATTACGTTGATGATAGCTGGTTTGAGGTTTTTGTTTTTAATTGCGGTCATCAAGGTTTCATCAAAAGAAGTTACTTCACCGCCGAAGTTATTTTTAGTTTTTAAATATAAATTAGTGGCGTTAGCTTGAGGATCCAAATCTATTAATAGTGTTTTATACCCACGACGTGCCAACTCGATACCAGTCATTGTACTATTAGTTGTCTTGCCAGTCCCGCCTTTAAAGTTTGAAAATGTTATGACTTTGCTATCCAAAATATCACCTCATAAATATGTAGTGTAATGCTCTTAAAGCATAGCACAAAAATTAGTACATGTATACAAATACAAGTGTGTAAAAATAAAAATGTATACATGAGCTTTATGTAGACTGCAATAGAGGCGTTTTGAATGAGTATAAAAATACTAATTTTTACATTAGTATTTGTACTAATGTAAAAATGTATACATTTTAAAAAAAGTGTTGATTTCTTTTATTGAGAGAAATACAATTGTACTTGTAAGTGAATACAAAAAAACACCCACCGACGGGAATCGGTGAGCGCCACATAAAAGTCATCGTTGTTTAATGACTATTATATCATGGCCGGTGCGATTTTTAAAGCCCTAGGGGACAAGCTGGGGTCTAAATCCAAGGGGACACGTTAGCCAGTGCGACTTCAATAAGTCTGGCTATACCACTACAAGGTCATCTGTACGGCTGGGTGGTGAATGGTGAGCGCGACCATTAACGGCGCGGGTGGTAAAACGAAGCTTCGGCTTGGTGCCATTGATTAGTTGGTGATCGAACAAAAACAAATACGTATCATCAACGCCTTCTAGGGCGTTTTTTAGTAGGCTAAACCGAAAACGTAGGTTTATAATGAGTGGTGGTAGCAATACCGCAATTGTACAGACAAGCGACGGGCGTTAACGACCGACGAACTAAGGGGCAACTTTTAGTAGTAGAATTGTACTCTGGTTCAGTTATTCCAAATAGCTGATTCCAGGGAACAATTCTGCGCTCAAAACGTCACTCCCTCTAAACTGNAGGGGCAACTTTTAGTAGTAGAATTGTACTCTGGTTCAGTTATTCCAAATAGCTGATTCCAGGGAACAATTCTGCGCTCAAAACGTCACTCCCTCTAAACTGAATGGAAAACCGTAACCCGTCAAGTCAAATTCCAAAGAAAAAAAGAAAGTTGGTGGAATTGTTGGAATGTAAGGATTACATTGTTCCATTGAATCCAGATGTGATCGTTAAGAAGACAATCTATCGGAGTTCTGCAAGAATTACAAATCAGCAGAGAGATCAAGTAAAAAGAGTTTTGCATAAGCAAGGGTATCAGGGAAGAATTAGTAGTATTCGATATACTCGGGTAAATTACAAGTATTCCTTTAAAGTATCCGTGAAGTATCAGGGGAGTGTCGGTAAGTTTTTGGTTAATACAAAGAATGAGACAGTTGAATTCAAGGGAATGGCCTAGACGTAATTTCAGTGAATTTCACAAACTCATTTTCCCCAATTAAAGCCAATCTGCGACCTATACCACTTCTTTTTTGGACAAGTTCACAATCGAAAAATAACGGAATGTGGAAGTACCGCGGTGAATGTGGGTTACTTGGGATAAGTCGCCTTATGTGAAGTAGAAATTGGTATACTAAAAAAGGCTCCCGGTTTAAGAACGTGTTTAGAATCTTTTCAAGAGTATTCGCAGGAAGGCTAAGCTAATCATCATCTTACTGGTGTTCAGCTTTCGCTC
>NZ_JBMNVY010000034.1:0-17392 GCF_049745435.1 Lactiplantibacillus sp. YT640
TTAGTGGTAGCTTAATCTGAAACGTTATACACTGGCAAATTAAGTTATTTATAGCCCGTAGAATTAAGTCGTTTTGAAAAGATGGAGACGTTATATGGTAGATTGTAAAATTAAATAAATCTACAATTGAATTTTATTTACCTTATGAAGATGTTCAAAACGCGTTAAAGGAAAGTGCGCAAAACCCCTTTATACGTACAAAGGATGAATGGGTAGTGGGTAACAATGAGTGTAAATTAAATAAGGCACAAAAAAGGATGCTTAAGGATAAAGAAATATATAATCATTTCAATTTAGAAAATATTCCCAGTTCCATCAAAACGGAGCTAAACAAGATAGTGCATGACATCGATGACTAATACTTTAACACCAAACAGAAAGGGGCTATGAATATATAGGGTCTATANAATATTCCCAGTTCCATCAAAACGGAGCTAAACAAGATAGTGCATGACATCGATGACTAATACTTTAACACCAAACAGAAAGGGGCTATGAATATATAGGGTCTATAATTACAAAATAACCCCTCGAAAACATTGAAAGAATAACCCTCAATATCTATAATATAGATGTTGGGGGTTATTTGTCATTATATACTAAAAATAACTTCTTCTATTTGTCATCAATACTAAACAATAATTTGTACAAAGTGATTATTTCTTCTAGTTCTTCACGCGATACATGATCGACAATAGTTTCATCAGTGACATGTCTTGCCCGTAAATCTAGGGCTATGGTTTGATCTAATAATACTTTTCCATATACTGTTTGACTACTAGTTAGTCGATGATACATTGGAAAATTACGCTTGGTACTGCTAATTGGAGCCACAATCGTCATGTTACTTGTCTGACAGACTAGATCATTGCTTAGCGCAATGGCTGGTCGCTTATTCATCTGTTCATGACCACGGCTTGGATTAAAGTTAACATAAAATATATCACCTTGGCTTACCATTGAAGTTCATTACCTTCTGACTTTCCCCAATCAAGCTCGTGATCCCTTTTCCCGTCATCTTGCCAATCCTTAAATAGTTCGTGAATATTGGTTGGGTTCTTTTTTATTGGTGTTAAAACAATTGATCCATTTTCAATGGTTATTGTCATATCTTGGTTATCATCTAATTTCAGTTGTTTAATAATTTGGCTAGGAATTCTAGCAGCTTTCGAGTTTCCCCACTTTGCTAAGCGTGTTTGTTCTTTAATAAGTTCCATATTTTCCCCTCCTAAATTATTATTACAAGTCAAGTATATCCCGTGTAGATACACAATGCAAATATTCTTACTGGAGGTCATTTACATGCAACAAGTTGTCTTACCCATCAAAGATTCAAACGTTCTTAAAGAGGTTCAAGATACGTTACTCAATAACTTTAAAGCTGGCCGACGTAACTATACGATTTTTCAAGTTGGTAAAGCTGCGCTACTGCGAGTGAGTGACGTTATGGGTTTAAAACAGACCGATATTTTTAATCCGGACGGTTCTATTAAACAAAATACGTTTATTCACGACCGAAAAACTGGTAAACCTAATACCTTGTACCTTAAACCGGTTCAAACAGAGCTCTTATTGTACCGTCAATGGCTACTTGATCATAGACTAGCCTCTGAATGGCTCTTTCCTTCCATTCAACACCCCGAGCGCCATATTACAGAAAAACAATTTTACAAAATCATGAGTAAGGTTGGCGATCTGTTAGGAATTAATTATCTGGGTACTCATACGATGCGCAAAACCGGGGCTTATCGCGTCTACACACAATCTAATTATAATATTGGTTTGGTCATGAATTTGCTCAATCATTCCAGTGAAGCAATGACTTTAGCTTATTTAGGCTTAGACCAGGCTAGTACTGAAACGATGCTAGATCAAATTGATTTTGGTTGAATGCAATAGCATATAACTTTAAAATAATAATATATATGGTATAATTCAAATATGGAAAAGCCAGAATTTGAAACTTACAAACGTCCCAATGGTCATGATGAATTCGATGAATGGTTACAGCAACTGCCAATTAAAGATCGCGCTAAATTACTGCAAGTGATTACAGATACGCAGGATCAAGGTTTACTAGTCGCTCAACGCATGACTTGGGTTAAAAAGATAGAATCAGCTAAAAATTTATATGAATTAAGAAGTAAGGTATCCAGTAATATTCAACGGACATTATACTTTCACGTTAAGGGACCAAAACATGTGATTACCCATGGGTTTACCAAAAAGACACAAAAAACACCACCCGCTGAAATTAAACATGCGATTGAATTACGAACTGAATGGGAGGATAGTCAAAATGAAAATCAATGATATTTTAACCCGGGAATTAAAAGACCCTAAGTTTGCTGAAGCTTATCATGCTGACAAGGAAAAATCTGCCAGTGCCTTAGCGTTGTATCATACTCGTGAAGAAGCTGGCCTAACTCAGGCCGATTTAGCTGAAAGAGCAAACGTCCCTCAATCCACCATTGCTAGAATCGAACGTGGCGATAATGTAACGTTTGATAAACTAGCTGAAATTGCCCATGCTATGGGTAAAACAATTAAAATTGAATTTACTCAATAAGTTAGACCTTTAAAGAGGTATTTGGCAGCAGTTGATTTAATCAACTGCTGCTTTTTTGATCAAGCTAAATTAGCTTGCGCCGTTTGCGCAAAACTCCGCCTGAAAGGCTCCTGCTGAAGGCATGCTCATGATGCAAAATCATTCGGCCGACAGCCCCTGTCTGGAAGACTTTTTTACTCAAATTCCGATAGCAATTTTGAGTAAAAACGCGAAGCTTTGCCAAAAAGTGGCTAGCCAATCGGCTAACCATTTTGGCATTGCACAGCGAACTTGGGGGTCAAGGGGGAACGTTAGCTGTCCCCCTTGCAAGCACCGCAGCTGCCACAAACGTAGTCTTGTGGCTAGCTTGCGGGTTGCTTGCCAATCCTCTGTTATTCGATTATCATTAGGAGGTCATCAGCCGACGGCTGATCCGACTTTTGATATCTCGAATAACTTTGCCGCAGGGCAACGGAGGTGGGACTTGTGAACGAACCACAAAATCTGGCTAGCACAAAAAAGACGACTCAGGTTCATCGTCAGGCTAGCAAACAAATTAATTTTCGGGTGAGTGAACCGGACTATTTAAAGCTGGCGCGTTCGGCGCAAACTTTAAATCTGTCCGTGCCGGCTTTTGTCAAAAAGAAGGCCCAGGGGGCGCGCTTAGTTGCCCCTAAGATTGCTGCCCAAGATGCCCAGAACATCACTCATCAGTTAGCTAAAATTGGCGGTAATCTTAATCAATTGGCCCATCATGCTAATCAAGGTGGTCAAATCGATCCCCAAGCATTAAAGGATTTACAAAACGAGGTGCAACGCGTATGGCAACAACTCACATAAAACGTTCCACCAGTGCATCTAGGTTAGTCAATTACGCTGAAAAACGAGCCATCAAAAAAGATGGCCTCAATTTAGATATTCAGTACGCTAAAAGCGAATTTAAACAAGTGCGGGCCGTCTATGGCAATCCTGGTAAAACCCAAGCGTATGCCAGCCGGATTGCCTTTAGCCCGTTGGAATTTAATCCGCAAGATCCTCATGATCAGACAACGGTTTTAGCCGTTGCCAAAGAAGTTTATGCCAAAGCCTATCCCAATCAACAGGTGGCCCTTTATGAACATGCCGATACCGATTCGTTACACGTCCATGCCGTCATTGGCGCGATTAACCTGGAAACCGGGCAAAAAATGCACGGTAATTGGCACCAATATCGCGATCACTTAGTCCACATCACGGATCAAGTGTGCCAGGAAAATGGCTTAATGGTCACCCGGCCCGATCCTAACCGTCACGAGAAACGCTCAATGGCCGAAATTAAGCTCCGGGCTAAACAGCAGCCCACTTGGAAAGATCAAATCCGCCAAGCCGTCGATCACACCATGCAGAACCCCCTGATTCGCGATTTTCAGGCCTTTCAGGACGACTTGAAACAACAGGCAGTTAAAGTAGTATGGGAACGGGGCAAAAATCTCACCTATCAGCTATTAGGGACCAATTACAAGTCTCGGGGAACCAAACTCGGGCTTGATTATGAAAAGGAGACGATTTTTAATGAGTTGGCAAGCCGACAAAACCAAACAAGAACCAACCAGCAACCAGAACGAACCGTTAACCCAACAATTGACCCAGCTCAATCAGACCATAGCCGAACTCCGGAATTACCAGGGCACTCAGATTCAACTGCAAGCCACAGCCAAAACGTCCCTCGATCAACAACTTCATCAGATCGAACAGACCGCCCAACAAGTCAATCAACAGTTTCAGACGACCTTAAACAACTTAGACAGCAGCAACGCCAGCTCGCAGGCCCAATTAAAACAGACCTTACAAAGCGCCTACGCAGCATTCCAAAAGCAGACCAACCTGATCAGTCAGGAAAATCTGACCGCGCTCAAACAAATTCAAACCGAACAAGCCAAAAACAACCAGCGCCTCAGCCAACTCAGCGACCAAGTGAACCAGACCATTCAAGAGACGATGGCCCAAGTCGCTGATCAAATGGATCAGCAGTTACAAACCACGAAAAAGCGGTTCTCGTGGTATGAAATTAAGAATTATCTGCTGGCTGTGATCCCGACTGGTATTCTGACAGGCCTTATTTTCTGGTTATTGACCAAGTATTTCGGTTAGTTCAAGTTAAGCTTTCAGGTTTCCGCGTCCTCAATTGCTGACAATTTTATTTCAGGGTTAAACCAAATTGGCGTTTTATTGACATGAATTTAGGATTTTGAAACCAATTAGCGTCTTTTTTCGCTTATTATTGGCTATATTTATCGTTTCTAAGCCATTTTAAATCATCTCTGGTGTATTTTATATGCCAGTTAACTAAAACGGCTGAGAAACGATTTTAGAGCTAATCTGAAATGACCCCTTGATTTTTGAATTCTTCTGAGTGTTGCGCCCGATATTTAGCCCCAGCTAGTTTATTCCAGTAAATACCGAACAGATTCGTCATGGTCCCGTACAAATAGTTTTCCACGTCCTTAACATGCTTCTCGTTACTTCTGAGCACGTTAAAGTATCTTCTCAAGGTCTTAGTTATCAGTGGTTTAAGCGTATCGTCACCTAAATTAATTTTGACTCCTAAGGCTTGATGTTCTTTTTCGAGGTTGTTTTTAGCATTCAAAATGATGCGGATAAAGCGTCGCATTTGTTGTGGTGTTCGACACCAGAAACTGAGCAGTTGAATGGCTTCGGGTTCTAAGAAGACTTCCCAGCCACTTTCTGGATCGGTTAAAAACTCGTCAGCATGTTTTACTAAATCCCGGTTTGGGGTTTCAATTTCAGCTGGTGAAAAGTTAGTGCAAGAAATGCCCCACAATCGTTAGACTTCTTGTCTAACAATTGTAGGGCACTTCAAATCGGCTGATCGAGGACTTTTTGGTATTCGTCCAGCACGTCATTCGGCAAGGGCGTCAGTAAATGCAGGTCATCGATGACATCGCTGGCCGTGTCGGTGCTGGGCAAATCAACGAAAAGGTCGATTTTACTGAGACAATCACTTAGTAGATCGGTCAGCTGCGAAAGCGGCTTGCCGTTTTCATCGGTGATCACGACCTGGCGATGATTGAGGGGCTGGTGCTCGATCTGAATCATTTTCAGCGCATGATAAACATTCAACTGGCTCACCTCGATATGGTTACCCCGATTGTAGGCAATCTGGCCCGAAAAAACAATCTTTAATCATGCTCTGGGGCTACCGGCGGGCGATGCCAACGCAGCCACAGTTCTTTGATTCCAGACAAAATGAGGGTCGGTAGCGCCGGGATAAAGACTACCGCAGCATACAGCGTGCTAGAAAGTGGCGCGGTCCCCATCACTTCGTTGAAGAACGGCATGATGGTGACAAGTAATGAAGCCACCGCCGCGAAAGCCACTGCCAGCAGCAACTGATAGTTTTCAAACGGGTTGCGGGCGAACAAAGTGCGGGTGCTACGCGCGTCGAACACATGCCACAGCTGGCCAAACACCAGGGTCAAAAAGGCGAGGGTTTGCGCTTCTGCGCCGCTCATGCCTTGACTGGCAGCCCAGATGAAGGCGACATACACGAGCCCACCCATCACAATACCGCGCAGGAAGATGCGCCCGAGCATGCCATGCAAAATGGATTGTTTCACATTGCGCGGCGGCTGGTTCATGAGGTCGGCTTCTGGCACATCATAGCCGAGGGCAAAGCTCGGTAAAGCATCGGAAATCATGTTCACCCACAGCACCATCAGCGCCGTTAATGTTGGGGTGGTGGCCGCCACTTGGCCGACGGGTTGCGTCATCAGTAGCACGCCGAACAGCAGCGCCAACACCTCGGCGACATTGGTGGTTAACTCATGCCGCATAAAGTTTTTGATATTGCCAAAAATGGTGCGGCCGGCGCGGACACTGCGCTCGATGGTGGTGAATTTATCATCCAGTAAAATCAGATCTGCGGCGTCTTTGGTGACTTCGGTGCCATTAATGCCCATGGCAATGCCAATGTCAGCAGCGCGTAAGGCTGGCGCGTCATTGATGCCATCACCAGTCATGGCCACGGTTTCGCCATGCCGCTGCAAGGCGCGCACGATGCGCTGCTTGTGTTCCGGCGACACCCGGGCGTATACGCGGATGCTTGGCGCGAGCCGGAACAAATCTTCATCGGTCATGGCTTCCAGCTGCTTGCCTTCCACTACCCGGGCGCTAGGGTCGGTGACAATGCCCAGCTTTAAGGCAATCGCGCGGGCGGTGACTGCGTGATCGCCGGTGATCATCACGACCTGAATACCGGCTTGGTGCAAGGTGGTCACACTTTGACGCACTTCCGGCCGCGGCGGGTCAATGATGCCGGCAATGCCTAGTAAGGTCAGGTGCTGCTCAAGCTCAGCGGTGCTACCATGCAACGCCAGGTCCTCGTCGATGTCACGCAGCGTCACCGCCAGCGTCCGCAGCGCCTGTTCGGCAAAGCGGTTGACCTGCGCTTCTACCGCAGTTTGACCAGCTGGCAATGTTACGAGTTGGTCGTGGTCCAGAATGGCATCAGTTTTGGCTAAAATCACGTCTGGCGCACCTTTAGTCAGCACCTGATACTGGTCGCCATCTTTAATGACGACACTCATCATTTTACGGTCGCTGTCAAACGGCAGTTCGCGAATGATGTCGATGTCCTGCGCCTGGTCTTTGCTCAAAATCGTATCGCGATCGATCCCAAATTTGTGGCCCATCACTACCAGCGCTACGTCGGTGGGGTTGCCATACGGGCGGCTGCGGCCTTCGTCGTCGGTTTTAATCGCCGCTTCGTTATTCAGGACAGCGGCCATCATGAAGCGCGAAAAGCCGGGGGTGTCGGCTTCGTCATCAGGGATGATTTCGCCTACTGGTTCATAGCCGTCGCCTTCCACCACATAACTGGCGCCATTGGCATAAAACCGGGTGACAGTCATTTCATTTTTGGTCAAGGTACCAGTTTTATCTGAGGCAATGTAGCTGGTGGCCCCTAAGGTTTCCACACTGTTCAGGGACTTGATCAGACCGTTGTTTTTGGCCAGCATCGTGGCCCCGACCGTGAGCACAATTGACAGCACCGCCGGTAGCGCATCGGGAATCGCGGCCACCGCCAAGGCAATCGCCGTAGAGAGGGATTCGGCCAGCGCAGCGAAGGAGAGACTGCCAGTTTGCTGATAGGCTTTCAAGAGCTCCACCAGCAACGTGAACGCCACAATCACCATCGCCACCATCATCAGTTTGGTGGTCAGGCGCGCAATGGTGCGTTCAATCGGGGTCTTTTTGTCCTTGACTTGATCCAGCAAGGTGGCGATTTTGCCCAGCTCGGTTTGCATGCCGGTCGCAACCACCACCCCGAGGCCGTTACCATGCGTCACTGTCGCACCAGAAAAGCCCATGTTGGTGCGGTCACCGATTTGCACGTCAGCGCCCAATGCGTGGGTTTGTTTTTGCACAGGTTCCGCTTCGCCGGTGAGGTGGGCTTCGTTGGTTTGCAGCTCGGCGACATGGAGCCAGCGAACGTCGGCTTCGATGAAGTCGCCGGTTTTGACACTGACAATATCGCCAGGCACCAGCTCGGTGGCTGGCACCGTCAGCCAGTCGCCATCGCGCAGGACCTTGGCGTGGTGATCCGCCATCACCTTCAGGGCGTCCAGGGATTTTTGTGCGCTTTTGGCTTGCCAGAAGGAGAGGCCGGCATTAACGAAAATCAGCAGCAGAATCGCAATGCTTTCATACACTGCCGCCATACCATGGCTGGGGTCGTGGCGCACGAAGAAGTCATAGCCGGCGCTGGCCCAGGCCAATAGCACGGCGATGAATAAAATAATCACCAAAGGTTCTTTCAAGGTGGCCAAAAACTGGCGCCAGGCTGGTAGGGGCTTGCTGGCGGCCAAGGCGTTGGGGCCATGCTGGGTGAGCCGGGCCTGTGCTTCTTCACTGGTGAGGCCGCTTTGCTGGCTGGTGGCCAAGCGCTTTAGGACATCTGCTTTGTGTTCGTTGTAAGGGGTCATAAGTTTCCTCCTATAAGAAAAGGCCGCACCCAAGAATCGCTTTCCTCCCCGAGAAAGCTTTCTTGAGCACCGCCCAACCGAATTTTTTGAATTAGTTACCTTTTATTGCTAGTTTAAAGGATACCTAATGTTGCTGTCAAAAGATTTGGCCCGGGCCGCCGGTGGCGTGGGCAACGTGCACGTTTTCTAGTCGCTAAACTGTGAACAATGCTCGTGCTAAATGCAAAACTGAGCAAGGAGATGAACTATAAGCGGGGGACCCTTTGCTATTGAGGAGGAAGGCGAAGTAGAGAAAGAGCGGTGATTTGAACTCGAAACAGCGGTGCCGCAGGCTAGCAGCACTGTTAGATTAATCGCCAGCAGCAGATACTAGACAGCTTCTTATATTTTGAAAAAAGACAAGAAGCTATTATTAATCGTCCTGGCTTCGTTATTTAGCCCTCTAAGAGCCTGTTGAGGGCTTTTTGTTTTTGCTTTGGTATAAATAATATATAAACAGTCTCAAAACCGCTAAAAACGAAAAATAAGACCCTTAAAAACGAACACAGCCGCTAAATTCTTGTTAAGATTCAGAAAAACTAACTGTTTGCTGTCAATGGTAGCGGACGAGCGTAGCGTGGGAGCATAAGGAATTGACAGCTCTAAATCAGTCTTAGAACCTGTTTGAAATCTTCTTAGGAGTAATACCAGAAACGCTAAGATAACCATTTGACGACTTGAATTGAGTTTACGCTCACAGTTCTTCCAAAGTCGTCGACATTTATCCAACCAACTGAAGGAACGTTCAACGATCCAGCGTTGTGGCAGTACTTCGAATTTATGAAGCTCATTGCGTTTAGCCACCTGGACGGTGGCGTTTAAATTAGTGTAAACATCAGCGGCAAAATTCGATCCAGTGTAGCCACCATCGACAAGAACCGATTTAACTTGCTGTAAATGCCCAGAATTTAGAGCTAACATGGCACTGGCTCCATTACGGTCGGAAACATTGGCCGTGGTGATGTGAATTGCTTGTGGTAAGCCGTTAATATCAACCGCTAGGTGGCGTTTGATGCCGGATATGCGTTTACCACCGCCGTAGCCGCGATGCTCAGCAGTATCGGTATTTTTAACGCTTTGTGCGTCAATGATTATGAAAGATATTCTAGCCGAGCGTGACTGTTTTTCCCGTAGGGTAAAGACAATTTTTTTAAACACTGATCTAAGATTGATAGTTCATCAATAATCTGTTCCTCAGACCATACGCGATAATAGTAATAGACCAATTGCCAGCGAGGAAAATCAACTGGTAACTCGCGCCATTGACAGCCAGTTCTTAAAACATAGACAACTGCACAGAACAACTCATAAAGATCATACTTTCGAGGCCTCGTTGAACGCCGTGCAGCTTCTAAGTCGGGACGAATGAGTTCAAATTGTTGGCGGGAAATATTGCTTGGGTAGTTCATGACTAATCACCTTTTTTGAACTATCATACCAAATTAGCTAGATTTTAAACAGGTTCTTAGTCCCTTCTCCACCTCCAAAAAGCTTATCAATTAACTGATTATTATTAAGCAATGCTTCGGGCACTTGATACCCGGACGCTAGTACCACTAACCACTGAAAAAACGTTGTCATAACCAAACCCCTCACTTTCGATTTACAGTTAGCTTACCTACTGCTCATCAAAAGCGAGCAACACTACTCAACTGATAATGGCCGAATATTCCCGGCTTAAAACCCGCCTAGGCGGAGTAGCTTGAATCGTGATTATGCGTCTCACGTGAGGAGTTAGTTCTAAACGGTTTGGAGGCGACGGGACGACTAATAACTAAATAACACCCTAATCTAGCCCAGTTAACACCCAGCAGGCCTGCCCAGTCCCCAACCAAGAAACCCGTGTCCAGAACTATAGATACGTAATGGCATTTTAGAACACTAAATTCTAACCCGTATCTAGCAAATTCAATTGGGCATTGCGATGATGATCTTGGCGAGCATCAAGGCTCAATTGTTGTAGCGCCACTAATTCTTCTGAGGGTTCTAATAACCGAGCAACCGTTATCCAATAGTTTAATCGCTGTTGGCGTTGTAACCTCATCGCATGTTGTAACAAGCTACTACGAGTCGCAAACTTCGTTGCTTGCCGACCGCTACCTTTTTCACGATAAACTAAGCCTTGATCAATTAGATCTTTCAGGGCCTTGGTTAGACTACCTAAGCAAATATTTAATTCTTGGGAAATGTGCCGTAAAGACGTTTTGGTAAACCAATTATTGTCCTGGAAAATTCTTTGGTTAAAGTAAGCCATAAGATCTGCTTGCCATTCATGGACATGACTATTAACGCGTTCTGAACGTGGCTTCGCATACTTGTACCAGGTCGTTTGCGAACGCTGCAAATAAACTCGCCTGTCAGCATCGGGAACCCAAGTTTCTAGCAACGCATTCACATATTCACGACTGGCCGCATGGAACTGACCTGAATAAGCATCATTAATTACTTTTTGAACGTGCTGTGTCGCCAGCGGGTGGGTAAGATTACTGTTAAACTCGTCCAAAATGTCAAAACACTGGGCTTGTAACACGTTTGAAGAATAACAAGCTAAGGCCAGCGTGAAGATTGTATTGTGCCGACCATAGCCCACGTTTTGATCAATGTCCGTTTGGTTAATTAAGGCTTGAAACCACGGTTGGTCAACCTGGCGACTAGTCCGCCGAGCATA
This sequence comes from Lactiplantibacillus sp. YT640, assembly GCF_049745435.1. Lineage (NCBI taxonomy): Bacteria > Bacillati > Bacillota > Bacilli > Lactobacillales > Lactobacillaceae > Lactiplantibacillus > Lactiplantibacillus sp. YT640. The sequence goes on from NZ_JBMNVY010000034.1 coordinate 11,240, forward strand.
AAAAGACCGTTGAGTAGTTTGGGGCTTAATTTGGTGCTGATCATTCGCAAAATTAATACTCCAAGTCATTAAAGCTTGGAAGTCAACCGTCATTTTGGGCTCAAAGTATTCAATATTGTCCGGCCGCGGAACTCTGAAAACACCAAAGCTGTTGCAGGTCACATCAACCGCCGGCAATTTTTGCGCGTAGTATTGCTTTAACGACTTAGCAATGGCTTTAGCAGCCCTGACGGCTGGCAATTGACCATTGGCATGACGACGGACGAAAACCGGCCTATCAAAGACGTAGTAGATATGATAGCCCTTGGTAGTCGCCAAAATTAAGGTTGGAAGAAACTGTACGTCCAACATCGCCGTGTCCCAAACCTCGGCAAACTTCGCTTGGCGCTCCTCAGCGTCACGGTAGTCAACATCAACCACTAACGTATTGATCTGACTTAAATTTTGTTCCTTAGTGCCTTTTACATAATGCTTAGCCGCATCAGTATAGGTGAGGTAGTTAAAAACATTGGGCGTCCAATGCGTGCTGGTCGCATAGTTATCATAGACTGCTTCTTTGGAGGTATAAATCGTCCCCCAGCTTTTCGCCATTTGGCCTTTACTACGATACATGGCAATCGCACCTTGCTTATTTTGTTGCCCCGAAACCGATTTTTCCAACTTCAAGACGTTACTATGCCGGGCTTTAGTTTCCCGTAACCCTTGATGCAAAATCAAATCAATCGCTTGTTGTGCCGTTTCCGTCGCTGACATACTGCTCACCTCCTACAAAAAAAGAACGCCGTAGCGTTCTTAGTCATCATTTTTATGTATTAAAATTAAACGTTCAAACACTAGATTTTTAAGCAATCGCTCCAGTTAACGTGGCTACTTGGTATTTAAACCCCAACTTGGCTCTTAGGGCGGTCAAATTCATCAAACTGCATTCTTGCCAAACGTAACTGGCACGAGTACAATTAACTCATTCTTTGGTAGTTCTATGAGTTCCCGTGGCTTAGACCCCACGGGGATTTTTTTGTTTATTTAATTTTTAATTGGGATTAGCTTAACAGGTTTCAACAAACATGGAGCACTTCTCCCTCTAGGCTTAACTACACAAAAAGCAGATTAAGCCGCCCACTGGGGTAACTTAATCTGCTTTAACTAAACCTATGTATGCGTTTAACTCGACTTTTCGACTAGCATATTCCTAATAGGTTTAGTATAATATTCCTATCAGGCAACTAGAGTTGACTGCTTTTAGTAGTTCACATCCTAGCTAGCCATCTATAAAAGACGAGCGTTAAAGGCGATCAAGTAGCCTTGGTACTTGATTTGCTGGTTCAAAAATTATTGGAGTAATTTTTGAACCAACGCTTTTTTTTATGTTACTTATTTTCCATGTCTTGAATATACAATACTTTTCATTGTTTGTAAACACTTATTTAGCACAAGTATACTATTGCTAATGTAGTATACTTGTGCACTAATCCCAAAATCCACTAATGTAAAAGTGGATTTTTGTAAAAGTATACTTTTACATTAGTATACTTTTTCATTTGTGCTTGATATATCGTTATACTGCTGTATAATTGGTTTGTTAGCAAAAGTATACTTATGAGGAGTGTTGAATGTGACAAAAGTCATTGCACTGAGTAACCAAAAAGGTGGTGTAGGTAAGTCCACAAACAATGTTATGTTTGCCATTACAGTCGCAAAATTATTTAATAAAAAAGTTCTTCACATTGATATGGACTTACAGGCCAACAGTACTTTCATGCTAAGCTTGACATTTGACCAAACAACTTGGCCGGCATCAATAACTAAATGCCTTGATGACAAGGACTTAGAAGAGGGCATTGTACACCTCACAGACAATTTAGATGCAATCGCAGGTGATAAAGATTTTCGTAATTGGGGTACATGGTTAGCTGACAACGTCAAAGGTACTCACAATCGAACGTTTTATTTCAAACCTCTATTAGATAAAATTAAGGATCGGTACGACTATGTTTTTATTGACACTCCACCGGCCACTGATATTAAAGTAGACAATATCATGGTTGCCACAGATTATGTGGTAGTTGTACAAGAGACTAAAAGGTTTGCTTTCGAAGGGTCAAAAGATTTGACAAGTTCATACTTACAAACCTTGTATAATGATTTCAATGATGAAATTAATATACAAGTTGCCGGAATTCTCCTAGTACTTCTTGACAAAAATCATTCTGTTGAACAACGAATTGTCAAAAAAACGACCGAATATTTTGGCAAAGAGAATATATTTGGTCAAATAATTAAAAACCATTTGCGTTTAGAAAACTATGGCGAATATGGTGTACAGTTCAACGACTGGCATGATAGTAGAATGTTGGCATTGTTCTCTGATCTTTTCCAGGAATTGGAAGAAAGAATTGAACAGTTTGAAAAATACGGTGATATTAAGCCTGGCTATCAATATGAGCCTAAATATGTGATTAACAATCGTCTGACAACTTTAGGCAAGAAGGAGTTGAAACCAAATGGCCTTGATTAAAAAAGATGCCGACGCTTTACATGTAAACGTAGAAAAAACCGTTGATGACACCCGGAAACAGAAAACTATTACAGCTAAGGATAGAAAAAGCCTTCGTGTTGATCCAGATACTTATGACACGATTAAGAGTCTGGCATATATCAAAGATAAAAAGATATATGAAATTGAGAATGAAATGGTTGAAGCCTATAAGCGAGATAAGCTTTCTCCACGCGAAAGAGAAATATTTGATAGTATGAATAGATCAGCCAAATAGAAAAGTACATTAGTATACTTTTCTATTAGTATACTAATGTACTTTTAAGTTGTAGTTTCTGATCTTATTTAGTTTTAAGTTTTTAAAGTACACAAGTATACTTTTCCATTAGTAGAAGAGTATACTTGTGTACTTTAAAAACTTAATTTAGTTGTAATAATGCAATATTTTACAATAAGCGGTGCTGTTTAATTAGCAGCTCCGCTTATTATTTTTAAAAATCAATCTAAATATGCTCTACGAAAAATCTAACTCAATCATGGACTCTTCCATACCGTCAAGAACCTCATTTTCGTTGATAAATTTAAGCCACTTCTCTGCTGGCGTAAATCGATTAGCTTTCACTTGAGTATGCAGTTTCCCATACAAGTTCTCGACGACCTGCGCATACATTTTCTCAGCCTGACGAGTGATCTGTTCTTCATTCCAGCGTTTAGCTGGCTGGCGTTTTTTGTTCTTACTATTGAGATACGCCAGGGCTTTTTGCATAAAGATAGCTTCCACTTGGCTGTTATCACTGATAAATTTTTGTAGTTGAACTGTGTTCATTTGAACGCCCCCATAGATAATTTCTGTCAATTTATACATTTATTATATCACTTTTGTGAACATATGTTCCCTATTGTGGTAAAATAAACGTAAATTATTGAGAAGGTGAGCTTATGTTTTTTGATCAAGAACCGCATGGCGTGTTCTTTTTAATCGATAACAAGTCCTTTTATAGCAGCTGTGAAGCCGTTGCCCGCGGGCTTAATCCTTTAAAAGTCCCACTAGTCGTTCTTAGTGAAGCTAAAAACACCACTGGTGGGCTCATCTTAGCCACGTCACCCGAGGCTAAGCAGTTATTTCATCTTAAAGCCAATGTCTCACGCAAACGTGACTTGCCCAATGACCCTAGACTATGGATCGTGCCGCCGCGCATGAATCTCTATATTCAACGCAATTTGCAAATTAATCAAATTTTTCATCAATTTGCGAGTGAAAAAGAGGTTTGGCCCTATTCAATTGATGAAAGTATTTTGGATATGACCCATTCATGGCGGCTTTTTGGCAATTCTATCCGTGAAGTGGCGCGGTTAATACAAAAAACGATCCGCCAACAGCTCGGTTTATACACCACTGTGGGTATTGGCGACAATCCGGTGCAAGCCAAACTAGCCCTAGATAACTACGCTAAACACAATCATGAATTGATTGGTGAAATCCATTATGAAACTGTGCCGGATAAGATTTGGTCAATTAACGAATTAACGGACGTTTGGGGCATTGGCCCCCGTATGGCGAAACGTTTGAACCGCCTTCAAATTCACAATATGTATGAGTTAGCCCATACTAACCCTTATTTACTCAAACAGAATCTCGGGGTGATTGGGAGCCAATTGTTTGCCACCGCCTGGGGCGTTGACCGGACCCAGTTAACTGAACCAATCAAAACTAAGGAAGCTAGTCTTGGTAACTCACAAGTTCTCCCGCGTGACTACTTGACACAAAACGAGATTGAAACGGTCATTAAAGAGATTGGTGAACAAGTTGCGGCGCGGCTTCGTCACCACCATAAACTAGCAGGGTGTTTATCACTAAGCATTGGTTTTTCTTATGCTGCGGCTGAAACCGATGGCCGCAATGGCTTTCACCAGGCTTTGAAAATTGAACCGACTAATGATAACCAAGCTTTAACGCAACAATTATTGTGGTTATTTCGTAAGAACTGGGACGGCCAAGCTGTCCGTAATATTGGCGTTTATAGTAGTAAGCTCAGTCCTGACGCCGGGCAGCAACTTAATTTATTCGAATCCCCGCTTAACCAAATTCAACATAGTAAGCTAAACCAAGTTATTGATGAAATTCACCGACGCTTTGGTTTCACCAAACTCGTCTATGCCACCAGTCTATTGCCCGGTGGTACCGCTATTGAACGGGCTGCTTTGGTCGGGGGTCATAATGGAGGAAATAGTTATGAATAAAGATTTAGATATTATCACGAGTCGCTTAGCCTTGTTGTTTAAACCGACTAGTCGAACCCGTTATTGGCTAGTAATTGCCAATGACCCGTACGATTACACTTACAACGTATTCTTCAACAGCCAGCGAGCTAATGAGCGACTACGGTCAATGCCTTTACACAAACTCGCTAATTATAATCTCAATGACTTAGAAAACTTACTAAAGGTGTTGCGGCAACAGACTAAATTAACGATTGAATTTATTGGCTTTACGGGTCAAGTTTGGCCGCAAAGTCAAAAAATTATTCAAAAGAGGCGGCAGGGGCTTGAATGAAAAGGAGTTTGACCTCGGCATTGTTAAGCGCTTCTTTGAGCACGATTACCATGATCGTGGCCTAATGAAATGGCAAGGCTTTTACTTATCTGATCATACTGCCGCTTTAAACCAACAGAAGATCCAAGATAAACAACAATATCCACCCGAGCCACAACAGTCTTTAAGTATCGTTGGTCAAATCTTGTCAACAGCTTACACCCAGAACCAACCAGTCAACTTACAATTAAATACCGTTGATCATAATAATCAACACTTTGCGACCATCACAACCCCAATACTGGGCTATAATGGGGCTACTATTGTGCTTGCCAACCACCAATTTATCAATATTAATGATATTCAGCACATCGAATTAGTGCGCTCAACTAACTGGACTGGCAATCAATAAAGACCACCAAGGCGCTAATGCCGAACCTTGGTGGTCTTTATTTGAATAAGTGCTTGTGCTAGTAATTACCGTTTAGATATTGGCCACTAAAGAAGCAAAGAAAAACATATATAGGACAAAAATAGCAATCGAAATAATAAATTGGACTATTCCTGCTCGGTTCCAAGTCGCTTGCACGGCCTTGAATGTCTCGACATCTTGATAATCACCTTTTTGCCAGGCCCATTCATTCCCCTTAAAACCAACCACAAAAACCCAAACGATATTAAAAATTGGAATTAACGTTAATAACGGCAAATAGGTTTTATTGCCAATGCCCCAAAAAATACTGTACATAAATGCGCCCCAATTCCACCCTTTGACCGCTTGTGGCACTTCTTTACCATTTTCTTTCATCATTACGTTCCCCCTTAATATTAGCTTACCAAACCTAAGCTGGCTTGTATACTAACCTAGTATACATTATCGTGATATTGTATTACGTCGAGCAGCTTTAACTGGGCCTAGATTCAAGCTCCGACGTCTTGCTTCACGATTAGCCAACTGCAAGCTATTATTCACCTTAGTAATTTGTTCAGAATTTACCGTCTTTTGAAGCCGCTTTAGTCCATTAACTTGTTGTTTTAAACCCGCGCGTTTTATAATCAAGTTAGCCAAATACTTTTAGCTAATTGATAAAATAAAAAACACCAAGACAAATCTCTGTTATCATTG
>NZ_JBMNVY010000035.1:0-17237 GCF_049745435.1 Lactiplantibacillus sp. YT640
ACCGACCACGTAAGGTCTTAGGCTGGAAGAGTCCATTTGAAGTTTTCTTCGGGACAAAGTTGCGCTTGATTTGACAATTCGTCATCCTTATAGATTCTACTGTAGCATGAATCAAGTCATAAATAAGTATTCCAGACCATTTTTCATTCATAGTAAAGTAAAAGAACCGATAACGTTACTTGTTATCGACTCTTTTTACCTAAAATATCAAATTTTTGGCCAGGGCGACATTACCAATCGTTGCAGAACCATTATTAGCAATTCCCGTTAAAACAATCAAATGATCTAAGTTCGGTAATTCAACATAATTGTTATTAAGCTGCTCAACGTCTCTTCTAATCACTGGAAGTTCAGTTTCGCTTACTACTGAGCCACCAATAACAATTCTTTCAGGCATGAAATTAAGATATGCATCAAAGACCAGCTGTGCAATATAATAACTGATCAACTTAAATACTTCATTGGTTCGCTTCAATTGTTCCCCCGGTTTGCCAGTTCGAGCCTCAATTGCGGGTCCTGAAGCCATGCCTTCAAAGCACCGATTTTGATGATATGGACAGACACCCTTGAAGTTATCGCCTGACATAGGTATGACCATTGTATGTCCCATTTCAAGATGAGACATACCACCTATGAAATGATTATCTTGGATAACACCGCCACCAATGCCTGTCCCAATAGTAAAGTATACTAGTGAACGCACTGCTTGTCCTTGTCCAATCATATATTCACCATAAGCCGAAGCATTTACGTCCGTTGTAAAAGTAATTGGAATTTTCAAAGCTGCCCTCAACATCTGTACAACATCCGTATGAGACCAACCAGCTTTTGGTGTATTTAAAATCTGACCATATGTCGGTGAATCCACCTTAATATCGGCTGGGCCGAAACTCCCGATTCCCAACGCATCGACTGGATTTTTCTTAAAAAATGAAACACAGGCTGCCAGCGTTTCATTTGGCTTTGTGGTCGCTACTCGTTGTCGCTTCAAGATACGGTAGTGCTCATCAGTAATTGCTAAAATGAACTTAGTCCCTCCAGCTTCAATACTTCCCAAACGCATGAGCTATGCCCCCTGATTGTGTATGAGCAAGGTAACCATATCATAAGGCTGAATCACTAATTGTTCCGAACATGGTTGAGCCTCTTCCAGAGCATTTACCTGAATGAAATGTTGTTTTAACAAGGGGGTCAAATCAGCAGCCACACCAGATTCATTTGCCAAACGGATAACAAAACTATTTGGCACAGTATAGGCCGGATACAACGCGCTAATTGTGACATGTGGATCGAGTTTCAAAAATGACTCGCACTCTGAGATAGTTGGTAATGAATCATCAAATTCAACATCCCAAATTTTATTGTCTAATCGATTTACAAATAAATTCAATTTTTGTAATTGATAACTAACATCGGGTGCTAACCACTTTTCAGCAATTATTGCCAATTTATTTTCATTCAATTGAGACGTGGAAACTAACCCAAACTCAAATGTATTTGCTCCTAATTCTTCGGCCAACGGCGTTGGTGTCATCTGATGTCCAATACTAGTTGTATCGCCTGAAGCACGACCTGGTCGCCACAGTAAATTAGGCTTACCAAGTTGACCAGTGGTTGCCATTAATGTGACATAAAATGCTTTCTTTCCTAACTCGTATTCCTTCATTCCTTTAGCAATTAAATACAGGCCATCGCTAGCCCCTTGCATCCCGACAATTTTATCAAAGTTATAAAGGTTAACCGGTTTTTCAACAAATTCTTCTTCCCAATTTTCCGCAATTGGTAAATTACGTGTTCTTTGAAAGCCGCCTTGAACTTGCGCAACTGCAGTGTCACTTTCAATTGCTGTATTAATTTTTAACCGTAATCGATGATCTAGAACCTGATTATCGACAGTTAAACGACCTGCCAATACATTGTCACCATCAGTTAAAGTCAACGTTAATTCAAATGCGACATCGTGCAGCTTTGGTTCGTGACTAATCCTGTCAGCCAAGCCTTCTGGTAACTGCCACTTGCCGCTTAATCGCAGTTCTTGCCTTCCAGCTCCAACATAAATGGCTACAACGCCGGCTAAAGGCAAGTCAACCTCTTTGTCGCCTCGAAGCGGTGAATAATCGTACGTATCACCATCATTACCCGAATCTACAATACTAATGATGTTTTTGTAAGTTTTCCCATTAGTAGTTGCCTGAAAGTTGCCATCGACATAATTCACTTTCCAACTTTCATTTTGGATAGCCGTTTGTTGCTCAGACTGTAATTCTGGCAAAGCTTCTGCACCATCCTTAAAGTCAATTACTTGGTAGCCCAACCCATCAAACTGGACTGCAACTTGTACTTGTAATTCATAGTAACCAGGCTCGTCTTTAAATTCAAAGCCTTTAGCCGTTTGTTGCATGATATTTTCTCGCTTAGCCACATAATTTGCACTTAAAATAGTTGCTTGATATTTTTCATCAAACATAATGTTTTTCGATGATGTTAAGAAACGGATTTTCTTATATCCATTGAATGGGCGTGGATCAGTATTGAATACTAGCACCTGATTGGCATCCAGTTTCAACCGTTGTGCGATTCTTTTCTTGATATAGTTTTCGATACCGTCTGCAATTTCAAAACCTTGTTTGAATCGATGGTCAATATCAATAGCAACATTATCAGAAACACTGCCACCCAAACTGTCATGCGGTTGACATTCTAGCAACTTTTTCCAAAGTTTCAAAATAAGACCCTTAGACACATCGATACCACATCTTTTGGCGATGACCATCAGTGGCTCAACACGTCGTAATATTTGCTGTTCGAGTTTGAAATTCTGCCGTTTAATGCGCGAACGTACTGAACCAATTGTCCGATGAACTCTAGCATAAGTTGGATACCGCAACTCGCCTTGATAATCCGGTAAATCGTTGCGTTGTCGTAATGTTCGCATAAACTTCGGATAATTGCTGATCACAATCTGATTATGACTATATTTATTTATCTTACTAATAGTCTCAGATACGTTATGAATAATATTCATTTGATCGATTCCCGAAGGCACTAGGACCGAATTATTTTGACCCTGTTGACTTTCAAAATCAATTCCTGGATCTAGACGGTTTGCAACGAACTCTTGTAAGTTTTTCTTCGAATCCAATGCGATTTGACCAGTATAGTAACCTAACGGAAAATTAGCAGCATAGACTTGACTATGACCTAGACTGTGCCATTTAAAATAAACAGAGTCCATTTGTCGCTTAAAATTAGTGCCCCGCCAAAAAATAAAGTCATTAATGCCAACTTGATTTAAGAGCATTGGCAATTGCGAATTAAATCCAAAAGTATCTGGCAAATAGCCAATCATCATTGGTTGCCCATACTTTTGTTTGGTATCGTTGATGCCAATAACTAAGTTACGAATAATTGATTCTGCATCAGGTATCATCGCATCAGTCTGTGTATACCATGGTCCAACAAATAATTGATTACGGTTAATTAATTTCTTTATCCGGATAACATCTTCGGGATGCATTTCAACATACTCATCTAGTATTGATGTCTGTCCGTCTAAAGTAAAATTAGCTTCAGGATGCGTTTCTAACTCCTTCAAAACATTTGAGAACAGCTGATCACTTAGCACCTGTGCGTCCTCAGTTGTAAAATACCATTCTCGATCCCAATGAGTATGATTTACAAAATGTGCTTTTGTCATAAATGTATCGCTCCCTGTTATTTTAGGTAACAAAAGCCGCACTACGGCTCTTTAACCATTATGCGGCTCGTTTTAGTCAATCTAAGCTTCAAAATTAATGTTAATGTCGTCCTCATTATCATCAGTGACTTGTTCTTCGCTCTGTGTTTGGTTAAAGTCCACAGCCAATGGTGCCAGTACACCGATAATCGCAGCGCAAACAATTAGACCGATTAAATAGGCCCAACCATTCGTAATGGTGACAAATCCATAAACCCCACCAACAGGAGGAATCTTAGCCTGAGCCCCAAGTAAAATCGTAGTCGCCGAACCAGCAGCACCAGCAATCATATTAATTGGAATTAATTTCAACGGGTTAACTAATGTAAACGGAATAGCACCTTCTGTTATTCCAATAAATCCCATGAACCAGTCGCTTCGTCCAGCATCAAGTAATTCATCAGAAAAACGATGCTTAAAGAAAGTCGTCGCAAATGCATATCCTAAGGGAATACCAGCAATAGCCACATTAACGATCATTGCAGGGGTGTAAATCTTTTCAGCTAATAAAACGTTTCCTGCCATCCATGCAGCCTTATTAACAGGACCGCCTAAGTCAGAACCAATCATAGCGCCCATGATAACTGCTAAGGTAATAGCACTTACACCGCTTGTACTCATTTGTTTAATCCAGGCAACAAGTGATACATTAATCCAAGTCAGCGGTTGCTTCAAAATGACTCCCATCAATATTGCCACAACCATTGTAGATAGCAGCGGTACAACAACTAATGGCATAATAGATTCGAACTTTTCACCAACATGTAACTTATTGTGACACCAACGTGCAGTATAACCAGCTGCAAACCCAGCAACCAAGGCTCCTAAAAATCCCATATTAGAACTAGATGCTAATGAGCCCCCAATGAACCCGGCGGCTAAAGCTGGCTTATCGCCAATAGCATATGCAATGTAACCGGCCAAAACTAAATTAACTAAGCCAACACCAATCCAACCAACGGCTTCAATTTGTCCCATATAAAACCAAAAACCAGTTTTATACGCATCAAAACTTGTAATTCCAAAACATAGACCTATCAACTTAGGAACTGCAACTACGAGGGACCCGCCAATAACAACCGGTAACATATATGAAATACCAGACATTAAGTAGCCCTTCCACTCAGCCAATATTTTCTTCATAACTCACTCCTCCATTCTTCATTAAGTTCATTTTATTTAACACGAGCAGCAACCGCTTTGCTGACCTTATCAATAACAGCTTTCGGCTTTTTAATACACATATTAATATCAACTCGAACTGCTGGAATCCCTTCAAATCGATCCATCTTTTCAATTTTTTGATCCGAACCAATCAATAAAAACTTTGCGCTTTTCGCCTCTTCAACTGTAATTTCATTTTTAAGTCCCATTGCACCCTGTTGTTCTACTTTAGCTTGTAAACCTAGTTCCTGCGCTGCTTTTTCTAGCGCTTTCGCCGCCATTGGTGTATGTGCTAACCCTGCTGGGCATGATGTAATTGCAACAAAATCCATATCAGTCATCCTCTTTTTATAAAATTTTTTCCGAACTATTGGTTAATACAGTGTAAACATCCTGAACTGTTTGACTTTCAAGTAATGCTTGACGCTCACGGTCATCCACTAATGCACTCGCAAAGTTAGCTAGAATCTGTAAGTGTGCCTGCTCACTATTTTTTGGAACTAGCATAGCAATTACCTGATTAACTGGTTGGTCATCAAATGTCGGCCAATCTTGAATGCTTGTTGTAGAGCGAATGAATAGTACAGCAGGTTGCCGCAGATATTCTGAGATTGCATGAGGAATCGCTATACCGTCCTGCATTCCTGTTGAAGCTTCTTTTTCTCGTTGATACAGCGCTTTCAAAACTGCATCTTCGTTATCTGCAAAGCCAAGTTCAATTGCTTTATGTGCAATAAAGCTAAAAACATCCTCACGTGTTCTAAAATGTTCTTTTAAAAAAATATACTTCTGTTTAAAAATTTCTGTCATATTTGCATTTCCCCTTCACTGCTGTGCTAATGTATCAATAATTTCTTGAGCATTTTGAGCCTTTATTAAGGCCGTCATTCGCTGCCCATCTTGAATCAAATTATAGAAATAACTGTAAATATCATCCATTTGTGTTTCAACCGTGCGATTCAGGGCTACGAAAAATACAACATGGACATTTTCGTGATCCCATTTAATTCCCTTTTTCGACGTCATGATTCCAATCGTTGGTTGCAAAACATGGTCGATATCACCATGGGGAATTGCAAATTTATCGATAATGGTGGATGCAACTTGTTCACGTGCTAACGCTGAATTTTGCATTTGATTATCAACATACCCATACTTTTCTAGCCGATCAGTTAGTTGAATAATCGCCATCTTTTTTTCAGTTGCCTTTGAATTTGTGATAATACCGTTTGGACTTAATAATTTAACAAATGCGTTCCGCGTATACTTTTCTTGACGAATATCTTGACTTAACTTTTCCAATAAGTTGAGTTCTTGGTCATTCAAAAACGGACTGACTTGAATAACCCTCGTACCGCTCATCTTTAACGGGATAGTCGAAATAATAATGTCTGCAGTCACTGTTGAAGTCATCAACTCATTCACAGACAAAGTGCCAACAATCTGAACATCCGGTAGTTTGTCCATGACACGTTGCTTTAGTAACTCCGCCGTACCATAACCAGTGCTGCATACAATTGCAAGCTCAACATCTGGTTTTAAGACCTTTCGGCGCTCAATGAACGATTCAAAGTGCAGTGCTAAGTATGCAATTTCATCCTCAGTTAGCTGTAAATGGTATTGCTTTTCAATCGCCATCGCTAATGCTAGTGCTTGATCAAAAGCGACGGGAAAATACGTTTTAACTTGATTACAATACGGATTCGTAATACTAATGCCATTTTTAATGCGAACCAGCGCCGGACGTAAGTGTAGCGTTAGATTACGTAATAATTGATTATCATAATCCGTTAGCACGCTACGTAGCCAGTCGACTATCGTTCGTTCAACTAAGCCACTTCTATCCAGATCAATGTACCCATCCTCAATGGCCGCGACATGCATATTTAAATAAGCAACTTCTTCATCGGGAATTTCACACTTGAAGGCCACGATAAGCATTTTAACTAATTTGTTGGTACTCGGAGATATTGCCATAGTGTCAAAATTCTGTGTCGTCGTTTGAGTAATAAACTCGCCATTCTTAATTCGCTGAATCGCAATAGTTGTATGGATCAGTAAAGACTCATATTGATATTCATTTACATCAACTTTTAAAATCTTCACAAATTTATTCAGGACTTTTTGCATCTGATTTAAGGTTTGTTTATTGACATATCGTTTCAGGGACTGTGGCACTTTAAATGTGCGTGTCATTTTGCCAGTCTGTTGATTTTGCTTAATCTCTTGTCCCCAATATGACTGTAATAGCTGACCAATCACTCGACGAACATCACTCTCCGAACTGTTGAATTTAACGCCTTCTGTAGTGGCCGTCAGCTTCAACCCATAATCCATTTTTAAAACATTTAAATCACGTTCCAACGTACTACGACTAATAAAGAAGTGGTCAGCAATATCATCTAATAACACTGGTTTAGATTGCTGTGTCAAGAATGTCATAATGCTAATTCTGCGTTCTTGCTCACTTTGGCTATTATCCTTCAGTATCGGAAACTCAGCCAACAGTCCCTTCGTATTACCACTAAAACGAATACCCTGTCCTCTTTTCCTAACAAGGTGTACACCTTGTTGGTTGACTACCTTTTCCACCTCATTCAGATACTTAGCAATCGTCTTACGAGATGTGCCCGTATACTCCATAATATCTTGATAGTGAACTATCCTTTTTGACAATATCAACTCAATAATCATTCGTGTAAGAGTTGCTGGTGAACTATTCGGCGCCAAATTTATCACTCCCTAACTTTTACAATTCATATGATAATGTAACCGTATACATTATTTAAGCTCATAAAAGTACACTTGTAGCTAGTGTACCTTTCATAAGTTATTATTCTTTGTGCTGTCGGCCATATACTTGAAGATTGCTTTAGAAGTTTAATCTCGAATCCTATTGTGACTAATATTACCCCGATTTTGCGCGTTATCTTACAGGAAGACAAATCATTTACTGAATTAATTAACTATTGATATCAATCATAAAAAAGCAGCGTGATTTCATTATCCTGAAATCACGCTGCTAAGACTATCCAATTACAATATTCCTCAGAACAGTCTAGTATTAACTCTCATTATCAAATGGTGCCTAACTATCTGGTCTCGAATTATCCTTCAATTCAAACTTAACTTTATCCCCCACGAGTTTGACAAATAGTTCCTGGTCAGGCTGAGGATCAAATGGTCCCAAGTCGACAAGGATCTGACCATTATCCGCCACTTCATATCCTTGGTAACGATCGGCAAGCAGATGATAGATTGTTTGGGCTGGTCGCATCCGCTCATCCACCTGAGCGGCCGCCGCCTTCAAGGTATAACCAGTCTGCAATAAATTACTCATCGCGGCTGCCTTGATAACCATTTTCATTGTATACACGCGAGCCTGGCCCGGCTCATCCTCGTTCTTAGGAATAATGTACCCCTTTTTTTGCCAATACCGTAGTTGTCGTGGCGAGACACCAGTCATTCTGCTTAGTTCACTAATGCCAATAGTTAATTGTCCTTTATGAAAAAGCTCACGTAAATCTGCACGCGTCCCGTTAGTCATACTGGCGACTCCTTTCCAAAGTTGCTATTGATATAAATTATAGCATGGAATTTCGTCGCGACCATTAACTCGCTTGGAATTTTCCGTGATTAATTAACTTTTCTGATAATTTGTTTGTAAGTAATCCAGCAATGACTGGGCGGGACGATCCATAATCAGCTGATAATCATCACTTACTGTGGCTAATAGTCCGCGGGCGCCACCGGCATACATCGAGGCCAACATTGGCCCCTCACCATTCTGATTGTACATATCGCTGAAGGCTTGCAAGGACACTGGTCGATACCCGATTGGTTGCCCGCTCACCTGACTAAGCACAGTAGCGAGTTCCGGCATCGTGTAAGCTCGGGACTGTGTTAACGTATAGATTCGACCACGTTGTAATAAATCAGGCGTTGTGGCGACTTTAGCAAAAGCGGCCGCACTATCTGCCTGACTGATGAAGCTGAGAGCCTGATCAGCCATTGGATAAACGACGTTGTGCCGTTCAATTAATTCTGGCAAATATGGCACTAACGGATCCGCGTAAAGCGCATTCCGGACAATCGTATAGTTAATATCACTTCCAGCTAATCGCCGGGGCACGTAACCATAAAATGCTGATAATGCAAATGGATTATTCACCTGATCGGCAATGAAACCCATGACTAGGAAATGATGCACATTCGCCTGTTGGACTGCTGCTAAGACGTTCTCAAATTCTTGGACCCGCGAATAACTATCATGACTTTTACTAGGAATATAGATCAGGACATCACTGTCTTGGAAAAATGCGCGTAACTGCTCTGGCTGCTGGTAATCAATAGCCGCAACATGCAAACCTTGTTGTTGGTATACCTGGGCCTTACTGAGTGTATGGACCCCTAAATATAATTCAGTGGTGGCGACTAACGGTCTCATCGCGGCAACAATCTGTTGTCCTAAATGACCAGTGGCACCTGTAATCGCATATTTCAATTTAACTCGCCCTTTCATGTAACTTTATTAGTTACATTTAACTAAATATCGATATATTTGTCAAATAAAGCGGCCGCTTATGATATTAACGTCACCCATTGCCGCCATTAATTCGGAAACATTTCGTCGCTACATCGTTAAAATTAAATACACAGAAAGGGCTACCCTCATTACAAGAGCAGCCCTAAGAAATGCTTTTCTAAAAATAGTTAAGCCCTAATTTGCAACCTGTTGACCAAGGTGCTTCTTTTCAGGCGCCTTCTTAACGTTTTTGACATCATTATCGGAAAAGCCAAACATCCACGTTAACGTAAAGGCGACAATCAAGTCGATAGCAGAGGCAATCAAGAAACCGTAGAAACTAAAATCAAGCCCCTTAGGATTGATGAAGGAGGTCACACCGATCAATGATCCGGCGAAGCCCCACATGTTAACGTTAAACAGTCCGGTCAAGAAACCGCCGACAGCACCACCGATACTTGCGGTAATGAATGCCCGGCCGTATTTCAGATTGATCCCGTACATTGCAGGTTCAGTGACCCCACAGAAGGCTGAGATTGTTGCTGGCCAAGCGAGTTCTTTAATATTAGCAAACTTAGACTTCAGCGCAATTGCTAAGACCGCACCACCTTGGGCAACCATCGTTGCGGAAACAATGGCATTCAAGTAACTGTGTCCAGTTGTCGTAATATCGTTGACAACAATTGGAATAATCGCCCAGTGTAACCCGAAGATAACGAGCACTTGGTAGAAGCCACCGATAATTAAGCCAGAGATGGCTGGACTGAGTTTGTAAATCGCCACAATTCCTGCGGCCAATGCGCCAGACAAAGCTGTAATGATTGGCCCGAGGATGATAATGATGGCTCCAGAAATAATCACAACTTCAAACAACGGTACGAAGATCATCCGTAAGACTGTCGGGATGACCCGCTTGAGCCATGGTTCCAACTTACTTGCTAACCACGCCCCCGCAATCATCGGGAAAATCGAGTAGGTATAGGAGGCAACGTGAACCGGAATGCCAAAGAAGTTCGCATTGATTGCCATTCCCAATAAGTGACCCGTAACCTTTCCGGTTGTTGCCATACTAACAATTGCTGGGTATGTTAAGACCCCACCAATAATTCCCATGATAACCGGATCAGCCCCTAACTTCTTGGCTGCGGTGAAACCAACAAATATCGGTAAGAAGTAGAAGACGGAATCACCCATCGCATTAATAATCACGTAGGTCGGCGTTGTCGCAGAGACGAGGTTGAAGTTCTTTAGTAACGACAAAATCCCCTTTAAGATCCCAGAAGCTGCCAACAACCCAATCACTGGAATCATGGACCCCGTAATAACACCAATCAAGCTGCTAAAACCGTGTTTGACCTTCTGCCACGGCGTCATTTTCTGCCACGCTAACCGGTTCGCTTCCTTCTCCATCGCAACAGCCGAAGCGTCAGCATCCCCAAAGCCTGCGCCTAGTTGACCCACGATTGCATCATACACGTCGGTCACCGCTGGCCCAATCACCACCTGGTACTGACCACCTGCCTTTGCAACATCGATAACGCCCTTTAGGTTTCGGATTGCCTCGTCATTGGCCTGCCCTTCGTCCTTTAAGTAAAATCGAACCCGGGTAATGCAGTGAATCACGCTTTTCACATTTACCGGTCCACCAACTTGAGCAATGATTTGAGTCGCCAATTCATCGTACTTGCCG
Source organism: Lactiplantibacillus sp. YT640 (assembly GCF_049745435.1). NCBI lineage: Bacteria > Bacillati > Bacillota > Bacilli > Lactobacillales > Lactobacillaceae > Lactiplantibacillus > Lactiplantibacillus sp. YT640. The sequence goes on from NZ_JBMNVY010000035.1 coordinate 11,116, forward strand.
CCCTTACCCTTAACCACCGGTGCTTCGGCAACGTGTTCTTTCAATTCAACAACAGCACCGACGACCCCGGCACGGACTTCACCCAGTTCGGGCGTTAGTTTGGTAACCATATCCGCCGTATTCGTTACGGCCATGATTACCGTGGTATCCTTGTTCGCACTAGTAATCGCCGCTAAATCCATCATGGCCACTTTTTCGCCGGCCTCGACCGTATCACCAACTTGCACGTTAACTTTAAACGGTGGCCGATCTGCTAGTTCGACCGTATCGATACCAAGATGAACCAACACTTCCAGACCATTGTTCCCCGTAAAGCCAATCGCGTGCAGACTCGCTGCAACCATCGTTACTTTACCACTGATTGGTGCAACGACCTGGCCATCTGTCGGTTCAATACCGAATCCTTGCCCCATCATCCCTTGTGAAAACACCGGATCGTGAACCGATTCGAGTGGCACTAACTGTCCTGCAACCGGCGTTAATAAATGCACTTGCTTCATAGCGATTCTCCCCCTTTGACTAATCAATAATCGCGTTGTTAACAAACTAATTTCGGACACTGGTTGTTATAAAATCACTAATAATTGCCAATCCATCCAGTGACCAACTGTCAGGCCCTCCTAACCAATCAAGTAACGTCCTTAACCATAAAAGCGCTTTCTTTTATAAACATAATAATAGCCGCCCCTATTAAGTCGGTCAATAAAACCCGATTAAAATAAGGCGGTTCACTTGAATTTAGGAACTTATTTAATTAGTTTGCCAAACTTTGTGAAGCAAGTGTTAATCGTTGCGTTGCAAGAAAGGACCGTTCGAAATCAGCCGTCGTTTTGACCTGTTTACCGAAATCAACAATCAGTGCGTGCCACTCCCAAGCCGTCGTTAAATCATAATGCCACGCCTGCATAATCAGTTGTTGGGCCTTTAAGTAGTTGCTCGGTAACGGTTGGTTAAGCCAGCCGAATAGGCGCCGCAAATACGTGTCAATAATGATCGTTGGCTGATGAAAAACGTACATGCTAAAGTAGTCAGCCGTTTCATCGCCAATACCGCGCAGAGCGATTAGTTCACGCCGCAATTGTTCTGCTGGCAAGGCTCGCATCACGGTCAAGTCAAAATCATACTGTCCACACCACGCTGCTAAAGCTTTTAAAGTTGGAACTTTGCGCGTATAGAAGCCCGCGGGTTTGACTAAAGTCGTCAGTTCAGTATCAGTCAATGCTAGTAACCGCCGAGGCTCAAAGTCAGTGGCTGCTTTTAAATTAGCCAGTGCGTAATCCACGTTGCGCCAGTTGGTATTCTGAACGAGAATACCGCCCCAGAGAATCTCCCAAGGCGTCTCGGCAGGTGGTATTCCGGCTTGGAGCCAGTGCCGGGGCCCCATGGCAGCTAACATCTGCTGATACAGTGTCTCAATGGTCATTGTTAGCCCTCCTCACATGAATTGGTTAATGTTGAGACCAATAATTTGATCTTACAAAAAAATAGTCGTAACGGCAAAACATCAATCCGCTACAACTATTGTTTACGCTTGTTTATTAGTCATCTGCCACCGTACTGCGCTTAACAGCTAGCACAATGTCAGCCTTCCGATTTTCAGGCTTGATCTTTTCTTCAAAGTCCAATTCGGCATCCTTAAACAGGTTCTGAATCTCAGTATTAACTAACGACAAGTCGCGTGAATCCCCGGCTTGTTGGCGAATATAGACCACATATTGATCTGGTAATTCTTCAAGATCATATTCCACATCTTCGTCATTCAAAATAACATAAATCAACTTACGTTCTTTGTTCATCTGAAACTTCCCCTTATCAATTATTTTATCCGAATTAGTCGTTTGCGGCTAACTGGTGAGCAAACTTAAGGTAGTCAGCCACACAATGGTCTAACCACTCAACGACCTTATTGTCCGTAAGGTCCCCATCGGCATTCATCTTGTCCTGCACCGCGCTCAACAAGAATTCATTTCCAGGCAGAATCTGCATCCCAACTCCGGGTGAATCTAAAACTTGCCGTAAATGACTCTGCGCTCGCACTGTCCCTAAGGGTCCCATTGTGGCCCCTAAAATCATAGCTGGTTTCCCAATTAACGGTCGTTCAACACGCGATAGCCAATCAATCGCATTTTCCAAGACACCTGGAACACTATGGTTATATTCCGGTGTCACAAAAATGACGCCATCCGCGTCCATGACCGTCTGCTTAAAGGCTTGCACCTCTGCGGGGGCTTCTAGCTCGATATCCTGATCATAAAAAGGCAACGCGCCCAAGTTAGGAATCGTGACATCCAGTTGATCGGCATACCGTTTCTGAACAAACGTTGCTAACTTACGATTATATGAGGAACGTCGAATGCTACCGACGAGTGCGATAATCTTCATCGTGTGAAAAACTCCTTTAAGTTGTAATTACTTTTAGTATACCCCTTTTTTGGTAAATAGTCGGAACCGGTTACAAAAAATCAGCTGCTTTCATCAAAATTTTAATCTTAACTGCTGAATATTCAGTCAGTTTAGCAATTCCAGTCCCCATCCGCGTAACTGCCATTATCTTAAGTCTAATTTTAAACGAGGTGAGGCATTCATTAGCAGGCCAGATTATTTCTTGCTCATAGAAATAACTACCAGACATAATAATCGAGGCAGTGCTGTATCGCCATCACAGGATTAATAAACTTTCACAAATGTTTCTTAACTTTTTTCAAAACCAAACGTCCATTGTTAGTGTGATGAATAGAGTCTGCTATACTATTGATTAGAGAAATTGATTGGGGGGTTAATCGTGTATTATCGTGGTGAAGCACTTGACTTTTTGAATATGCTACATACTACAGGTGCCGCGCCATTAATGCGTTCGCGAATCGTTTTTTCCAGTCAGATCGACGTGGAACGCTTAAAGGCTGCCGTGCTCGCTTCCGCACAAATCGTACCCGAGATTTTCGGTCATTATCAAGCTGACCGTAATCGTTTCGTTGTTACTGATCAACCAGTCAACCAAGTTATTCAGGAAGTTCAAAGCCCGTATAGTCCTGAAAACACTGATTTTGATTTTACGAATAGTCCGCAACTACGGTTATTTGTCATTCATCACGGTGACTACGATGTCTTACAAGCCTTTATGAGCCACCTACTAACGGACAATCGTGGGTTTAAAGAATATCTGTACCTGCTCGCACAAGCCTACAATTATGCCGATCTCACGAATTTGCATAATGAACGGCGACTACGCCCAGTTATCACTAAGTTGCAACGTCAATTTGCACGGCCACACGGTCATGCACCCATTGTTACCGGTATGGTTAAACTACCCCATTATCCGGGAATTAACTTGCGGCACGGTGGTCACGTAATGCTCAGTAGCACGCAATTCATGCGCGTCCGACGAGTGGCTAAGGCCCAAGACGTCGGTATTAGCGAGGCCATTTTGGCGGCATACGCTAAAGCACTCCAAGTTTTAACTGGTCATACAACCGTGACATTGCCGTGCCCAATCGACCTGCGCCGCTTCACGACTGAAGATGCGAACGTCACCCAAATCGCTAATTTAACCGTCAATGTTTTTCTGACAATCAAGGTAGATATTGATGCACCTTTTAGTGAGCTCGTCAATCAAGTCCACGACTTGTTAACGGTCGAGCGTACGCGGGTCGCCTTCCTTTATCGACTTAGCAATTTACAGAAAATGAACCATACAATGCCAATTACGGTCATGCGTAAAATGACCAAACGCTGGTTACCACAGCCTGCGCTCCGGTATACCAACTTTGGTGTCGTCGACCAGGAACGGCTTAAATTTCATGACTTGACGGTTGTCAATTGCGTCTTCTCGGGTGCCTTCCAGTGCTCACCCGTTATGGAAATTGCCGCCAGCACGTTTGCCGGAACCTGTACATTGAGCTTCAATAGCACCGGGTCCGAACGTGACTACCAGTTATCCATGAAAATCCTGGAAAACATTCAAGCTCAACTGCTAGTGTGGGCACAAGCAGATGCTCAAGTAGCCACAACTGATAATGTGACGTTGCGCCACCAAGCATAATTAAGTCAATTGATAGGCCTTAAATACCGGCCACAAAAAATCCCAAGCTAAATGAGCTTGGGATTTTTTGTGGCCGCTGTTAATCTGGCTATCAGTGTGATTATGGATTATTTAGAATCATCCAGCTAATGACGACTAGTCATCCGGCCGAATCGTTTCCGAGTAATGACTTAACTGGTATATCGGTGCCCGTCGTGCCAATATTGCTGGTGCTTTGTGAACTTTCACTAGGCAACCAGTTTGCCCACTTGGGGTCAGTCGAACATCATAATTTTGAAAACTAGGGCGTATCGGCGTAGTCACTGTCAGCGGTCCAGTAACGCGCTGTAAGCCAATCTGAATATTTGCTAGGTGCTGGAAAGGGATCCCCACTAAATTACTTAAAAAGCCATCATATAGGCGCCATAGTGCCCCGGCGGACGGCACCCAGACTGGTTGTCCAGCGGCTGCTTGTAATTGGAATCGTAACGTCACGTACTGCCGGGTCACGGTCAACTGAATCGGTCGAACCTTCAACCGAGTAGTAGCGGCTTTTAGGACTGCAACTTGGGCCAACGCTTGGGGAACATCATAGCTCGCCGCAAATACTGGGAACTGATTAGTGGGTACCTGTCGTCCTTTTTCCGTAGTCGTAAGTTGCCGGATAACTTTCATCATTGCTTCAAGGCCAAGTACATATGCGCGTTCGTATTGGACCCGCTCAACCGGTAATGCTGGTACAATTAATTGTGTCATTTTGCCACCCCCATCAACACGCACTTAATTATCGTTAGTTTACTCACGTCTTCAGCCCCAGTAAAGCCTTTTCAGCTATTTCGTTAATTAATTTTGTCAAAAGTTTTATCTAGTAATGTTTCTAAATTGGAATCCTTCTAAAAAGTGTGGTTTAATAAGGGTGAATATGATAAAAGGAGGAACCGCGTTGTGGCAGAAGATATGTTGACCCAAGCCTTGCAGCAATTAAAGGACCATAAAATCCGTGTAACGCCGCAACGGCAAATCATTCTTAATTATTTGATTACTCACCATAATCATCCATCCGTCGAAACCATCTATCAGGAATTAGCAACTCAATTACCTAACCTGAGCTTGGCAACGGTTTACAATACGTTAAAACTTTTTGTCGACTTAGGAATCGTAATTGAATTACAAAATGGCGATGCTGGCACCCACTATGACTTTTTCGGTCGACCACATTATCACGTCGTTTGTGAGAATTGTGGTAAAATTACTGACGTTTTCGAACCCGACCTCCGCAGTGTCGAAGCCAAGGCGGCGGAACTCTCTGGGTACTTGGTTACGGGTCACAATATGGAAGTCTATGGATTATGCCCAGACTGCCAGAAACTACTCAATGTAACTAAAACAGCTGATTTAAAGCGATTGAAATTGACGCACAGTGAATAGAACCAGTTCAATGGCAACCGGCTATTTAGCGCGCTGGTTATCCTAAAACAAAAGGAACACTTTCAGTTTTCCTGTATTAGTCCCTGTCAACCTTAAGTGGACTATCACAGCCTGAGGTGTTCCTTTTAATTTATACGATAAGCTGGTCTTACTTACGCTTTAATCAGCATCACAATCGGAGGACGCTTTCGGAACACCAATCAGCAATTACACGACCGGTAGCCCTCAACCCCCTGGCCGGTATTAATGTTGTGGGACTTCTTCCAGCATGCCATAGAACTGTGACTTGTCAGAGAAATCAGCCATATAGGCCCCGTTCAATCCGGCCTTTTGCCCGATTATTCCTAAGTCGATCATTAGCTTTTCTTCTTCATCTGGAAAGTGTAACCGTCCCTTAATGGCTACACTACGAATATAGTTTACTAGGCGATTGACTAAGGCTTCTGGGTTCTTAGTCGTAGTAATTTTTTTATCGACCTGCATTAATACATCAATAATATCCAATAAGTCCCCCGACTGATCAGACCACCCACTTAACCGGACGATTAGTCCCTTAATAGCCTCTTGAGCTTGTTGTCGTAATTCTGATTCTGAGAGCGTAAAATATCTTGTGTAAATGCATAAAAGATTTCTGAATTGTATAGAAATAGGGAATGCCTTCCCTTATGATATTTAG
>NZ_JBMNVY010000036.1:0-17057 GCF_049745435.1 Lactiplantibacillus sp. YT640
ACCTTGGAAGCATCATTTATTTAAGTTAGATACATATTATATGTACGAAGGCATTTCATTTACACAAGATTCTTGACACTCCCTCTATTTCGTTTAGTATCCTTTACTATATATAATAAGGAGGTCTCTAATGCTAGTTTTTCTGTCAACATCATTCATACCATCCAATGATAAGATGTGGTCACGAGTTGGCATAAATAAAAATCAACAATTCCCGCCATTGGCAATAGATTTAGGATGACCTTCCCTTAATTTTGAATGGTGTCCATGGTCTTAGTTAAATTTTTCTTGTTTCTGCCCAATTGATTCAATTCAGTAACTATGACAACACCACCTTAACAAATCATAATTTGGATAATAGTATGTTCCATTTGAAAGCTAAGCCTTATAATTAGCATAGGGTTAATAGCTCTAATCAAAATACCCACAAAAGGCCTGCTCAACTAACAATTGAGTAGGTCTTTTGTAGTACAAATTAATCCTTATCACAACTAACCTCAATAGCACAACAGGTGTAAATAATGCTTAAAATCCCTAAATAAATTTCTCTCACAACTGTTTAATAAAGCGGCAATCCCCGGCGTACGTGATTAATTAAACATTCAATTATTAAAACACCTATTTTTAAATCGACTTAAACCTTCGCTGTTGCGTGCGTTTACTAATCCCCGTCTTTCGTTCAATCATCTTATAAGTCATGCCTTGTTTTCGCAACTCATAAGCAAATCTGATCTGTTCATCAGAATACGTTTTCGGTCGCCCTTCCCGAAACAACGGATCATGTTGCTTGGCATACAATTTACCTTCTTGTGTGCGCGTGACAATCATATCGCGTTCAAACTGCGCAAAGGCGCTAAATATTGTAAAGACTAGTTGTCCAGTCGGCGTATTGTCAATTAAGCCCATATTCAAAATGTTGACTTTGACATTTTCTTTAAACAACTCTTGGATAATGGCTAAGGCCTCGCGCGTGTTCCGTGCAAACCGATCCAACTTAGTAACAATCAAAGTATCGCCTGTTTTTAGAACGCGCAACAGTTTTTGAAACTCCGGTCGTTCGGTAGTTGTGCCGGTAAACTTTTCTTGAAAGATTTTTTCTGCTCCTGCCAATTTTAGTAACTCAATTTGATTTGCTAATTTTTGATCAGTGGTACTGACCCGCGCATAGCCATATTTCATCTTTTTCTCTCCTTGTTTATGTCATTAAGTAATGACACGGTTCTAACCCTTTAATTATACAGCATCAAAAAACAGGCCACAACTGTTAAGTTGTGACCTGATTTGCTCTGTTAATTATGGTTCTATGATATTTGGTGTCTAAGTATAAGAATAGTGTTGATGAATTTTATCTATCAACACCAAATATCATAGGCCCCAAAATTGTCTGACCAGTGTTTGGACAAAAAAGACCAGCTTCCTTTAAAATGGTGTTTACCACAAACCCATCTTTTAGGAGCTGATCTTTTGTCTAGTATAACCTATTCCGAACGAATTAAAATCGAAACCTTTTGTGAACTAGGGCTGTCCAATATCCAAATGGGCGTTCGGCTGAACCGATCACCGTCAACAATTTCTTATGAATTATCTCGATGTGAACCTTACCAGGCCGAAGTGGCCCAAACAGATGCCGAATACAAGCGGTCACGATGTGGCCGAAAGACTAAATTGAATGACAAATTAAGGCAAATAATTTTAAACCATTTACGGCTAAGTTGGTCACCAGAAATGATAGCTCACGAATTTAAACTAGCGACTAAATCAATTTATAATTGGTTAAATCAAGGGAAAATTGAGTTTTCTTTAAATGATTTGCCTGAACATGGCGTGCGCCAACGGCGTAACGTTGACCAACGATCCAAATATAATCAATCTTTGGGGCGATCAATTGAACAGCGTCCCATGATGATTAATCAACGTAATCGCATCGGCGATTTTGAACTAGATACAGTCGTTGGTCCTCGTGGGCATAGTAAGGCAGTTTTATTAACTTTAATCGATCGCAAATCACGGTTCCTTTGGGCATACCGGTTAAAAGATCGGACGACAGCGACTGTTAATGAAGCACTAACTAAGTTCCTAACCACTTTTAATGGTCCGGTGCACAGCTTTACTGTGGACCGTGGCACTGAGTTTAGTGGGCTAGTATCACTTGAATCACAATATGGTATTAAGGCCTATTACTGCCATGCTTATACGCCAGCTGAACGTGGTAGTAATGACCGCTTTAATCGGAATTTACGTTATTTTTATCCTAAAGGGACTCGTTTTGAGCACATTAGTGCTCAAGATTTAACGACGACGTTACTCCAAATTAACCAGCGACCGCTTAAAATACTCGACTGGCAAACACCGTATCAGGTTATGCTGACAAATTTGTCCAAAAATTCGGATTAAATTTGCAATCTACCATAATAATTGAATGAGATACTGGCAAATCAATTACTGACCTATAGTATTCTGGAAGTTTGTAGTTGTGTTTACAATTTATTGTCATTTCTTATAGCATGTCGGATTGATTTGAAAAAAATTAAAGTATATAAAAGAAGTGTTAGCCCACTAAAAATAAAGATACTTCCACCCGAATCGGTATTTTGAAATAAAAAAGAAAAGATCAAAATACCGAGTGGCATAATGGATGTGTTTGCAGTTGTTAATGTAGCTATCACGCGGCCTAAGAGTTCTGTTGGTACAGTTTTCTGCAAGCGAACCTGTACTATTATATTTAAAACTGCCAAACTGAAAGAAACTAATCCCATTATCAAGCTACCAAATAGTGAGACAAAGAGAGCATTACTAGTAGATAAGAACAGTAATCCAAGTAAAATAAATTGTGTATCGAGTATAAAAAAGGGAATAAACATTTTGAAAGCAAATCGTTTTTTATTAGTGTTCGGCAAAAAATTCATTAGCAGGCTACCTAGTAGCATACCGATTGCACTACCTGTTTCAAACATTCCTATAGGAGTATTTCCGCCATGCAATTGATTCTTTATAATGAACGGAGGACCTATGTTAAGCGCCGTATAAAAGAAATTCAGCATAACGCTAATTATAATAATATACTTAATCAGTGCACGTTTATTTATATATGACAATCCCATTTTAAAAGTCTTTAAGGGTGAGTTACTACCATGTTCATTATAATCTTTGATTGTAAGTCTTGTTTTCTGATAGTGAAATTTCATCGTTAACATGATTAAAAATGATAATATAGACGCGGAGATTTCTATTAATATGAATCCCTTAAATCCTAAAGCGCTATACAAGCCAATTCCTAATGTTGGAGACAGAATAGATGAAATTGAAGTTGCTGTTTGAGTTAAGGAGCTTAGCTTCTGTATTCTATTTGTGTTTACAAGCTCGTGAATAGAAGCGCTATAGCAGACATCGGAAAAATTTACAGATATGGAATCGATGATTAAAAATAGAAGCACTGGAATTAGCTTGTATGCTCCTGGAAATCTATTTATGGTAAAGGCAAATACTAACAAAGCACACATTCTTAAAGACATACTATAGATTAAAATTTTTTTGTGGTTGACCTTATCAACAATATTTCCAATAGGAACAAGAAATAATAGACCAATTATTGGAGAAATTAACATATTCATTCCAAAGCTTAATGCTGACCTTGTTTGGTCAAGTAGCATTAAACCTAAACCAAAAGAAAACATCTTACCGCTTAAAGAGCTGATAAAATTACTAAGAAAATCCTTGCTGATTTGAATGTTTGATTCTCTATTGGTGATGATATTGTTGTTCTTATCACTTATAATTTTCAAATCTAGCCCTTCAATCTTTCAATATCCTAATACGAGGATTATTACACTGAGTTGATTAAAACGATTTACAATTAACTGTTCTTATCATAAGAAGTGGTTTGGCAAACCTCGCAATTAGGATCTTTAGAAACTATTTCCCAGTCAATTTTTAATGTGTCTAGGTCAAGAAAACCCTTACGATTCAACATTAAAGGGGAGCCAATTCCTGTTATGACTCTGACGCCATCCCATGCCTGAATATTAGCAATTATACTTGATAAAAAGACAACAGCTCCAGAGCTTTTTCGAGTATTCAGAAGAATGTCAAAGTGATGATCTTTTAAATCATTCTTGTATTTTCGTTCAAAACAATTCCAACAAGCTCCTTGGAAGGGGATAATGGTCGGACCAATCAGACCTATATGGCCAGTATATCCTCCACCTATGATATGAGGCTTGTTAAGCTTCATGCATAAGCTTGATACCCATCTAGAAGTAGTGTTAATATCAGGAAAATCTGCACAGTTAATTACTAAATCAGTCTGTATTATTTCGGATTTTAACATTAATAGATCTTTTTCGTTCTCCATTTTGAATCTAATCTCTTTAATGTTTATTTCTGTATTGTTTTGTTTGAGATGTTTAGAAAGGGCCTCACTCTTATATGTACCTATATCATTAATATTGTACATGGTTTGCCTAGTAAGATTGTGTACAGAGACTGTATCAAAGTCACATAATACCAATTTTCCCACACCAATCATTGCTAGCGATTGGGCTATCCAGCTTCCAATTCCACCTAAGCCAATAATAAGAACTGATGCTTTCTTTAATTTACTTTGATATTGCCAAGGATCTATTGTTTCTGGAGCTAAGTCGCTAAAGAATTGCACTTGACGTTGGTAGCGCTGAACATCCTGTGTTGTTATATCAGTAGGAAGGTCGGTCTTTATACTTAATATGCCATCTTTACGCAGCAAATCTATGTTTTTTATAAACTGATTTTTATCAAAGTTAGGATAGCGAACCTTAATTTTTTTAAAAAGAGAGTCAACATCATGATCAGACTTTAGTAACTCAATGAATAATTGATATTCAGGTGTCAACTGATAGATTTTATGTAGGCTACTCACAGAAATTGAAAAATGTATTAAACCAGACTGTTTATCTTTCAATATACTAATTCCTGGTTTGAAATGGATATTCATAATATTCTCCCTTTTTTGTACTTTAAAACGATTACTGTCTAAGTTTTGCTATTACCACGTATATAAATAAATGTCAACATCCATTGTAAATTAGAATTTCCTAAAAAAGAGAGGACTGAAATCCTCTCTTTTTTAGGAAATTTTAGCAACTACCATTTTTTTCTTCATGAGCAAGTACTTTGACCTCAGATACTTTTTCCATTGAAATCATCTCCTTTAGTTGATGAACGGAAAGGTTATGCTGAAAAGATTTGGCTAGTTAGTAGCAAATAATTAGCTAAGTGCAATCAAAATGTAGCCTTTCTAATCCTTCTTTAATCTAATCCTTTTTTAATTTTATGTCAAGGTATATAATAAAACGCGTGATACCAGTTGATCTAAAAAACTTATAAGAAGGTGAAATTGGATTTTTTAATTACGTAGTACTACGCGCAGAGCAGGGAATAATTAGACTAATAAAGGGGGAGCTTGATTATCAAAGATATTAATAATGACTCTATATTGGATTATGATGTATTCTCAAGAAATTTTGAAGTTTATAAAATCATGAGTAGATTGCCTTTAGAAGATGTAAGAGAAATTTTGTTAAAATCAAGCAGATGTGTTTATAATCCAAATCTTGTTAACAGGTCCCAAAAATATAAACAAATAATGCAAAGAATTAAAGAAACAGTTCCCCAGATAGAAATGTCCAAAGAATTGATTTCTAAATGGGCAAACTACAGGAATAAAATGATGTTAGATGTTATACTAGCTGTTCTTTACGCTGATATTGATGAGTACAAAGGTGCAATAGAAGACCCGAATAATTTCTTGAAAAGAAAGAGTAACAATATTTTTATATATCCGCACTATGGTTCTTATATGTCAATAATTCCGATAATGGCAGCTAACAAAATAGATATAACTATATTGATGGATAAGAGCCTAGTAAGCGTATGGGAGCACCTACTAGAAAACACAAGTTTTTCTCAAAGAATTCATCTATATGGAATTCAAGACTTTAATACTCTACATAAAGCATTAAAAAGAGTTAAATGTGGGTCAAATTTGATTATGTTTCCTGAATTTACATTAGGAAAAAAGCCTAAATTAACAGGGGAATTCTTAAATCAAAATGTCTACGTACCATCTGGTCCTGCCCGCTTAGCGTGCCAAAATTCGATTCCACTAGTTCCTTTAAAATTAAAAAAACTAAATAATAGAAAATTACCAAATGTTGTTTTAGGTGACGACTTGGCCTCTCAATCAGAAAAACAAACGATAACCGAAATTTCTTTAAATACTATGTCTAGTATGGATGATATAGTTAAAAAAGATCCATCAAAATGGTGGGGTTGGCAAATATTTATTGATTATATGCTTTCTTAAATGGTAAATGAAGTCAAAATTTTTATTTCTGTTTATTAGTGATTTGATTTTCGAATGTCTCAAGTGATTTTTATTTTTGGAGAGCTTTTATGAACGAGATAAAAGAGAACAAAAAGAATTAAAAGATAAAGTGATGATGGATTGTAAAATTAATCTGAATGCTGTTCGTAAAAAATAGATTAGGTTCGCTTCACAATGATTTTTGATTGTTTACTAACAAATTTTATAATTAATAGAATAAAGCAGGCCACAACTTTAAAGTAATGGCCCCTACTTCATCCTGTTTAAACACTTTAATCATTATATATAAAAAACGTCAAGAAAAATTTTTATCTAATCCCTTTTAACAGGGGGAACGCTTAGCCACTTGTAGTGCCTGATTGATTACTTGGTTATACAAAATGATTATTGTCACAGGCAAAAAATAATCTTAATGTTTAAATTTGCTTCACTTCAATAAAAGACCGGCCTGCTCAAACCCAAGGGTTTTAACGGACCGATCTTTATTTACATTAAGGCATCTTTATTTACTTTGAAAAACTTTTAATTTATCTTAGCCAGTTGTTGTGACAAAGTTTCCACTTGTTTAGTCAACTTCTCCAAATCGTGACTTTGGTTGAAAGTTTTTAAATTTTCTTGCACTTGCCGAACACCTTCCTGGACCCTTTCTTGGCCATTAACAGTCAAAGATAGCCAAACAACTCGTCGATCATTTGGATTCACTTGTGATTGAATTAAATTATCTTGAATCAATCGCCAAGTATTCCTGGAAATTAGTGTGCGCGTGACCGTGAATGCATCAGATAATTCACTAGCAGTAGCTTGCCCATGTTGTTCAAGATAGACTAATATTCCCCACTCACGCATTGAAAAGTCAGTTTTGGCCAGTCCTTGCACTAACATCTGGTATGCCTGATTCTGAATAGCTTGCAGGGTTGTTAAGCTCTCAAACTGGTTCTTAATTTGCTGATGATTTAGCATATAATATCATCCTATTCTTTTTGCTGCCGCTTAGTCATTCCGAGGAGTCCTAACAAACTACTCATGACTAATAGTAATAAGCCCCTCAGTGTCATATGTCGTTGGTCAGTTTCATCAGTTCAAGGCAACCATTGATCTCCAAAATTAGTATCCTCTGTTTGACCACCCTGAACCGGCTTAGCAGCATCGTTGATTGGCTCGGGTTAATAGAAACTCTAAAATCTGTCGATAAACTATTTATAATTCTTATTATAATAAATTGATTCAAACTCATTATGAACGTTAGAAATATTATTAATATGCATTGAAGGTTAATTTTACAATCTACCTAAAACTAAATATAATTTTTCTAACTTAGTTGTTGCACTTAAACTACTGCATACTCATTTTTCGGTCTTACTTAAGCTACCTCGATGATAAATTTTCTTTTGAATTAAGTACTGATCCCGATCTTGAGTAATAAATAACGGGGAACTTTCTTCTATGACATTGCTAAACTCCAAACCATACCATGAAATAGGTGAGGCCGTAATTTTCTGCAAATAGATGCGTCCCCCAATCAATCTTCTATCTAACGAGCTTAACTGATCATTGACAATTAAATCTGCTGGTTGTTCCTTTATAATGACAAACTTAAAGTCGCCGACTTTCCGTTGTCGCTCTGTTGAATATGTGGGTATTTGTGGTTCTAAAATACCTTGTTCCACTAGATGATTTACAATTTGATGTAAATAGACACTAACGGATTGAGATTTCTTAAACCCTAAGTACAATTGAACGTTAACAACATTATGCGTCTCAAGTAAATCAACTGTATAATTACTTTCATAAGGTGCATTGGTTTCATTGACTGTAACAAACCAATAAACTTTAGCTCTTTTAGGTTGTCTGTCGAGAATAGAATATATGGTACTACGCTTAATTTGGTAATCACCCTTAATTTTAGTCATATACACTAAGTTAGTCGTGAACAAAGGTACTGTATTGTCTGCGCTTAATTTAGAGAGTTGATCACGATAGTCAAGAAGTGAAACATACTCGCTTTCTTTCTCATAATGTTCTCTTCGTTTATTTCCAAAGTACCAAAGCCACATAATATAAAGAATGCCCAACATGATTGTTAACGTAACATAACCGCCATGAATAAACTTAACCAAACTTGAAATTAGAAAGATTAGTTCAATAAAACCAAAAAACAAGGCAATTATAAGCGCCGTTCCCTTATTTAGGTGTTTATTTAAAAATTCATGCAAAAGCACGGTAGTCATAAGCATGGTAATAGTGATTGCTAAACCATACGCAGCCTCCATTTTTTGTGAGCTACCAAAGAACCAGACTACACTGATTGTTATTATACATAGTATCCAATTAACAGTTGCAATATAAATTTGATTTTTTATATTACTTGGATGTCTAATAACCATTCTAGGTAAAAATTTTAAGCCAATTGCTTCATCGACTAAAGTGTAAGAACCCGTAATCAACGCCTGAGAGGCAATGATTGCAGCGAGTGTGGCTAGCAAAATGCCAACTAGGCGCCAAGGCCCTGGGAGCATTTCATAAAAGGGATTTAAGTTCGATAAGTGCCTGTAAGCAGTGTCACCTGCATGTCTAATTATCCAAGCCCCCTGACCTAAGTAATTTAAAAATAGGGTGCTATATACTAGTGGCCAGGTTACATAAATATTCTTCTTGCCAACGTGACCCATATCGGAATATAAAGCCTCTGCTCCTGTGGTTGCCAAAAAGATACTTCCAAGTATAAAGATTCCCACTTTGTTAACTGGACTGAATAGTATCCTAATTGCATAATAAGGAGAAATAGCCTTCAATATCATTGGATAATTGATTAGATTAACGATTCCAAAGACAGCCAAAAAGCCAAACCATAAAATCATCACTGGTCCAAAGGATTTCCCAATCATACCTGTTCCAAAATGTTGAATCATAAATAATACGAGTAGAACAACTGTTGTGATAATCAAGACGTTATGTTGAGAATTACTAAACACCACAGGGCCAAGGCGTTGTTTTTTTAATCCCTCAATGGCTGAAGTCACAGTTACTGCAGGAGTTAATGTTCCATCGGCCAAAATGGCCGCCCCGCCAATCAAGGCTGGCCAAATTAACCATTTTGAATTTTTTCGAACCAATGCATATAAAGCAAAAATTCCGCCCTCACGCTTATTATCGGCTTGCATTGCAATGACAACATACTTCAACGTTGTAATGATCATTAATGTCCAAAAAATCAACGAGATCGATCCAATCACGTAATCGGGAGAAATATTTCCCATTTTACCGGCGTCACCAATCAATGCATTCATAACATACAATGGTGAAGTGCCAATATCACCGTACACAATTCCTAAAGTAACAAGTGCCCCCGCAAAAGAAACACGTTCTAGTTGCTTATTCATATTTGCTTGCCCCCAACGTTAATTATTGAAATATAGCATTGCAAAATACTAATCCTAAATACGAAGAAAAGCAACTATGCCATATACATCATAATGAAATCACTTTAAAGAAGCTCATAATTTACAATCTACCTTAACATTAAATTTCTTTCGATACCTTATAAAGGTTGTCCGTTTAATTCCTGTATTACGGGCAACATCGACATCACTCATGCCTGCCTGATAAAGTTTAAAAGCATGTTGCAAGCGGGGATCGTCTTGGGTGTATTGGGGTTTACGCCCATGATATTTACCCTGCTGCTTAGCTAAGGCAATCCCTTGTTGCTGGCGCTCAATGATTCGCTTACGTTCACTTTCGGCCTGATACTTATAGAGTTCAATAATCAAGTTGGTCATCAGTTGACGTAAATTTGGGTCAGCAATCCCTGTCATGGACGGCAAATTTAACACATCTAGGGTGGCACCCTTATTTTGAATGGAGTTCATGATCTTAGTCAAATCATGGTTGTTTCTGCCTAAGCGATCTAATTCAGTGACCATTACAATATCACCCTCACGAATATAGGCCAGCATTTTTTGCAGTTCTGGCCGATTAGTGTTAGCCCCACTTAATTTATCCGTAAATAATTTATCAACGTCTTTTAAAGCCGCTAACTGTCGATCTAAATGTTGCTCCTTGGAACTCACGCGAGCATAACCGATTTTAGCCATTTTTAGCTCTCATTTTGGACAGTTCTAATGAACACTTGTAATTCCTAGTATAGCACAGAAACAAGAAAGGCCACTAGGGTATACCCTAGTGGCCGTTTTATGAAGTATAGATAATATGTTCTCTTGGTAGTTCGTACTGTTAGACAGGTATGAATATGAAAATGAGAAATCCTATAGAGGAGACCAGAGTTTGAATATAACAAAAGGCGCTGTGCCGGCTTTTTCACTGTCGATACAGCGCCTTTGTTATGTCATCGGGAACATATATTTGATAACTACGCTAACACTAGTGATATCACTATTGACGGTTGGTGAAGTTAGTGTGAGCTTTCCTATAAAGACATGGTAATATAAGGGCACGTGATAATCTTTCATTTCACCATACTAACAAGAAAACCAAAAATTCCCAGATCATTAATTTAATATATCGTATCAAACCACGCCTAGAATATTATCTAGGCGTTTTTTTAGTGTCATGGTATTTTCTGGCAGAAAGGTTGCATTATTGTGACTACAGTTGTAAACTAATAAGTGTTAAGAGGCTACAAATGTAAACTTAGAATTCAATTAATAGAGGAAGCCAATTGAAGGATGCAAAGAATGTAACCATCACCGATTCTGAATGGATGGTTATGAGAGCAATTTGGACAATGGGACATGCGACTAGTCGTGAACTAATCGATGCTATGAACGAATTAGAAGGCTGGTCAGCTTCAACAACCAAAACGCTACTTCACAGGTTGATTCAAAAACAGGCGGTTGCGCAGCATGGCGGCAGTCGACCATTCACGTATAAGCCGGTTGTTGGCGAGAAGGAATCAATGGCGGCAGCGGCAGATGATTTGTTTGACCATATGTGTGCGATGCGGGCTGGTTCAACAATTGCCGGCGTTATTCAGTCAAGGGAACTCTCACGGGCGGATATTGCGAACTTACAGGCGATTCTAGCTGAAAAGGCCAAAACAGCGCCCGAGGAAGTTCAGTGTAACTGCTTGCCAGGTGATCAAACGTGTTAAGACTGTGGTGTTCTGTTTACTTTTAGGATTGCTGCACAAAAATCCAGAATCTGGGATTTCTGATGGCGGAAACTTATGAATTTTTGTCGTAATTCTCATTCATATAGTGGCATGGTGCTCCGCAAAGCAGAAGCCTAAATATAAGAACCTGGTGGAAAAATCCCGAGCCCGGGGATTTCCACACAAGGAACTTATATTCCGGCTTCTAACCGCTTTGCTACGCACACTTATTTTTAGGGGGTCGATAATCATGGCAAATAAAGAGGACCATATGAACATGAATCACGAAACTATGAATATGAGTGGGATGAATCACGGTGATATGGATATGGCTGGGACCGACATGATGATGCACGGTGGCTCAATGATGCATATGGGGAATTTGAAAGTTAAATTTTGGGTCTCCATTGTCTTAGCGATTCCAGTTTTACTGTTAGCACCAATCATGGGTTTAAACGTTTCCATCCTTAGTTTCAGTTCACCGCTAATTGTTGGCATTATCATCGTTTTGTTTGATACAGCACTTTACTTTTATGGCGGAATGCCATTTTTAAAGGGGGCTAAAGCGGAAATTCAGGATAAATCTCCTGAAATGATGACGCTAGTAACCCTTGGAATTTCCGTTTCGTATTTCTACAGTTTGTACGCATTTATTGCCAACAACTTCTTGAACCCGGCAAATCATGTAATGGATTTTTCGTTCGAACTTGCAACCCTGATTTTAATTATGCTTCTAGGACACTGGATTGAAATGAATGCATTGATGGGGGCTGGGGATGCCTTACAAAAGATGGCGGCCCTGTTGCCTAAGACGGCCCATCTAGTTACAGATAATGGTGAAACAAAAGAAGTGCCAGTATCTGATTTAAAAGTTGGTCAAGCTTTCCAAGTGCGTTCAGGTGAGAGTATTCCAGCCGATGGTGTTATTACGGCTGGGGAGTCGACCGTGAATGAAGCACTGGTAACCGGTGAATCTGCTGCCGTTACCAAGAACGTTGGCGATAAGGTCATTGGTGGTGCAACCAACAATAACGGGACGCTAACGGTTAAAATTAGTGGTACTGGTGACTCCGGCTATCTTTCTCAAGTAATGAAAATGGTTCAAAATGCCCAGCAAGCTAAATCTAAAGCAGAAGATAAAGCTGATTTAGTTGCCAAGTATCTATTTTACGCGGCATTTGGTGTTGGGATTATTGCTTTCTTTGCCTGGTTACCCCAGGGATTGGCGACTGCAATGACGATCATGGTGACCGTCTTCGTGATTGCTTGCCCGCATGCATTAGGATTAGCGATTCCATTAGTGGTTTCTCGTTCTACTACGATTGGCGCTCAAAATGGGCTATTAGTTCGAAATCGCCAAGCCATTGAAGCAAGTCAACATGTTAGCCACGTTCTCTTGGATAAAACTGGCACGTTAACAGAAGGTAAATTTACGGTGAATGCATTGATTCCAAATGATGGGATTGACGAAACAACGTTATTAAGCCGACTGGCCGCCCTTGAAAATAATTCGACTCATCCGCTGGCCCAAGCAATCATTACTGAAGCCCAAGCGAAGGACATTGAAGTCGTTGCGGCTGAAAAGTCTCAAAATATTCCGGGCGTTGGTATTTCCGGTAATGTTGATGGCACTGACTATACGATTGTTAATGGTAACTATTTAACGAAGCAAGGGATCAGGTTTGACGAGGCCGCTGCTGATAAATGGGCTGCTAAGGGTAATTCCGTCAGCTTCCTATTGCAGGGCACCCAAGTTCAAGGAATGGTTGCTGAAGGTGACACCATCAAAGCGGGTGCTAAGGAATTAATTAGTGGTCTTCAGAGGCGAGGAATTACCCCCGTAATGCTCACTGGCGATAATCCAAAAGCCGCGGAACACGTTGCTAACTTACTAGGATTGACTGAATTCCATGCAGGCCTATTACCAGATGATAAGCAAAAGATTATTGCTGATTATCAAGCAAAGGGCAATCACGTCATCATGGTTGGTGACGGCGTAAATGACGCACCAAGTCTTGCCGCGGCCGATATTGGAATTGCAATTGGCGCCGGAACCGATGTTGCCATTGATTCCGCTGATGTTGTGTTGGTTAAATCAGAACCCAGCGATATTTTACATTTTCTTGATTTGGCTAAAATCACAAATCGGAAAATGGTTCAAAATCTCTGGTGGGGAGCAGGCTACAATATTGTCGCAATTCCACTCGCTGCCGGTGTGTTGTCATTTATTGGAATCATTCTAGACCCAGCCGTTGGTGCTGTGGTCATGGCGATGTCGACAATTATCGTGGCAATTAATGCGATGGGATTGACTGGTAAAAAGATTAAAAACGTGTAATTAAGTGATGACAAAAAGAGGAGAAAGATCAGCTGGTAGTCTGGTCTTTCTCCTCTTTTTGATCATCATGTTAATTACTTATCTGGTTGCTCAGTTAATTTCGCCAATTTTTGATGCAGCCTAATGTCATATTGCCTGGTAATTGGCATTAACACCGCGACCACCCCGCAAATGGCAGCACCGATTCCTGCAATCACAAATAGGCGTTCAATGCCAATCACATCAGCTAGGGGACCGGCAAAAATTAAGCCAATTGGTCCAGCTAGATTCAACAAAGAATTCAAAACGCCTAGAATCCGCCCTAACTCTTCTGCTGGATAACTTTGTTGAATCATTGCCATTAAAAGCGTTGTAAAAAATGGGGTCGCAATTCCTTCAATGATGTTTAAAGCTGCGAACCATGTTCGGGCCGATCGGCCCTATGCAAAGCGATAGGAAGCAACAGTTTTTTTAAAAGCCTTTCTAATAGCGAATCAGCTGTCGGGTCTGGTTTATCTCGCCACATATCGTAATAGCGGTAGACAGTGTGCCATTCTGGGAAATCGTGCGGTAATTCACGCCATTGACACCCTATAGTAAGCGAGTAAAGGATGGCATTGAATACGTCATAAAGATCATAACGACGCGGTCTTGTATGCTTGCGGAAGTTTTCTAAATCAGGTTGTATTAACGCAAATTGCGCTCGAGAAATATTGCTTGGATAATCTGGCATGACAAACTCCTCAGTCGGTTTTCCACAATTCTACCAGATTCAGCAGATACTAGACAGGTTCTTAAAGAGCACCATGTATTTCAGAGTATGTCACGTAAAGCCACTTGTCTCGACAACGCCGCCATGGAGTCGTTTTTTCACATTATGAAAGTCGAGGTTATGGATGAACATTTTGAGACCAAAACAGCGCTTATCGAAGCTATGAACGAAT
Organism: Lactiplantibacillus sp. YT640; assembly: GCF_049745435.1. NCBI lineage: Bacteria > Bacillati > Bacillota > Bacilli > Lactobacillales > Lactobacillaceae > Lactiplantibacillus > Lactiplantibacillus sp. YT640. The sequence continues at coordinate 14,730 of NZ_JBMNVY010000036.1, forward strand.
GGATAGACTTCTACAATCATCGGCGCATCAAAACAAAACTGGACGGCAAGTCCCCGGTAAAATACCGGGAACTTACCGTCCAGAAAGCAGCTTAATAAAGTTGTCCAATTTTAAGGGTTCACTTTATCAAGCCGTGCCTTGAAAGTCTTTTTTGATTATCCCAATGAGAACTTTAATCGTGATGGCGTGAACGTGTCCCTAAAAAGTAAGCACCAACGGCTAACAGAATCAGTAAGCTGATAATGCCCAAGCCGCCACCCATCCACATAAAGGGCATACCGCCAGTAAAAGCCCAACCGCACATCATGGTCACCACTTTCCTAATTATTTTAGTTTCAGTATACGCGCTTTTGCCAGGTACTACCAACCGTTCTGCATTATTTTNTAAAAGCCCAACCGCACATCATGGTCACCACTTTCCTAATTATTTTAGTTTCAGTATACGCGCTTTTGCCAGGTACTACCAACCGTTCTGCATTATTTTCAGCTGTTTTTGTGTTCGATAACTAATTTCCTGGTGTACATCATTTAACTTATTTTTTATTTCTGATTTTTGTTGTGGATTAGTGGTTTGCTGAACTTGTTGTTGCAAGCTTTGATAGGACTTATTAAGATCCTGAGCTGATAGCTTTTTTAAATCATGCTCAAGATCTTTTTGTGCTTCTTGTAAGCCTAATTGTTTGGTTAACCCGTCACTAAGCTCAATCACTTTGTTGCTAACTTGCTGAATTTCACTTAAAGCACTATGGATCACGGCTTTATCTTTCGCCCAGGTAGCCACATACCCGAGGGAGTAATTACCCGTATCAACACCAATATTTTGCATGGCGACATATGCAACCGCTTCGGCTTGGGTTTCCTGATAGGCTCGTGGCCGATCTTTAAAGGCTGATTTTAAGCCGTGTAGCTGGCTATGCGCATATTCGTGATATAACGTCTTCAGTTTCAAAGCATTGTCGGGCTCATCGCTACCGATGACGATTTCATTAGTGCTGGGTTGAAAATACCCCTTAGCCCCCTTTAGCTTTGCTAAAGGCACTTCACTGACTTTAAGGTCGGTTTGCTGGTTTAAATAATCTTTGAACGCGTTATACAAGCTCGTCACGTTCTGATGATCGGCTAAATTTTCTTTGACAAAATCCTTGGCACTTAACACTGGTTCACCGCTAGTTTGTGACACATCAAAGACGGGTAGATAACGATAACCGACAATGGCGCGCTCATCGGTGGTATTAAATTGCTTTTGCTCGGCTGGTGTTAACTTCTTAATAATTGGGGCCGCAATCCGAATCGCTTTTGCGCCCCGGTCGACGGTGCGGTTAAAAGCCGTCTGCCATTGCTTAAAACCCGCGACTTGAGTGGCTTGCGGATTTTGCGCATAAATCAATTCAATGTTTCTGGCGCTATAATGATGAAATTTAGCCAGGGTATTAAGATACTGTTTAAATCGGTCACTATCGGTTAATTTTAGGATTTGTTGTTCAGCCTGGGCGACTAATTGTGCTTTCCAGGCGTTAATGTCTGCTTTACTCGGCATTGTCTACCCCTCCTCATCTTCAAAAATATCATTCAATGTCGGCAATGATCTTATTTGAATCGAGGTCGTGCCATAAAGGGCAACGTAACCGTCAGATAATTTTTGCCAAGCTACTTGATAATAAGCGCCGTTACCAGTGATTTCCTTTAAATACTTGTAGGGTTCTTTAGCCTGCAGAACCGGTAATTCACTCCCAATGACTGTTAATTCGTTATCCATATTTATGATCTCCTTTGCGTTGCTAATCTCACCCGTTGTTTAGGTTTACTTTTAGGGTTGTCAAAGTGAACCTAAATGACGAGTTCACCAACCGAAACGTAGTGTAGGGCGGTAGGCAGGTTCTAATCAAAATCAAAACTTAATTTATGGCCGTCAAGCTTTAACTTGGCGTCAAACAACTTTCCTTTTTTGCTCTTGAAACCCTTTAATTTGCTGGTTTCCCCCTTGGTGACCAACGCTTTAATTGCGGTCTTCCCGAGCGTCTTGCTACTCCATTTCTTAGGTAAGGTAAAATCTTCACCTTGCTTTGGCTTCACAATGTAAAACTTCTGTTTATTTAAAACGGTCGCTTGCGGTGTTTCTAAGAAGACTTCAGCGGCTTTTTGCGCTTGCTGTTGGTGATCGATTTGTTGCTTAATGGCTGCACTGCCAGTCAATTGTGTGGGAACATCAGCAATCAATTTTTCCACGAACTTTTTAATCTGGCTCAAAAAGTTATCCGGGGTGCGTTCTTCGGTACTGATTTGTTGTAACGCTTGCTCCCATTTTGCTGTCATCTCTGGGCTAGTTAA
>NZ_JBMNVY010000037.1:0-16702 GCF_049745435.1 Lactiplantibacillus sp. YT640
CCCATGTCGAACACAGAAGTTAAGCTTCTTAGCGCCGAGAGTAGTTGGGGGATCGCTCCCTGCGAGGGTAGGACGTTGCCATGCAGCCTAAGGAATCGTTAATTCGATTTCTTTTTTTTACGTTGAATGTCAACCAGTACAGTTTGAATTTAGACATGCTTTTGGTATACTGGATAGGGTCAATTAACGCCGTTTTAGCTCAGCAGGTAGAGCACTTCCATGGTAAGGAAGAGGTCGGCAGTTCAAATCTGCTAAACGGCTTGCTGTTAGAAGATGATTGGCGTGGAATGCTTGTTTAACTGTTTTTTCTGCAACTAATCATCACATTAGGGTCCATGTTTAAGATTAAGACTTGAACGAACCAAACTTAATACGAAAAGAGGTCCACACGCTCGCATTAGATTAGCTAAGCGAGCGTGTGGACCTCTTTTGCTATCAAGAACTGGGAGGGCGAGCTTCAACCAGTATATACCCCCTGTGATTGAGCGTAACACTTCATTTTGCAGTTTTAGACCGAACGGCTTAACTATGGTAGCTGCTAGGGCGTGGCAGTATGCTTGAGATTGGCTGGCCACGCGGCTTCAAATTGCTTGAATAGGGGCATTAATGATTGTCGATTGCTAACAAGATAATTGACATAGATTGGCATGTGAGCACGAGTATCGCTAATCGGGATAGCGACTCGATTGTCATCATCGGCTTGGCTATCTAGCTGGTGAGGCGCCAATGCGGTAAAGTTAGTACTGAAGTACGGGAAATCGGAGTATTTAGTGATTTCTGTAAAGGCCGTGCGTTGGGGTTGGTATAAGAATTTAGCATCTGGGATGGCCTGCTGAATAATATCTTTCCAAATACCGATTGCGCTTAGAACTACGAAGCTAATTCCCTTAAGTTCGGCGAATGTGATACTAGGTTGGTTCGCACGGTACATGAATCGCTGTAAATGGACCACGAGATTTTCAGTACCGATGAAGCGAGATTCAATGCCGGCCGTCAGAATTTCCTGATTAGAGAAAATGAAACTTGCCTGGCGGTTAATGAGATGCTCAGTGATTTGGTCGTCGGCAATCAATGGTTGCCTAACTCGCAATGTATTAGGTAATACCGTTTTGAGATGGGTGAGTAAGGCAAGTGGACCAGGTAGGGTGGTTTCGACGGTACGTGTGACTAAGCTTTGCTCGTAGTTTTGTATTTTGGTTACAAAAGTCCGTTGTTGTGTCAATAATTGTTCAGCTTCCTGAGCGGCTAACTGGCCAGTGGGCGTCAGTGTAATTCGATTGGGTTGACGATCAAATAAGCGAACAGCGAGCATCGTTTCCAATTTCTGCATGCCGCGAGTGATAGTTGGTTGCGTCACGTTTAATGCGGCCGCGGTCTTAGCCAGCGTGTGCTCGTGGGCGAATGTGATCAGCTCTTCTAATAAATAATTTTCAATCATCAGGAACCTCCGTTACTAGTATGCGCTATATGTATACTAGTATGAATAAGTAGTAATTTTCAAGTATTAGGTTTGCGGGTATGCTTGTTATTGTAATCAAATAGTGAAAGGTTGATGCGTGATGGTTCCAACAACGAAATTAAACAATGGTGTGGTTATGCCCCAATTGGGATTCGGCGTGTTCCAAGTCCCTGACCTGAATGAATGTGAAGCAGCGGTGACCGCGGCCTTAAAGGCTGGTTACCGTTTAATTGATACGGCAACGGCATACCGAAATGAAACCGCAGTGGGGCGGGCAATTCAAAAGAGTGGTCTTAGACGTGATGAACTCTTTGTCACTTCCAAGCTGTGGGTCTCAGAATTCACCTATGAACGTGCAAAGCAAGGTATTGATGCGTCATTACAACGTTTAGGCGTAGACTACTTGGACTTGTATCTTTTGCACCAACCTTATGGCGATGTGATGGGTGCTTGGCGTGCTTTAGAAGAGGCTTACCATGCTGGTAAGATTCGCGCAATTGGTGTTTCCAATTTTTATGCGGATCAGCTAAAGAACTTGGAACTGACCATGTCCGTGCAACCAGCTGTCAATCAAATCGAGGTCAATCCATGGTACCAGCAAGCAGACGAGGTCCGCTTTAATCAAGGTGAACACGTACGGGTTGAAGCTTGGGCACCGTTTGCAGAAGGTAAGCATGCGATTTTCAGTAATCCAAGTATTCAAACTATCGCACAGGCCCATGGTAAGACGACCGGACAAGTCATCTTACGTTGGCTGTTGCAACGCGGGATTACGGTGATTCCAAAATCAGTGCATCCTGAACGTATGGCTGAGAATATCGCTGTTTTTGATTTTGAATTAACAGCTGCAGAAATGTCAGCAATGGCCGAACTTGATCAGGGCGTCAGTCAGTTCTTTGATCATCGTGATCCTGTGACAATTGAACAGATTTTTGGCGCTAGTTTACGACAATTACATGAATAAGTTAAGGAGTGATTATTAATGACAAAAACACCAACTATTACGCTAAATGATGGCCGCGCGATTCCAGCAATTGGGTTTGGCACTTTCCAGATTCCAGACGACGGTTCCACTTATCAAGCAGTCAAAGAAGCATTGGCGATTGGTTATCGACACATTGACACAGCCGTGGCCTATTTTAACGAAGACGAAGTTGGTCAAGCTATTAAGGATAGTGGGATTCCACGGGACCAAATCTGGGTGACGAGTAAACTTTGGCTCCAAGACTACGGCTTTGATGCAGCCAGTTGCGCCATCGATCGTTCGTTAACTAAGTTGCGACTAGACTATATTGACTTGTACTTAATTCATCAACCTTATGGCGATGTTCCGGGTGCATGGCAAGCAATGGAAGCAGCCCAAAAGGCCGGGAAATTAAAGTCGATCGGTGTTTCCAATATGACACCAACGTTGTGGCAAAAATTTGTGCCACAATTTGAAACGATCCCTGCAGTCAATCAGGTTGAATTTAACCCGTACTTTCAGCAACAACCCTTGCGCCAATTACTCGCGGCACAAGATGTTAAATTAGAAGCTTGGGCGCCCTTGGGTCAGGGCAATCAAGCATTATTCAAAGAACCAATCATTCAACAATTGGCTATTAAGTATCATAAGGATGCTGGTCAAATCATTCTTAGATTTGAACATCAAGAAGGCGTGATCGTCTTTCCTAAATCAGTGCACAGTGCACGGATCAAGAGTAATCGGGATATCTTCGACTTTGAATTAACTTCGACTGAGATGGCCCAATTACGAGCTTTAGATACCGGTAAAGGTCACCACGACCCAGATGCGCCAGGGGTTTCAGAACAGTTGTTGCATGCCTTTGACGTGCATGCAGATGACTAGCGGCAGAGCCGGCCAAGTCGCGGACGAACGTACCGTAGTGTAAGCTGCTTTGATTGTAACTGAAAATTAACGACGCCATGGACGCTAGAATCACTAGCATCCATGGCGCCGTTTTTTGATTAAGGCCTTTAAAAGCCGTAACTTGAAATGGCGACGAATAAAAATCAGCTTACTAAAATGGGGCACGTTACGACTAATGCCGAATGATGAAGCTGAGGATGGCTGGTTATTAATCGCTGGCGGGAACCTCATTATTGATAATTTGCTCGTTAAAGTCAGTGAAGATGCCTAGCAGGGTCTTCACCCGTTGCGGGCCCAATTGAGTCGTCCACTGGTGAACCGTTTTGTGCATGGTGGCCATTAGTTGCTGATCTAGGTGACGGCCGGTAGCCGTTAAGGAAAGTCCTTTTTGGCGGCGATCAGTGGCATTAGCCTGTTGCTCAATGTATCGATGTTTGAGGAGGACTCCGATTTGGCGTGAGATTGCGCTGCGTGAGACATGGTGCTGATGTGCGATCTCCATTAATAATAGTGGCTGGGGGCTTTGACCTATTTCATGCATGATTAAAAAAGCGTCAAAGGTAAGATGTTGCGTGGCCAGTAGTGAATTTAAGCGAGTATTCAGGTAACGAGAGATATTGGCATAATCGGTCAAAAACATGTCGAGAGCGTCGACGGTAGCCATAATAAGAACCTCCTTGAAGAGCGACTGCTTGGTAAATTTGGATTGACTATATTCACTAAGAATCATACCGCTAAACGTGTAAAAAGTGTAAGATTGTGAGCCGCAAATTAGTGACTGAAATGTTACGTGAACACGCATGCCTACTAGCAACGGTTGGTAATACCAAAACCATCGCTGACAGTTTTTTGCGCTGTCAGCGGTGGCGAATAGATTATCGATCAACGTTACAAAAAAGTCAGTGAGTCCGCAGGCGTAGAGCGACGATGCGGGCGTAAAGATCGGTGACGCACTAAGCGGTTTTAGTGCGATGACGACGAGCAATCATCGGCAAAATCATCCCTAAGGCAACAAAGATAATTGGCGTTAGAATATTTAAAGTCAGTTGGAAGAGCCAACTGCTAGGATTGCTAGCGTAGGAAGTCTTTGGAACCATTCCGAGGATGCAAGCAAATGCTGTAAACAGGAAGCACCAAGCACCGACCAAACGGCCAGCGACTGGGTTTTTCAGGAACTTGTAATCACTCTTGAATTCCTTTAAGTGCTTGTTGAGTAGCATGTAAGCTAGAAAGACCCACAGGTAGCGCATCGGCATTACGACCGAATTTAAGTTCAATAACCAATTAAAGAGTTCATTCATGTTTCCAATCCCTAATGCAGGAATGATAATGAGAGTGCTGACCAAAACCCCAGTTAAGATGTAACCGTTGACGGGCACATCCTTCTTGTTCATTTTACTTAATTTTTTGGGAATAAATTCAGGGTCGGCATCACCAAGCAAAATCTTCAATGGCGCATCGATTGAGAACGCTAAGGCGGAGATTTGGGCAAGCACATTGGCAATTGCGTAGAGGATCAAGAACAGATTGCCCACGTGGTAGAAGGCACCTAGTCGTTGAAACGCGTAGTAAGCACCGTTGGCCATCAAATCAGCGGGAATGTGCTTGGAGTTAAACAGAATCCCCATGGCAAATGAACCCAGCAGGGCACAGATTGCGACCATACCTGCGAGCACTAACATGCCTAACGGAAACTCACGTCCCGGATTTTTGGTTTTATTAACGTACGGCGAAATCTTTTCAGATCCCCCGACCGCGAAGACTAACATTGAAACGGTCGTAAAGTAGGTAAAGTCAAACTTAGGTAAGTAGGACTTGAGTGAAAACATGTTCGGTGTCTGAACAGTCGCCTTGGTCATAAACGGTGCTGATACGGCCAAGATGATGAATAAAATCGACATGATGAACATCCCCGTACCAGCAACGCTCCCGATGCGTTTCAGTGTCGTTAGTCCCAATGAAGCAATCCAGAGGAAGAATAAGAATAGCACTAAACAAATGGCTTGAACGACTAACGCAGGTGTCGTGTTGACGAAGTTCCCATTACCGCGGAACAGCCAGCTGAATGCAATTAGAATCCCTTGGGGTTTTTGTGCTAAGTACGGAATGTGCACGATCCAATAAGTCCAGGCAGCATAGTAAGCTAGGCGCTTGGTACTCGTTGCTCGAATCCAAGATGAGACGCCCCCCTCAGCATCCTTAAAGGTCGAACCCAGTTGACCCACAATCAAGGTGTAGGGAATAAAATAAATAATCATGATCAAAATCCAAGAAGTGACGACTGAAAGCCCTTGTAACGCAAAATTATTGACAACGTTACCTAGGCCCCAGACCGCCACGAATGCAATTAAAGCAATGTTGGACCATCGAAGTTGTTTTTCGTTTTCCATGTTGAACTCCTTTGTGAGCTAAAGTATGCTTAATTGTAAGGCCAAACTGAAAGCGATGCCAGTATTAACAAGTTAATATTAAAAGCGCTTTAAATTTTAAGTCAAAAAATGAATTTTGAGTGTCAAAACAGCGAAAATTTGCTATTGTTAAGAGTAGATAAAATTTAACGGCAACGGACGCGCATTGTTCGAATGAAAATGAAAGCAGGAATGGTCTTGAAAGAAGTTACAGTTGGGGAGTTAACGTTAGCGACAGGGATGCCTAAGATTGGTGTTGTTTTAGCGGGGGCCACACGGGAGGACCTCTTGCGTAAAGCGGGGCAGATTTTAACTTCGGTGGCACAAATTGTTGTTTGGCGGTTAGATCCTTATCAGGAATTGGATAACCGTGCGGAGTTAGTCAATACAGCGGCCCAATTGCAACAAGTTTTGGGGACGATTCCATTAATTGCCATGTTTGGGCTGGCAAACGATCCAGCTGAAGTGACCGAATATTATCAAACTTATCAAACATTAGTGAATAATCGAAGCGTGGCTGGCGTGGATATTGACTTAGCCATGGTCAATCAGCCAGATTTTATGACGTTGACCAAACAGATGCGTGACAACGAAATTCGGTTAATTGCGAGCCAGACCGTCACGACAGCAACAACTGACGATTTATTGGCGACTTATCACGAATTAGCAGCAACTGGTGCTGATGTCGTGCGGGTGACAGTGGCTGGACATGATGCACAGACGGTGTTGGCATTAATGGCGGCAACTGAGCAAGCACGGCAGCAATTAGTTGTGCCAATCGTGGCAACGGCGACGGGCAAGTTTGGTCGTTATAACAGTGTCTGCAGTCAGTTGACGGGGTCGGCAGTTGCCTTTGGACACGTCGGCCGGGTCGGTGATCAAAGTCAATTAGCAGTGAGTCAGGTCAAACAGGCGTTACAAATGTTGGCACCACTTGAAGGGGCGTGAAATCAATGCAATGGCGATCGTTTTGGCGGCATACCCGGACGATTTTTGAAACGTTAGTCATCTATTTCTTACTGATTCAAGGGCCGTATGATTTGTGGATCGGCAAGGTGGGCTATCGACTTAGTTCGTATTTAATTGATATTGTGGGTATCACGGTGCTGTTTGTCATCGTTGAGCTAGTTTATAATGCGATTCGACAAATCGTTGTGAAACGACGATCCAAATGACTCGGGGCCGAGTGACAATTATCGTATCTACTAGCTCATGATTACGCGGGGGGAGTCTTTCGATTCAAATTAGGGAAATACGCTATTAGAATGGGTAAACCAGGTCTTGAGCAGTAATATTGCTCAAGGCTTTTTTGATGGCCGGGGATTACTGGAAGACACTGGTCAGTCGCCATGGTGACAGCTGACCGGTGCATGATGCAACTGTCAGTATGGTGAACGAATAGTGGTGGTCGAATACTAAAACGACCAGAATTAATGAATCACCACGATGAAAACGATTGCAGAAATAGGGAGTTGATAATTATATTTTTGCGATAAACAAGCGGATTAATCATAATGATAACAGGTTAATTAGAATTGTGATAATCAGTTGAGCATTATGAGGGTACCATGGTATATTTAAAAACCGTAAATGATGTACTAGTTAAACACGATAATCAAATATAGTAAGAACACTTTATTTAATGAGATTAATCGTTAGGTCAGTTAGGTTGTTTTTGAAGAAATGGGGAATTACTATCAATTACCGTGAATCAGAAGTGAAATGTTATAAAATGTATAAAAGTGGCAAGATGTGGTTGTTTGCGAGCGCTTCACTATTATTGTTGAATACTCAACTGTTAACCGCACATGCGGATGAACCAACATCTGCATCGACTAGCGAAACGAGTGTCGTAGCGACTAACGGTGTGTCAATTCAAAATCAAGGTAGCAGCAATCAAACACTGGCAAGTTCGGTTTCTAAAACGGATAACGTTGTCGTGGCTAATGATGAGAACGCTTCGATTACTAATCAGACGGTAATCGATGCACAGCCAGCTACTAATGACGAGCCGCAATCCGCTGCATCAACGGCTGCGTTGAACGGGACATCTGGCGCGCCCAATAGTGAGGTAGCCGCTGATTCGATGGCAGCAGTGAACGGACTAAACACGGTAGCGCCCGCGACGAACAGTTATGAAGCATCACGGACTGACGATCTGTTCAGTAATGCCGCAGAATCGACTGTTAGTGAACAACAGCCTGAAGCGAGTGAACAGTTATTACTCGATACTGCTGACGCGTCAGAACGTAAACCCGCCGCTGACTTGCAACATGTTGAGCAGCATCAGCTGGTAGATGACCTTAAGGTGGAGTCACAGCACGTTGATACTCGTGCTGTGACTAGGGCGGATGAGGATGAAATGTCTGGTAACTTTGGCGTTGATTGGCACTTTGATGCCAGTACAGGCACGCTAACGCTGAACGGGGGAACGTTAAATAACAGTTATGGGGATAATCCTTGGCGTCGCAAGTCTTGGGCGCCGATGATCAAGTGTATCGTGATTGCTGACAAAATTGTTGCCGGTACTAACATGAATAGTCTGTTTGCGAATCTTGACAGCGTGACGCGTTACGAAGGGTTAGAAAAGATTGATACCAGTGCTGTGACCAACATGCAGTCTCTGTTCAAAGAAAATACCTCGCTAGAGCGACTGGACTTGAGTGCTTGGCAAGTCGGCAATGTGACCACAATGGTGAACATGTTTATGGGGAACTTCATGGGTACTGAACTTAAATACCTTAATCTCAGTGGCTGGGATACTCATAATGTCGCCAACATGCAAAATATGTTCCAGTTCAACGGCCAACTTCGAACTATTGACGGTTTGACTGACTGGGATACGCGCAGTGTGACGACGATGGCTAACATGTTTGCGCGCACAGGCGTCCGTCACTTGAATCTGACGAGCTTTGATTCAGCCAGCCTGGTTGAAATCGATGGTGCCTTTGCGCAGATGTCCGATTTGGAGCGTATCGAATTCGGTACGCAGTTTACCGTCGCTAAAGTCACTCAAATCAATAGTTTGTTTAATGATGATGCCAAACTAAAGGTGCTCGACTTGTCCCATTTCAATATGCAGAGTGTTGAACAAAACTGGCAAATGCTAGCTGGTTTGACAAGTTTGCAAACGTTGACACTTGGTCCGGGACTTGATTTTAGTCAACACGGCACGCAACCCTTAGTTGATTTACCGGAAGTGCCTAAGAATAGCAAATATACCGGCAAATGGGTCAACGTAGCTGATAGCTCGCAAACGTTTACGAGTGCTGAACTCCTGGCGCAATATTCGGGAAACCACGCTGACACGGCGACGTTTGTCTGGGAAACCGTCTCTGCGGCCGCGATTACCGGTAAAGACAGCACGCTCTTCTTGAATCAAAAATGGGACTGGACACAAAATATTGCGCAACTAGTTGATCAAAATGGCCAGTTAGTTGATCCAGGAGTCTTGTTCAGTACAGACCCCCAAGCGGTGACAGTTAGCGGTGAGCCTGTTGACACCAGCCGGCCAGGGTCGTATCACGTGATACTAACTTATGCGGGTCGGCAAACAAACGTGGTTGTCACGGTTGTGGCTAATCAAAGTCAACTAAATTTGCATGCGCAAGAAGTTGCGGTTGAAATTGATCCCGCAACGGGAAGCGCTGTCTGGCGCCCACGGGATAATTTTGCGAGTGCAACGGATGCAGATGGCCGTTCAGTGGAATGGCAGAACGTGACGGTGCTTGGAGAACCAGACTTAACACGGCCGGGGACATATGAGGTCGTTTATCAGTTCACTGACTTGACCGGACAGTTAGTCACGGCGACAACGACCGTCACGGTGACTGAACAAGAGGCTGACGTTGAAGACCTGACAGAACTGGTTGTTCAAGATACAACGGTGACAGTTGGCGACCACTGGCAGGCGGCAGACAACTTCGTAAGTGCCAGTGATGCGACGGGACGGCCATTAACACTAGCGGACTTAGTTGTGATTGGTGACGTTGACACGACGCAACCCGGTACTTATGAAATCACGTATCAATACACGAACGCCAATGGCCTGCAGTGGACTCAAACAGCCACCATTACGGTAGTCGAAGGTGCTGGCAATGGTGAAACGCCGTTACCGGGAGAACCAGCTGAACCGGAGTTACCGGAAGAACCAGGAACACCCGAACAGCCTGAAACCCCTGAAACCCCTGAAACCCCCGAAACACCAGGGGAACCGTCAGCGCCAGGGACACCTGATCAACCAGAACTGCCGGAAGTTCCTGAACAATCAGAACAACCGGGAACTACTGAACACCCTGATACTAGTGATCCTAACAGTGGTTTAACGGGCGCAAACGCTGGTTCCAGCAGTCAAAGGGAGCAAGCAGACACGATAGTGCGACCAGAATTTAACGGTGGTTTAGAGAAGCAAGTGACCACGGTGTTTCGTGATAACTTGAAACTGAATACGGCTGAACGCAATGAGGACGGAATTGATGCTAAACGTTATGCTAAGGCTGATACAGCTAAACCGGAAGTGACTATGGCCCCAGTCAGCCATCCAGCGTCAGTAGCTGGTGAGCTACCGCAAACTAGCGAACAAGTTAATCGCTTCGGGTTGCTGGGACTCATGATGTTAATGGTGACTGGTTTAGCCAGCATCGTCGGCATTAAACGTCGGCAAGGTTAATTAATAAAGGAGTGAGAAATTAATGGAACAAGTGAAGAAACGGTACAAGATGTACAAGAGTGGTAAGGTGTGGTTGTTCGCTGGAATCACGCTCGTTACGTTGAACATGAATGTGGTGACGGGACGAGCAGATGAATCAACACACGTAGAAGCATTGACTGAACCGGCAGTGGCAACTTTGTCTGAAGGTAACGCTGAGCAGCAATCCCCAGTAACGGACGCCATGGATGAATCCGCAATGAGTGAACTGGTAACTGAAGCTCAACCAATTAAAGTGCAGGCCGCTGAAGAACAGTATACTGATGAGATTGTCAATCAATCTGATGATGAGCATGCGAATTCTGATCAGGTCAGTGTACCGGTCACGGATCAAGTTGACAGTGAGACCCCCGTTCCGTCAGACGAACATACTGCAACACTTGATACGCATCCGAACCAATCGACAACTGATGATTCTGAACAGCCAGTTAGTGCCGACGAGCAGTCGCAAGATATTGACACGGATAGTACTGCAAAAGTCTTGTCGTCGCAGCATAAAACGGAAACCATCAATGAGCGGGGAAGCGGTGATTTGGCTGGCGTGATTCGAAATCCAGAACGCCCACATCTCACGGATGGTTATCGCAACGATGATATGGAAGACGATGACTCGATGGCCGGCATCTGGGGTGCTGGTTACAACGCCGATGGCATTAAATGGCATTTTGACGCGGATTCTGGTGTGTTAGTGTTGGACGGTGGCGATATTTACGATTGCTATGGGGATAGTCCGTGGCAATCAAAATCGTGGGTGTTACAAATAGTTAAAGTTGTGATTTCAAAGCCAATTCGCATTATAGGTGATAGTGGGGGCTTCTTTGAAAATTTGACGAATGTTGAACACTATGAAGGGCTTGAAAAAATTGATGTTAGTTCTGCGACGGATTTAAGATATTTCTTTTCAGAAAATACGCATGTTAAGGAGCTAGATTTGAGCAGCTGGCAGGTGGGAAATGTGACTGATATGTCTTACCTGTTTTTCAATTCTCCAGGGACTAGCCAACTAACGACAATCAATATTTCAGGGTGGGACACTCGTCGAGTAAGTGAAGCGGACTACATGTTTGGTCCCAATGAAAAGTTAACTCGTATTATTGGTATCGAGAATTTGAACTTTGAAAGCCTAAAAGAAGCAGGCGGTTTGTTTATCAAAACGGGGTTGTCGGAGCTAGACTTATCCAAATGGAAGACTGATAGCCTTGACAATATGGCTGCTTGGTTTATGGACATGCACAACTTAACCAGTGTTAAATTCGGGTCTCAGTTCAAAACAGATCAGGTTACTTGGATTCATTTGCTATTTTCAGGATGTTCCAATTTAACTGAGGTGGATCTATCTGGTTTTAATTTGCATCGCGTTGAACAAAATCTCGACATGTTTGCGGGATGTGAGCGTCTACAAAAAATTACACTTGGTCCGGATACTGATTTGACGCCAGCCAAAATCGAGTCGGTTGGGCTAATGGACATTGAAGCTAATGACCAATATACCGGTTACTGGATAAATGTAGCCAATCCCCAGCAACGGTTAACTAGTGCTGAACTGATGAATCTGTATTCAGGAAAAAATACGCCGATTGGAACCTACATCTGGGAAGCAAACCAAGCAGTTATCGATGCCAACGACATTACCCTGGAAGTTGGCGATGATTGGAACTGGACGGACAGTATCGAGAGTTTAACCGACCAATTTGGTCAAAAAGTCGATGTTCAGGCCCTCTATGTGGCTAATCCCCAGGCTGTGAAACTATCGGGTGACCGAGTAAATACAAGTCAGCCGGGTACTTACCAGGTCACTTTCAAGTATGCAGGTAAGACGGTCACTGCTTTGGTGATCGTGAAAGCTGACCAGACAAGTTTGACTGTCCATGATACAGAGTTACACGCTGGTGGCACTTGGCATGCGCAGGACGGTTTTGACGGGGCGACGGATAAAGACGGTCACGCCATCGACTTTAACGATGTGACGATAACAGGTGAAGTGAACACCATGGTTCCGGGTGATTACCAGATTACTTACACGTATGGTAGTCAGACGCAGACGATTACTGTAACTGTTAAGGAAAACCAAGCCAGTTTGAACTTATATCAAAACCACGCAACGGTGCATACGGATGGGCAGGGAACCAGTACTTGGCAGCCCCAAAGCAATTTTCAGAATGCCACTGATAGTGATGGTCAAACGTTAGACTGGTCGGCCATTGAGGTCGTTGGAACGCCAGATTGGACTACAGCCGGGGACTATCGGTTGACGTATCAATTTACTGACAAGACTGGTCAGTTGGTGACGGCAACGATGACGGTAACGGTGGTTATCGAGGAGGCCGACGAACAGGCGGAATCCCAAAGCGATTTACAGATTCATGATTCAACTATTACTGTCGGTGAGTCGTGGCAACCAAGCGATAATTTAGTCTTGGCTACGGATGTTAATGGCGGTGAATTGTCGCTTGCTGACCTAGTCGTAACTGGCACGGTCGATACTAATCAAGCCGGTGTTTACCAGGTGACTTATCAGTATACGGATGCGAGTGGTCAAGTTTTCACTCGCGTGGCAACAGTCACGGTCGTTGCGGCGAGCGATGGCGATACGAATACTGAACAGCCAGGCGCTACCAATACCAATGACGATGTGAACGGCGGCTCGACTGGAAGTATCGATGGTGATGATCAAGCAGAAATACCTACGGATGATGCTGACCAGATGGAGGGTGATGCGGCTGACGTTGATGCAAATGCAGTTATTGATGACGCAACACCCGCGGTTGGCACGAATCATGGAAAGGGTGCGGATCGTAATTCTGGCATGCAAACGACGGCTAATGGGGCTAAATCAGTAGTCACTTCATGGCCGCATCGGAGCCAGACGTCCAACACAGTTAGTTCACAACACGCGCAAACTATCGTTGCCGGTCATCATCAAGAATCACGGCCGACTGAATCAGCTTCGGTAGCTGTTCAGCCCGCAACGGCCAAACTCGGCACATCGGCTTTACCGCAAACTGGTGAAGCGCCAAGTCGTGCAAATGTGATGGGAACAGTGCTATTGGGGTTGACCATGTTCGGTAGTTGGCTCGGATTTCGGCGTGTGAAACGCCATTAAACAACGTGCTCGAAATCGTAAGGACTGAATAAAAGTGATTACGGTGATTGTGATTTTCGGTATCAGCGTCAGGATGATGTGTCGATAACAGTTAATAAAAGAAACGCTTCAAGAATTAGTCATGAATTCTTGAAGCGTTTCTTTGTTATTCACTCAATCAAACTAGTCAGGTTACTGAACTTTAGCAACGAGTTGTTCAGTAAATGCATCCAGGGCTTTTACATCATCAGCTTCTGGTGCAAGGTTAACGAACACGTCCTTGGCACCCTGAGTAGCTCCAGCCTTCTTTAACGCGTTACTGAAATCGGTGACGGCACGGCAATAATCATCATCATAGAAAGTATCGCCAGAGCCGGCACAGCCGTAAATCTTACCGGTTAAATCCAAATCCTGTAAGTCCTCGTAGAAGTCGAGTCCCTCTTCAGGGAGGGCGCCCTCATCGTAGGTGTAAGGGACGACAACACAAATATCAACATCGTTGAATTCAGTTGCGTCGGCTTGCGAGATTTCTTCTTTGGCAACATCGACCCCAAGTTTTTCGAATTTTTCAGTAATAATATCGGCAACGTCTTCGTTGTTACCGGTAATGGTAGCAAAAATAACTTTCGCAGTAGCCATATGAACTCCTCGCTTTCAAATATCTTGATAAGCCGATTATAGCAGAGTTTTAACCTTAATTTAAGGTATTGGGCAGTTATTCACAAATCCGCTTGACCAGTGGTTTCTCAGTAGCCAATTCCATGCTATAATTTAACTATTAATGGTTATTTTACCGAAATTGATAAAAATTTTTGGTCGGCGCTTAACCAGGAATCTAATGTAAATTATAAATTGGCGAGGAGCGTTGGTTTTGTCTAGAAAAAATAAAAAAGAAGGATTGGGTAGACGGCTCTGGAATTCGATTACTGAGCCAATTCCCGACGATGATAGTACTGAACAAGATAATGAACAGATCCCCTTGGCCTATGATCTGAAAGACTCGGCCGCATCAAAGGCGGACGAAGCCGAAGCAAAATCAACGGTCAATATTCCCCGCTCGACGGCGAATAACAGTGCCGAAAAGCAACCTGTTGACGCAGTAATTGAACCAGAAAAGGTGGCTAAAAAAGCGCGCCATTCCGGAGACGATCGCCAGGCTGCAAAACAATCGACGGCACCCGTCAAGCATGGGGCGACTAGTGCGGTTAAGCAAAAAGGCTCGGCTGGTTCTCAGTCGTCGGCAAAGGCGGAATCCGCGCAAATAACTAAAAAGTCCGCCGCAACTAAACCGGCCTCAACAGCAAGTCAGGCGGCGCCAAAGACGGCCAGCGCGGTCTCATCACAGGCAGTAAGTGACCAGCGTTTCAAGCACGCAGCTTCGACGACAGCTAGTGCGGCTCAATCGGCACCAGCGCGGGCCGCTAAGGAAGCGTCACAAGCAACCAGCACCGCAGTGTCTGATCAGAAGCGTGTGGCTAAAACAACAGCAAGTACCAAGGTTCATCAGTCGGCGGCAACGTCGGAAGTTCCAATGACGCGGATGGCCCGGCGTGCTAGTCAGGAAGCTGCCAGTCAGGCCAAGACGCACAGTCAACAGTCTAGTGCTTCGACATCGAGTGCCGCGGCCGCCGCATCTGCGGTAGCACAATCCACGGCCCCGAAGTCCACAGTCCCCAAGTCAGCGACATCAAAGGCTGCTGTATCTCAGGCCACGGCCACAACCGCTAAGGATCCGCAAGCGACTGCTGCTAAACAGCCGAAGGTCGAAAGGCGCATCCCAGCTGATCATATTCCACCGGTTGCTCGTAAACAGCAACCGCGGATTGCGGTCAAGGGGACGGAACAAGCGGATGATGACACGCAGCCTGAGTTACCATTATCACGTGAAGAGTTGTATGGTGATCAGCAGCCCAACGGTGGCAAGCAGCCCAATAAGCCAACCATGTCACGGGTCGCTCGGCACGAAGAACAGCGGGTACCACATGATGATCAGCCGGATGACGACCGTGACTTTTCTGAGTTAGAAACGGATGAAAAGAATCCACATCTTAAGAAGCCAGCTCGGCGCTATAACTGGAAGTTGATGTTGGCTGGTGTTGCGATTCTGGTTGTTGCTGCTGGTGGAGCTTTCTTCATGTGGAACCATGGGCAAGCCACTCAAGCTGCGGCACGAACCAATGCGGAAAAGATCGTGGACCAAGTTTATACATCATCAGCCCAACGGGACTTGCGGGCGAGTGCCTCAAGCTCGACTTTGACCAAGTTGCAAAATAATATTGATAATATGAAGGATTCAAGTGAAAAGACCCGTTTGCAGAAACAGCATGATACGGCTGCTAAGATGTTGACGGTCCGGACTAGTTACCAAGATTTACGCAACGCTAAGGGGTTACTTAAGACCGACGTGACCATGGACACCATTACTAAGGGTCAGCAGCGGTTGACGACTGCTGGCTTAACGAGTAGTAAGCCGTACTTTGCTAAGAAGTATGACAAGTTGTTTACGACAACGGGAAAAACGGTTAAGAAAGTGGTCAGCTATGATGCTGATTTTCAAAAATTATATAACAAGAAAAATAAACTCAAGGCTTCGACCCCGTCAACGACAGTCGATAAAGTACTTGCAAACCTGAAAGCTTATCGCAAAAAGTCGCAGTTAGCGGCCGATGATTACCAGAAGTTGATTACGGATCGCAAGAAGTTGGCGAAAGCGAATAACGCATCGTCTTCAACCTCAAGTTCGAGCACGTATAGCTATAGTGAACCAGAATCATCGTCGAGTTCATCATATTCGACTTATAGTGAAAGTAGTGACAACAGTAGTTCGGCTTCAACGCATAGTTATAGCAACGATACGGACACGAGCTCGGCAACGTCAAGCTCAAGTACGCCTAGCTACAGTTATAGTGCAAACACCGATAGTAGCTCAACGACGAATTATGGAGATACGTCTTCAACAACGACCGGTGGCACTGCTTCTTCTACAGATGGTTATAGTACGGCAACGGGCAATAATTAATTTTTGGGGGTAACAGACCAGTAAACTTGATGATCGACTGAAAATTTAAAAACCGGCCAGCTTAATTAATTCGGATATACTCCTCTTTGGGTAGACAAGCAAATAATCAAAGCTTGCCTACCTAAGGAGGAGTTTTTCTATGGGCAGAAAAGGTTC
>NZ_JBMNVY010000038.1:0-16265 GCF_049745435.1 Lactiplantibacillus sp. YT640
TATTTGGTTGGAATTAGCTACTACCATTGTAAGTGATTGCTTTGGGCTTTTTAATTTCTGTTCGGATTAATTATAGAATTTGCCTCTGTTAAAAAACTGTTAGAAAAAATCAGTAAATATTTTTCTGGACTCTGCTCCCATTCACTAATTGAGTTAAAAACATCAATCTGCAAATCATCATCTAACATTTCTTTCAATTTCTCGGAAATAAACTTTTTCATACTAGTATTAATGGGCTCAACTAGTGCAACCCGATGAATAATTGGCGCTGCCATGTATTCTTCAAGCTCCATCTGAAAATAGACTGTTAAATAACCAACCTCCTGGGAACGAATCCGAATATTCAATTTAGTGGCAATGGTTGATAATGTTAATTGCGCTAACTCCGTTGAAACTGGATACTTACTTAACATGTCTACCGAGATAAATCCTTCTGACTTGACATCAAAAATAGCCCGATTAATGAGAAATAATAAATGATATCGCAACTCCATCAACAACCGTTTAAAGTCCAAATTCACATCTAATTTTTGCTTAAGGATCGGAAAAACCGACTGCATTAAATCCTCAACTTCGACCAATCCCACTTGAACTAACTGATTATCATCCTTCGGTAGCTTTCTGATGTTTAATGGGTATGAAATAAATTCCCATTCGCTAGTGCTTAACGAGCTACCAATTATCTCAGTAACTAGATTCCGCAAGGACGCCATCGTTACATCACTAAGAAGTGGATGATAGTTATTAATACGATCATTGATTTGAATGTTATATTTACGTAACCAATTAACAACCGCAATATTTCTTTTAATCATGGTCACAGTATCATTATTATGATCAAGTTTTTTAACAAGATTAAGCAATTTGACATCTGTCGCTTTATCCCAGGTTGCTTCCAGTTCGTAGTATTTCCCGACTAAAGTTCGTGTAATTACTGCATACATATAATCATGTTCAACCGCTAAATGAATCCCACGATTAGTTTTTGTCTCAATTCTGACTTGGTAATAATCAAGCTGTTGTTTGAGCGCTTTTAAATCCTTATTGATAGTGCCACGACTCACAGCCAATGATTCTGCCAAATCATCCAGAATAACGTAATCCGTGATTTGCTGTAACAATTCTTTTAAAATCGTTGCTTGTCGCTTTGAGGGATCATTGAAATCTAAATCCTTTTTCAAGAAATTAGTTTGTAGCTTAGCCATGGCAGAATAATTATTGATAACTAGGTAAAACTTGGCTTGATTAACGTTGATTTTTGCAATACCCACCAAATAATCATTGATTGCACGAATATTCTTGGTAATTGTGACTCTCGAAACAGAAAAATGGGATTGTAATTCTCTTAGTGTCAATGCATCATTATTAATAAAAAAGTTTAATATTTCAAAACTTTGCCTATCCATTGCCTCACCATGCCCCCAACTAAAATTTAAAGGTTAACCACGACTCTTGCCTCCCGCAACGTTAATCGTAACCCCGGTAATGTAACTGGCACGTTCTGATAGTAAATAGTTAACTGCATCCGCAACTTCTGATAGTTTGCCACTCCGACCAAGAGGTGTGGTTGACGTACTCTTATAGCCTGCCCGAATGTCATCAACAGTTTTATGCCGGGTATAAGCTAACGCCTCTTCATAAGAGCGTGTTCTTAGCCCAGTAGCTTCCATAATACCTGGCGCGACACCAACAACCCGAATATTATGTTCACCTAATTCTTTAGCCCACGAACGAGTGAACCCATTAATCGCTCCCTTAGTTGCTGAATAAACACTCTGTCCTTGTGAACCTTCAAGTCCAGCTTCTGAGGACATATTAACAATAACACCGTACTGTTGCTTCTCGAATTGATGGGTAACTGCCTGCGATACAAGGAAGACGCTTTTCACGTTCACGGCAAACATTTTCACAAAATCCGATTCTGCAAATTCATACTTACCGTGAGGATCCTTGGCGTCAGCCAATAAACGTGGCAAATTGATACCAGCATTATTTACAAGCCCGTCAATTTTTCCTTGTTCATCAACAACCTTTAAGACCAGCCGATTAACCGCTTCCGCATCTGTGACATTGGTTTCAACAAAGTGTAAATTATCATTTTGCTGATCACCTTGATTGAGGTCAGCATTATAAACAATCGCCCCGTTATTCAATAATTCAGTTACAATTGCTTTACCAATACCGGATGAGCCCCCAGTAACAACGTATACCTTACCCGAAATATTAATCCATGAATTATTCATCAAAATCGCTCCTTAATCATTTCTTTTCTTCACAGATAAATATATACGAAAGCGCATACATTATTAATGCACTCTTTTTTCATTGGCTTTTTAAATTAATGGACTAATGATTCATCAAACATTTAGATGTCTGATATAAACTATAAATATTATGCCGAATTATTTTCATTATCGCCATATCATAAAGCAAATTTTGTAATCGACCATTGTAATCAATAACCGTAAAAATAGAGTCGCTTTAAAGAAGCGTATAACTCCTTCAAAGCGACTCTATTAAATAGTCTTATAGCCATATTAATTTGTTTTAAATCGTCACCGTAACAGCTGCTGCCGCAATAATTAGTATCAGTCCACCAATCGTGACCCACATTTCTTTGGTAGTCTTCTTTTGGCCTAAGAACCAAATACCGGTTAACGTTGCCAATACAACGGAGGTTTGTGAAAGAATAAAGCCGGTTGCTAATCCGTTCATATTTGGTTGCGCAGAGATTAAGTAAGTCAACGCCGCAAACGCGAAGAAGAAACCTGAGATGATGTGCGTGTATGACACCCCTTCAACGAGGGCTAACTTTTCACCTCGTGATGCTAAGAACAGGGCATATACGATCGAAACAATAACCATCCCAATTGCTTGGGGAACGAAGGCTTCCTCCCCACCAATATTGGTTGCTTGGGGCGCAGCCGAATAAGCCCAGTACCCGATTTCACCAACTGCTAACCAGATAACAGCTTGGCGTAAGGTCCGGGCGTTACCTGCATCCTTATGTTCAGACCACACTGTTAGCCAGGCACCAATGATAATTCCAACTAAGGCTAGGCCACCCAAGACCTTGTCCATTGCCCCAGGCCAGTCACCTAAGGCGAAGACGCCCCACAGTGATGCGCCCAACAGCTGGAAGGCCGTCGTAATTGGCATTGCTCGTGAAGAACCAACCATCGTAAACACTTTAAATGTCACGATTTGGGCACTTGCCCAACCGATCCCTGATAGAATTGAAAACCAGAGATTCATGCCGCTTGGAAAAGCAATCCCTTGCACCCATGCATAAATCAGCGCAAAGATTAACGTTCCAATAGTTGAACCCAAGATCTGATTAACAGGCCGACCACCAATTTTCGACGCAATCGTGGGGTAAAGTCCCCAACCAAGTAACGGCCCTAAGCCAATTAGTAAAGCGGTAGTATTCATTCCAATCCCTCCATTAATCACCAACTACTTTAAAAAGTAACGCCACTTTCCAATAAAATATTTGAATAAGGTGTCATTTCACCAGTCCGAACAAAGGCCTTGCAGTCAGCCAAGTCCTTCTTCATTTCTTCATGTGGAATGAAGGTAATTGGGGTGTCTGGTAAGCGCTTCTTGATGGCCGTCAACATCTTAGGATTTTGAACTTTAATTTCTTCTGCCAAATAGATTCGTTGTACTTCAAGCTCTTCCAAGACGTTATTCAAGACTTGCATAAAACTAGGAATACCATTATCAACGGCTAAATCGATTTTTTCGGTTGAACTTGGTACTGGCATGCCAGCATCACCAATACTCAACTTATCGAAATGGCCCATCGTTGCAATAACTCGTGACAAATCTGAATTAATAACTTTTGTTTTTTTCATAATTATTTACCCTCCGCGGCTGTAATTTCATTTTTATAAGGAATTGATGGTTGCGCACCGAAACGTTGTACGGCAATCGATGACGCCCGGTTACCATAGCGAATCGCATCTTCAAGATTACTAAAATCTTTATTTAACACACTACTCATCGCGCCAATAAACGTATCTCCGGCTGAAGTCGTATCCACGGCTTCGACTTTAAAAGCTGGTACGATACCATGTCGCCCATCGATATCATAAAACGCACCCTTACTACCAATCGTAATGATAACAGCTGAAATACCGAGGGCGTGTAATGCAGCGGACGCCTTTAACATGCTGGCTTCATCGGTGATTGCAATCCCAGTCAAAGTTTCCGTTTCCGTCTCATTTGGTACAATCATGTCAGTAACTGCTAAAAGTTCAGCGGGGACTTTTTCCATGGCTGGAGCGGGATTCAAGATTGTTCTTACGCCAGCGGCCTGTGCAATTTTAAAGGCTTCGACCGTACTATCGACAGCGCTTTCAAATTGTGCAACCACAAAATCACTAGTTTCAATGATATCACGGTGGGCTTCAACGTCTGCTGGCGTAAAGGCCATGTTGGCACCACCATGAATCATAATTTGGTTTTCACCGGCATCATCAACCGTGACGTAAGCTTGACCTGTCGATTGATTAGTCATCTTTGTGATCCCTGCCAAGTTGATCTTTTCCTGCGTCAATAAATCAAGCATGGTTTTACCAGCAGCATCGTCACCAACCGCACCAATAAAGTGGGTATTAGCACCAGAACGTTGCGCTGCGACGGCCTGGTTCGCGCCCTTACCACCACCGGCTGAAAAGATTTCCTTAGTGTGAATCGTTT
The DNA here is from genome assembly GCF_049745435.1 of Lactiplantibacillus sp. YT640. Lineage (NCBI taxonomy): Bacteria > Bacillati > Bacillota > Bacilli > Lactobacillales > Lactobacillaceae > Lactiplantibacillus > Lactiplantibacillus sp. YT640. The sequence goes on from NZ_JBMNVY010000038.1 coordinate 4,705, forward strand.
CGCCAGGCTTTGGCATGTTTTCAACCCGAATCGTCCGGTCTAAGTTGATACTCCCAATAACGGTTACCGTATTCATAATGGTCCCTCCAAATAGTTAAATTAATCTGAATTTAGTTTTTATTAAAACGTTTTATGAAAACGTTTTAATAACTCGTAAAAAATATAACACATCTGAATAATTAATTCAAATGTGCCGTCGAATTTCTTTCAATTAATTTAACTGGTAAGTGGTGTTCTTCCCATGGCTGCTGCGGATTAGCAATACGGTCGAGTAACTGGTTGGCTGTCGTTTGCCCCAACTCAAAAATCGGTTGTGCGATGGTTGTAAGCTGTGGCGCGACATATTGGCACATTTCGACATCGTCATAGCCAATGACACTGTAATCATCCGGTATCCGCTTATCATGTTCAGCCATGCCTAAGTATACACCGAATGCGATTTCGTCATTGACTGCAAAGATCCCCGTAACTCCAGTCGCCAAAATTTCCGGAACAACTTGGCGACCACCCACTTTAGAAAGCGGCGTCGCGATGACATGTACCGCTGTCCGCGGATACACACTATAAAAACCACTAAGCCGCTTTTGGACATTGGCTGACGGTTTTGCTGGAATAAGAACGGCGACTTGCCGGTGTCCCAAATCTTTTAAGTGTTGAGCAGCTTGCCGCCCCCCATCATAGTCATCAGTCAACACAGAATCGCTGAACCCTTCGGCGCGCTTTTGGTCTAAGACGATAAATGGGTGACCCTTCTGCCGTAGAATATCATTAATCGCATTATTGGAAACGGCCGAACTTGCGATAATAAAGCCATCCACACCCCGGCGGCTGAGTTCATCCAAATAGACGCGTTCTTTGTCTTCATCCAGATCAGCATTACACAACATCGTGATGAAATTTTGCTGATACAAGACGTTTTCAATGCCTCGAAGCAGCTCACCAAAAAAGGGATTCCGAATATCAGGCACAAGGACCCCAATTGTTTTGCTGGTCTTCTTAATCATCCGCTGAGCAAAGTAATCAGGCTCATAATTTAATTCATCCCGGGCCGCTTCCACCTTAGCAACCGTCGCCGCACTAAACTTATCACCATGCCCGTTTAAAATTTGTGACACGGTCGCAATTGAGCGTTCTGCAAGGCGCGCAACATCTTTGATTGTGACTGCCTTATTTTTCATGGGCTTCTCCTCCGTAAAATTAACTCTTGCATTATTGTAGCCTAGAACGCCGAATTTTCCTAACCGAATCTCAAAAATATTTAGTACACCTATAAGTATATCTATATAGTGTGCAAGCCGATAATTTATCCATATCAAGTCTTCATTTTCTCCTCCTCTGAAAACAAACAGTAAAAACTTTCCAGGTAGTTATTCTAAAACCACATGACAAAAAAGCCCGCGCTCATCATGAGCGCGGGCTCCCTTAATTCACAAAGGGCTATTTTTCAGTACCTTGGCCGTCCCATTCACGTTCAATAATCGCCTTTAATTCACTGATTAAAGGTTCGCGTGGGTTAGCGGTCGTGCATTGGTCTTCATAGGCCAGTTCGGCTAATTCGTCGACGGTGGCGTCAAAGTGCTTCTTTTCGACCCGGTTGGCTTTCAAGGATAAGGTCACATCCATTGAATGAGCCAAGTCAATGTAAGCTTTAACTAAGCTTTCTTTGAGTTCTTCGTCGGTCTTGCCTGGTAACCCTAAGGCCCGGGCAATGTTGGCATAGTCGGCTAAGGCAGTATTATGGTTGTACTTCGGCCACATTGCTAACTTCGTTGGGATTTCAGCATTGTAACGAACGACTTGCGGATAAGTGATCGCAATTGCCAATCCGTGTGGTAAGTTGAATTCCCCGCCTAATTTATGGGCGATCGAGTGGTTGATACCCAAGAAGGCATTGGCAAAGGCCATCCCAGCTAGCGTTGAGGCATTGTGCATCTTCTCACGAGCCATCTTGTCACCATCATAAGAAGCTTTCAAGTACTTGAAGGCTAATTGCAAAGCTTGAATTGACCAGCCGCGTGTGAAGTCAGAAGCCATCGTTGAAACATATGCTTCGGTTGCGTGGGTAATTACGTCGAGACCAGTCCAAGCCGTCGTCCGCTTTGGCACCGTTTCAACAAATTGTGGGTCAACGATCGCAATATCTGGTTGCATTGCGTAGTCCGTAATCGGGTATTTGACGTGCGTCTTGGAGTCCGTAATAACCGCGTATGGCGTTACTTCAGAACCAGTCCCAGAAGTCGTTGGAATCCCAATATAAGTTACTTTTTCGGATACTGGTACTTTGTACGTCCGCTTCCGGATATCCAGGAACTTCTGTTTAGCACCTAAGAAGGAAGCTTCTGGGTGTTCATAGAAGAGCCACATCCCCTTAGCGGCGTCCATTGCAGAACCACCACCGAGTGCAATGATTGTATCTGGCTTAAAGGCCTTCATCCGGGCAACCCCTTTGTAGACTGTGTCAGTCGACGGGTTCGGTTCAACTTCTGAGAAGATGTCGATATCAACCGGATCAGTCCGCTTGTTCAAGACCGCCGTTACTCGATCAGCATAGCCAAATTCAACCATCCCAGGATCACAAACTAGGAAAACCTTCTTAATCCCGGCCATGTGTTCCAAGTAGCGAACGGAATTGCGTTCGAAGTAGACTTTGGGAGGCATTTTGACCCATTGCATGTTATTACGCCGTTTTGCCACAGTTTTGATATTAATCAGATCCATATCTGTAACGTTATGAGAAATCGAGTTGCCACCATATGATCCCGTGCCCAGAGTTAATGAAGGCGCCATGTTATTGTAGATGTTACCTAACCCACCAACTGAAGATGGCGTGTTAACTAAGATCCGGCAAGCTGGCATTTGTAAGCCAAATTCTTTGACCAATGCATCATCGGTCGTATGAATCCCAGCAGTATGGCCTAAGCCACCATAGTGAAGTAATTCATTAGCCCGTTTGAACGCCGCTTCATGCGAATCCGCTTTGTAAACGGTCAGAACTGGTGATAATTTTTCGCCGGATAATGGGTACTTGATACCGACACCATTAATCTCCGCAATCAAGACCCGGCAGTCCTTAGCGACATCTTTCAAGCCAGCCATTTGTGCGATTTGATAAGCTGTTTTACCAGCAACTGGACCACGAACTGTGTGCCGGTTAGGATCAATGACAGCATCACTCAAGGCTTGCACATCTTTAGGTTTAACGTAGTAGCAACCCAAACGAATAAATTCAGCTTTAACTTCAGCATAAATTTCCTTGTCGATAATGGCACTATTTTCAGAAGCACAAATCATCCCATTATCAAACGTCTTCGATAAAACAATGTCGTTAACCGCCTGCTTAATGTCAGCTGTTTTTTCAACATAAGTTGGGCCGTTACCAGGACCAACACCCAGTGCTGGTTTACCTGATGAGTAAGCGGCTGTCACCATACTTGGACCACCGGTAGCCAAGATCGTCGCAACATCCGTATGGTGCATCAAGGCGTCGGTTGCTTCAATGCTTGGGTGTTCGATGTATAAAACAGCATCAGCTGGACCACCAGCAGCTTTAATCGCTTCCCGCATCACATCAGCAGCCGCAGAACTACATTTCTGAGCTTGAGGATGGAAACCAAAGACGATCGTGTTACGCCCCTTTAATGAGATCAACGTCTTGAAAACCGTTGTTGAAGTTGGATTCGTTACGGGTGTAACCCCGGCTACGATACCAACTGGTTCAGCAATTTCCATTAGTTGCTCTTCATCGTCTTCTTTAATGACGCCGACTGTCTTATCATGGCGCATGCTGTTCCAGATATATTCGCTGGCGTAGATGTTCTTAATCGCCTTATCTTCAACAACACCCCGACCGGTTTCCTCAACCGCCAACTTGGCTAACTTCATATGATTGTCCAGTGCGGCAACCGCAACCTTTTCACATAAATCATCGATTTGTGCTTGGGTATATGACTTCAAAATAGCTAATGCTTTCTTAGAACGTTGAACTAATTGATCAACTTCATCAGTAACTTTGCTTGTTTGATTTTTTTCTGTCTTAATCATGAAGTGCTTCCTCCGTTCAATTCCTTTGTGAATTAATTTACAAACTTTATTATAGCCATCCTTGCTCATAATGCAACAAGAATTTGAAAAATTATTTAATATCATCCAAACAGTACACTTATAAACTCATGTTTAGCAGTATTTATAGCCAATAAAAAAATTAAATTGTTAAGTTCATTAATGAACAATAGCAGTCAAAAACAACCGCAAGCTCCTCATTAGCCATGATGAGCTTGCGGTTGTTAAAATTTCATCAGCTTGGATCTTAATCCCTGTCCCGAGTCTTGATTACCGAACAACGATAACTGAAATAGGTGCTTTTCGGGCCAAACGCGGACCAATTGCCCCAGCAATCTTAGAATGTGGAAATTCAGTATCGGCACCGGTCACTAATAGATCTGGTTTAAATTCTGGAATAACTTGCTCTAAAATGACGTCATCCACATCACCGCCTTCATAGACAAGCGGCTCTACTTGATTAACGCCTCGTTGTTCAGCAAGCTGAACGTACTCGGCAACAACATCTTCAACGTGTTTCCGTTTAGCTTGGATCTTCGACGGTGTTAATGAATCAAAGATATTGATATCTTCGCTTTCCAGCACCGAACAAATTCCTAACGGAACATCATAGTCGTGGGCCAAAGTCGTTGCGTATCGAAACGCACGTTCTGAAGAGGTATTATCGTCCTCATCAACGGTCAGTAAAATTCGCCGATAGACAAGTGGCTCTTGCATTTTTTGATTTTCCATAGTTAATCTCCTCATTGAAGTGAATTGATATTGACCACTGCCATTATACCAGTTTCAGAATTCAAACGGCACCATTTCTCACACGCATATAATCATAAGCTGATTTCCTTCAAACGCCGCTCTAAATAATTAAGGGTAGCTTTTAACGCTATGATTCCAGCCACCAGTTAGAACGGCAGCACTCTCCCCATTACTCCGGTAAGGCTTTCAACGTCTGCTTCAACCAATTCACATAGTAGTCTTCTCGTCCGATCGCATGTTGTAAGATCAAATAGTGACCATAATGTTGCTTAGCAGCTTTAGCTTGCGGGAAAACGGTCGCCAATCGCTGTTGTAAGTGTGCTAACTTAGCTGTGTGCAGGGTGAGCTGTTCCTGTAACATCGCTAGTAGGCGTGGATCACGATCCGTTTGAATAAAGTATAGTTTTAAAATAAATTCATCTTTCGTAGCGGTTAAGTCTGGTGTACCGACACTGATCCACTCATGTAACAGCTGCCGACCAGTTGCGGTGATGTGGTAGAGTTTCTTTTCAAGTTTTTCGCCACTGACCGTAATTTCATGCGTGACGTAACCTTGTTCTTCTAGTCGCTTCAATTGCGGATAAATTTGACTATGTTGAGCTTGCCAGAATTCACCGATCTCGTCATCAAAGGCTTTAGTTAGATCATAGCCCGTTAATGGTTGCTGGTTTAATAACCCTAGAATAATAAATTGTAACTTGTTTTTTTGCGCCATTGGAAATTCCTCCTTGACGATTCCTTGATAACAGTATACACTAACCTTGTTGTTTAAAACATGTAATAAATTACATGATTAAAATGACATATTAGACATAAGGAAGGTAATTCTAATGACAAAAACTTTTAAAACACTTGATGACTTTCTCGGCACACACTTTATCTACACTTATGATAACGGCTGGGAATACGAGTGGTACGCCAAGAACGACCACACCGTTGATTACCGAATCCACGGTGGGATGGTTGCCGGTCGTTGGGTCACTGATCAAAAAGCTGACATCGTCATGTTGACCGAAGGCATTTACAAAATTTCTTGGACTGAACCAACTGGGACTGACGTTGCACTAGACTTCATGCCCAATGAGAAGAAACTACACGGTACGATTTTCTTCCCAAAGTGGGTTGAAGAACACCCTGAAATTACGGTCACTTACCAAAACGAACACATCGATTTAATGGAACAGTCTCGTGAAAAGTATGCCACTTATCCAAAACTAGTTGTACCCGAATTTGCCAATATTACTTACATGGGCGACGCCGGCCAAAACAATGAAGATGTAATCAGTGAAGCACCTTACAAAGAAATGCCGAATGATATTCGCAACGGCAAGTACTTTGATCAAAACTACCATCGTTTAAATAAGTAATGTTTCACGTGAAACATTCTGGTCTACAAATTGGATAATTAGCAGTCTGTCCAATCTTTGAAAATTACTAATCATCTGAAAAACATTCATTTAGCAACACTTCAAAAAGGCCTTCATAAATGTCATGACATTTATGAAGGCCTTTTTCGTGATTATTTTACTTAGGCTTCTGTTACATCCAGCGCAACCTGTCCCAGCCCGGCATCGAAGTCGGCTTGCCAGTGCCCCGCGGTCAAATGTGGTGGTAGGACAAACGTCCCCGACGAAACTCGTTGGCCAGCCGTTAATGTCTTACCTTGCTCTGCAAGCTTGCCGACTAACCACTTCAATGACTCAAGCGGGTTACCCAACACTTCACTCGCTTGACCAGTTTTAACCGTCCCCCCATCATGGACTAGCGTACACTTTGACGTTGCCACTGCATCAGCTGAAGCGAACAACTCGGCAGTCTCTCGTTCAGTTCCATATACCACTAGCCCACCGACTGCGGCATCCGCGACCACCAAATTTTTAGGCAAATCGGGAAACCAGTCAGCAAAACGTGAATCTGGCAATTCAAGTCCCGGCGCGACAGTCGTTTTTTGCCATAAATCGGTCAATGAATCGGTGGTTGACAGGTCTTCTTTAGCCTTAAAGACCAACTCCACTTCGACGAGTGGGTCCATTAGTTGCCCGCGTCGAACCGTGGTTGGTGCCGCCAAAAAGTGATCCGCAACCTGGACACCGTACAGCGGCGTATGAGCATCAAACATCTTTTGAGTTTCCGCACTCGTCAACGAGACCTTGTATCCACCAACCGGCTGCTGTTTTAAGGCCGTTAATGCGGCTTGAACTCGATACGCAGCGTCTTCGTCAACGACACTACTTGTAAAATCAGCCATTGTTAACGCATGCTGTGTCTGATAGGCCGTAAATAGCTGTTGTGCAACTTGAGTTTCTGTTTCTGTGGTGGTAGTTGTCATTATAAAACCTCCATTATGTGTTTGTGGTTACTGTTATCCTAATATGTGTTCGTAATGAGGCCGTCTAACCATTGCTAATACGTTAACTCATTACAATTAATCTAGTTGTCACTTCATTATTTGGATGTATTCAGTGCGCCAGCTAATTGTACGGGCGTCTTAAATACGAATTATTAAGACTACGGGTCATAAATATCGTTCATGTTAAAACTATGTGTGCCTAAACGTATAAATTGCACGTTGCTAAAACTATGTGTTAATCGATACACGTGGTATCGTATGTGATCTACCCGGAGTACTCAGTTATACTATGTGTTTTTGATTCCTTGTTGACCTATGTGTTACTCGAGGAGCAAGTCCTCGTGCGACTAGTTACCATTGCCCACATTTGTTGGTAACTAGCCACCTGAATGTCCGATTCCATACTCCTCACCACCTTTAAATCATAAAAAACGTCCTTTAACTAACTCCTATGAGTTAATTAAAGGACGTCCAGAACGGGTTACCACCTTTATTCGCGACTACTTCACAATAGTCACCTTAGTACGTACAGCAATTGCGATACGCCGGTACATTAATGGGTACCATCCAGCACCATCTCCACGAATTTCGAGGCGCAACTCCAAGGTGATCTATGTTAAGTGGTATTGACTGCCTTACACCAATCCGCAGCTCGCTAACTAACCAGCTTAGCACCGTTCCTTATCACGGTTTTTAATCTAAATTTAATTAATGATTAGATTCTAGCGCCAGATTATCACAATGTCAACCTTAAAATTAAAAATAAATTAGATTAATTAAGTTTGCGTTCATTGGCCATAACATCCACTAATGCCACGTACTGCTCAGTATGCGTATCACGCAACGTATAATTTGGTGGGAGCGCGTCCGCATCTGCTTTGACAATTCGAAACCCTACTTGCGCATAAAATCGCAGGGCATTTTCGTTGGCCATCACACACTTCAACGTGAGTGGTTCGGTTGCATACTGGCGCATTTCTGTCAGTAGCCGTTCACCAACTTTCAAGTGGCGGAAATCTGGGGCCACAAAAAGCAGATGAATGAAGTTGGCCAGCCGGTACAACGAACAAAAGCCAGCCCGCTGACCATCAATCCACGCGACCAGCACGAATTCACCACGGCTGTCTTCGTTAAAATCTTGCAGTTGTGGATCAGTGACCCATGGAAAATCTTGCTGACGGTCCACTAAATATATTTCAGCCAGCGCTGCTTGATCCGCAGCTGTTGCCGGTTTTATCTCAATTCGTTTGGTCATCCTGCGCCCTCCCCCATTTAATGATTCTCATTATGACGTTAGTTGTTGAGAATTTCAAACATTAATCGCCTTAATCTATTCATCAAAGCTAGCTTTCAACTACTGACAAGCGTTATAATGTTAGGCAATACTTTCACCAAATGAAAGCGGGGGAAAAATGAAAACCGCAATTGTAACGGATAGCGCAAGCTACCTCTCAGCGGTCGATGTTGAAAAGTATCATATTCACGTCGTCCCAATTACTGTTATTTTTGGTCACCAAACCTACTTAGAAAACGTCGAAATAACGTCCAAAGAATTTTATGAACGAATGCGTACCGCGCCTGAGTTACCAACGACCACTCAGATTACCCTTGGTCAGATGCAAACGACTTATGATCAGCTGGCAAAGGCGGGCTATGATGCTGTCATTAGTATCCATCTTTCTTCTGGTATCACCAGCTTTATTACTAATCTCGAAAGTTACCTGCCAAACGTAACCAACATCAAGGTTTATCCGTTTGATTCACTAATTACGGCTGGTGGAGAAGCTTACATGGTCTTGTTAGCTGCTAAATTAGTCGCTGAAGGATACTCACCCGAACAAGTTATTGCTCAGCTCAAAAAAATCCGTGAAACAACCGGCGTATATTTTGTTGTCGATAATCTCAGTCACTTGGTTCGGACTGGTCGGCTCTCAAACGCTTCTGGACTCGTTGGCAACCTCTTACGCATTAAACCCGTTCTGACCTTTCAAGATGGCAAGATCGTCGCTATTCAAAAAGAACGAACGATGCGGCGGGCATACGCAGCCATCAAAGCCAAGCTGGCTGCTGAGATTGCTGCCGTTGACTATCCACTTCGCGTCACAATCGAAAATGGCAACAATCCGAAACTCCAAGCCGAATGGACAGCTGACTTGAAGGCTAGCTTTCCTGATCTCACCATCGATGAAGGCGAGATTGGTCCCGTCGTTGGGGTTCACGTTGGAGAAGGCGTCATGGGACTGATTTGGGCGCGTGACTGGGAAAAATGGACCATTTAGTTCACCATTATCAACCCCTGATAATTCATCATGACAGTCAAAAAACAACTTTTGCTCCTCACGACGAGCTGAGGAGCAAAAGTTGTTTTTTGCATTGCCTTATTTCCGTTTCTTGCCTTTTTTCTTTTTCTTGTTCTTTTTCCGCTTTGTGTTGGGCTGTTCGGCCGATTTAGTCAACAACTTCCGTGCCTTTTTGATCAACTTAGATCGTTGTTTGGTATCCAGCTGTTCCCACAATGTTATTAATTCGGGGTCAACGGCAGGGGTTGGCGTGACCGATACTGGAATCGGTACCGCTTCCGGGGCCACCGCTGTTGCAACATCAGTCGTACCTAGCAGCCAATCTGGCGACACATTCAGTACTGTCGCTAACGCCGTAACCTTATCATGTTTAGCCACGTATTTATTACTTAACCACTGGCTGATTGATGAACGACCAATTCCCGTTTGTTTAGATAACTGAGCAGAGGTTATGTTCGCTTGTTGCATCGCTTCTTTTAATCGTTCTGAAAATATTCCCATCACATTACCCTCCTAGTGCAACGGATCCCATGCGGGTAGCCGCTGTGCACGTTCGTTAAGCAGCGCCTGAAATTCCGGTGCCAAGAAATGCTTGTGAACAACTACTTCATAGACGTACTCATTAAACCAATCTTGGCTCATTACGAAGTAGCCTTGATCACCTACTTGCTCACCCCAACTATTTTCGACCTTCCACTTAGTTGGCGTATCAGCCACTAAATCAACGCCGGTTAACGTCATGGCATGGCTAACTTCACCTTCACCTGTTAACAGCCGTTGCGCCTTAGTCAGATGATCGTTGGTTCCAAATAACTTGCCAGTTTCAAATAAATGGGCATCCAAGTATCCCGTCTTCCGGTCCATCTGTCGCAACACATCGTTGCCAAACCAAACCGTTTCGCCAGCCTGTAACTGTTGCACAGCAACGTCCGTCAGCACACCCATATCAAGGTTCAAAAATTCGATAGGCTTACCACCAATCACGTTATCCTCGTCTGGCAAGCTATAAAGTCGATTAAACGGCTTATCTGGTGAATTAGTAACGACCACGTAATCATCCAGATCAGTTTCAAAGTAGTCCTGATAGAATTGCTGAGGCGTTAAATTAGCCGTACGATGGTACTGTTGCTCATCATCACGATATTCTAAATCAAAGCTAGTTGGTGGTTCACCAAATGAGTACGCCGTCATCCGATAGACCGTTTGCAACATTGATTTCTCCAGTGATTGTAGCTCGGCCTCGCTTGCACCATCCATCACGAGTTGCCGAAGTTTTAACCCATCTTTACGAAGCTGCCGTGATAAACTGGCTTGAAATGCCGTCGTATTATCAGTGTTGAAGGACTCTGGCATCACACTAGCTGGAACGACACCATACTTTTGAACCAAGCTGGCCGCCATCGCCCACTGACCACCATCTTCGCCCGGATTAGCAAATAAGAACTGAACAAGCCGGTCATCAATCGGCTGACGCGCCGTTTGTTCAACATTCCGATAAAAAATATTAGCCCTTTCAATCTTATCCCAGAAAAACAAATAGTTTTGTGATAACTCAAAGTCTTTGACGTGATACCGGGTCGCAAACTTATGCCGGAGCGTGTTTAATAATGAAAACTCCCAGCAACGACCGCTGTGCTTCTGATTACTGACCTTACCCGTTAGTACTTCAACAGAAAAAGTCCGCGCTAAGCGACTCGCAGCTTGATTATCAAAACTTGCAGCCTCAATCCCATTCTTCGTAATCGCTCGCGTCAATACTGGTGCCATTCGATCCTGCGCATGCGTTGTCCGTAAAGCGGCAAGTGCATCCGGTGTTAGTTCAGTTGCCATATTTACCAGCCTCCATCGTGATACTTGCCATTATTCTAGGCTTATTGACCATTAAATTCAATTTAGATGCTACCTTTTGTTTGCTTTTCTGAACAACATTAGTCACTTTAACCATCCCACGTTGTTCTCCCTGTAAAGAATGACTAACCAACTTAGTTCCCCCCTACCATTCAGTTGGTGAGCATGACGAATTGTCAAATCAAGCGCAACTTTTTGCCGAAGAAAACTTCACTTGGACTTTTCCATCCCAAGACCTTGCGTGGACGGTT